>DLNB01000005.1 GCA_002479455.1 Acetothermia bacterium UBA7521
CGCCCATCCCGCCGCCGGAGAACCCCCGCCCGCCGAATCCTGAGCCGCCGCTCCACCCTCCGCCGCTCCGCGTCTGCCGTGGGGCCGTGGTGGCCGCGGTGTAGGCGCTGTTCTGAAGCGTCACCAGGCGCATCCCAAACCAGTACGGGGCGAACGTGGGGAACCGGCCTTGGTACCAGTCCGGTGCTTTGGCCAGGAGACCGTCGAACTTCTTCGTCCACAGCTCGGTGAGGCCGAGGGCCATCGCGTAGGGAAGGAGTTCGTCGAAGTGCTTCTCTCTCGCCGCGAACTCGATCCGGTCCACTTCGGCACGGCGGATGTACTCCTGCAGCCCGAGCACGAGACGCAGCTCCTCGATCCCCTTCCCGCTCCGCTTGGGCATGAACGGGGCGAAGCCAATCACGATGAGTCCGGAGACGCCGAGGGTGAGGCCGAGGTACAGGGACTGGGTGAAGTAGGCGAGGAACCCAGCCAGGACGATGAACCCGATGCCGAGCCCGTAGTAGGCGCCACGCACGTGATCGGGGTTTCCCACGTAGTAGCCATCCTCGCTGAGGTCCATGTACAGGCGGGCCTTGAGCCCGGGCATCTTGTCGTACAGCTTGTACTTGAGGTCGGAGATCTTCCGGCTTTCCGCTCCGCCCAAGAGGGCCTCGCGCAGGGCTTTCTCATAGGGGGTCAGCGGCGTCTTGCTCTCTGCCGCTACGAGCTCGAAGTCATCCGGCTCGCGGGCCTTGTCGTCCGTCCAGATCTCGCGGATCACGAGATGGCCCTTCGTGGCGAGAGAGAGGATCCCCGCCGCGAAGTCCCGGGGATCGGCGCGGTTGTCGAGGAGCACGCCCGCCTCGGCCGGCCCCAATCCTTCGATTGGCTTGTACTCCGGGGCGACCGACCCCACCTTCGGGTCGCGCCCCCGCTTCCACCACAGGACGAACATCCCGGCGAAGACGAGGATCGGGATCCCCGCATAGAGGTTGTCCTGGAGGAACCACAGGAACCCCTGCCATGCCCCGGGGAGAACGACCGCTCCCTCGGGGACCCGCACCACGACCGTGATCCCTTCCCGCGGCCGCAGCCCCGCTGTCTCGCCCACAAGCAGGCCGTCCTCCCACACCAGGTCCAGAGGATCCGTGGACCCGTACGGCCCGCGGAACCCCAGGGCCCGCACATCGGTCGGGGCGACCCCTGGGGGAACCAGGATCTCGACCCGGGCCCGGCTGATCGGCATCGCCCAGTCCGTTCCGATGGCGTTCCAGTAGAGCTCAACCTCCCCCTCGTACCGGCGCAGGGCCCGCAGCACCCGGTAGCGGACCGTGTACGTCACCAGACCCGTCACCGTGCGGTCGGGATCGCCGATCTGGAGGACGAGGTTCCGCCCCTCCGTGTACTGCCGGTACGGGACGGAGCCGCCGTTCGCCAGGACCTCGTCCACTGTCACCCGCAGCCGGTACGTCTCCCCGGTGGGGAGGCGGTACGAGATCGGGATCTCCCGGAAGATTCCGTGGCGGGAGGAGGTGAAGAACACCCCGATGTCCTCGTCTACCGTCACCGCCCCGTCCGCGCCGATCTCGGCCCGCACGAGATAGTCGCGGATCTCCTGCCCAACGCCGAGGACAGACCACAGAAGCGCGAGGACGAGGGCGAGCCGCTTCATCGGCTGAAGTCCACCTTCGGGGGTTCGCCCATCGTCTCCGAGGGGAGCATGTAGAACTCCCGTTCCCGAACCCCGAACAGGTTCGCGATCAGGTTCTGGGGGAACACCTTGATCGCCGTGTTCAGATCCCGCACCACCGCGTTGTAGTACCGCCGCGAGCGGGCGATCTCCTCTTCTAGCCCCTCGAGCGATCTCTGGAGCGAGGTGAAGTTCTCGTTCGCCTTCAGCTGAGGGTAGTTCTCGACCACGGCGAACAGGGACTTCAGCGTCCCGGCGAGGACGTTATCCGCCTCCGCCTGTTCCTTCGGCGTCCGCGCCTTCATCGAGGCCGAGCGGGCCTCGGTGACCCGCTCGAACACTTCCCGCTCGTGGGTGGCGTACCCCTTCACCGTCTCCACGAGGTTCGGGATGAGGTCGAATCGCTTGCGCAATAGGGTGTCGATCCCCCTCCACGCTTCTTCAGCCCGCACCCCGAGCCGGACGAGCTTGTTGTACGTCCCCGCGATCCACAGGAACAGGAGTACGAAGACCCCTAGGATGATCCATCCAATCATGGCTGCCTCCTCAGAGTGCATTCTAGTCGAACCGCCCCTGCCCGGCGAACCGTGGCCGCGCCGGTCGGGACCGGCTAGACTCAACGGCAATGAAGCTCTACCTCGATACAGCGAACGTGGCGGAGATCCGCGAACTCGCCTGGCTCGTGGATGGGGTGACGACCAATCCGTCCCTTGTTGCCAAGGAGAAGCGGCCGTTCCACGACGTCCTGCGCGAGATCTGCGTGCTCGTGAAGGGGCCTGTGTCGGCGGAGGTCGTGGCCCTCGACCGGGACGGGATGGCGCGCGAGGCGCGTGATCTGGCTCAGGTCGCCGCGAACGTGGTGGTCAAGATCCCGATGACCGAGCCCGGGATGCAAGCGGTCCAGACCCTGTCGCGGGAGGGGATCCATACCAACGTGACCCTCGTCTTCTCCGCGAACCAGGCCCTGCTGGCGGCCACGTGCGGGGCGACCTACGTCTCCCCGTTTGTGGGAAGGATCGACGACGCCGGCGGCGATGGGATGGCGCTTGTGGAAGAGATCCTGACCGTGTACGGCCTGTACGACTTGCTCACCGAGGTCATCGTAGCCAGCGTGCGCCATCCCGGGCACGTGCTCCAGGCCGCCCTTCTCGGCGCGCATGTCGCCACCGTGCCCTACGATGTCTTGAAGAAGTTGTTCGGGCATCCCCTCACCGACGCGGGGATCGCCCGGTTCCTCAAGGATTGGCAGCAGGTTCCGCAAGGCTAGCGCCCGTGCACGGGTGGTCCGCGGAGCCTGCGGCCACCTGCCTGCCCTGCCTGCAGCAGGCAGGCAGGCGGCAGGCAGGCGCGGAGAGGATCGGATCGCCGCCATACCATCCAGTCAGCGGCATCGAGAACAGCTGGCCGACCCAAAGGTCCACCCCAACGGACACCACGGCCACAAAGGAGAGAGCAGGACCAGCCGCTCGGGGGCTGGTCTAGAAACAGAAGACCCCTTGGTGTTCTTCGTGCCCGTTGTGGTAGAGGGGTTTGTCTCCGTTCTCTCCATCTTGGTGGTGCAGTCTGGGGTTCCCTCTGCGCTCTCGGCGGCCTCTGCGGTAAGATGGGCCGGCACGTAGAGCGAACCCAAACATCAGGAGGAGACGGATGAAGCTTCCCCCCAAGCCACAGGAGAAGGTGCTCACCCGCGAGGGGTACGAGCGGTTCAAGAAGGAACTCGACGAGCTGGTGCGCGTACGCCGGGCCAAGGTCATCGAGCGGCTGCGGGCGGCGCGCGAGCTGGGTGACCTCCGGGAGAACTCGGAGTACCACGCGGCGAAGGAAGAGCAAGGGGTCGTTGAAAGCCGAATCGCGGAGCTAGAACGCCTCCTCCGCGGGGTGCGCATCATCGAGTAGGATGCGTCGAACGGAAGGGGCCGCAGTTCCGTGCGATCCCAAGTTCGCTTGAGTAGACAGAGGATCAGATCATGAACAGATCTCATTTGGATGCCCCGCTCATCCTCGCCATCGCGGCGATGCTTCTCATGTGGGCGTCGGCGTTCGCCGCGATCCGCAGCGCTTTGGACGTCTTCCCGCCAGGAGAGCTTGCCCTGCTGCGGTTCCTCGTCGCCTCGATCATGCTTGGGGCGATCAGCCTCACCCGCCGCAGCCCGCTCCCCCAACGACGCGATGTGTCGGTGCTCCTGTTGCTGGGGGCGTTGGGGATCACGATCTACCACCTCGCCTTAAACTACGGAGAGCAGACCGTGACCGCAGGGGCGGCGAGCCTTCTCATCGCCTCGGCCCCGATGTTCACCGCCCTCCTCGCCCGGCTCGTCCTCCGCGAGGACTTGGGCCGAGCGGGCTGGCTGGGGATCGTGATCGGCTTTGCCGGGGTAGCCCTGATCACCCTTGGGGAAGGAGAGGCGTTCCGCGTCGAACCCGGGGCGCTCGTCATCCTTCTGGCTGCCGTGTCGGCGAGCCTGTACAGCGTCCTGCAGAAGAAGCACGTCGGCCGCTACCCCCCGCTCGCGTTCACGACCTACGTCGTGTGGGCAGGGACGATCCCGATGCTCGTCTTCCTCCCCGGACTCCTCGCCACCCTCCGCACCGCCTCGTGGTCGGCGGTCCTGGCCGTGGCCTACCTCGGAGCGTTTCCCGGCGGGTTGGCCTATGTCCTGTGGGTGTACGGACTCACGCGGCTTCCCGCCTCAAACCTGTCGAGCTTTCTCTACCTGAGCCCCGTCCTGGCGATCGGGATCGCCTGGGTCTGGCTGCGCGAGATCCCGACCTGGCTTTCCCTGATCGGCGGGTCGATCACGATCGCGGGCGTCGCGCTCGCCAACCTCCGGCGACGACCGGCGCATCGGCCGTCAGCCTGACGGCCGGCGCCTGAGCGAAGTTGTGCGAGCACCACGGCCCTTGCTCTTAGCTCACTCCCTAGCCTCAGCACGCACAGCTACTATCGCCCCAGGCGGAGTCGCCCCTTCGGGCCAAGCGCTCAGGGTGATTGTGTTCGCTAAGCGGGCGTTGCCGGCTTCGAGAGCGAGTAACCAGACCCGGCCCGCGGCCTCGGCATCGGGTTGGGCCCGATGCTCTTGGACCATGGACAGTCCCAGCCAGTAGCGAAGGAAGGAGAGCGAGTAGCTTGCCAGGCCTGGCCAGGCATACCTCGCCGCTTCCAGGGTATCCAACCATGAGACATCCGTGACCGTGAGATCCATGCGAAGAGCCGCTGCCTCCAAGAAGCCGCGGTCGAACGCAGCGTTGTGCGCGACCACGGTCCGTCCAGAGAGCGCGGCAAGCACACCCGGTAGGACGTCCTCGATCGGCGGTGCGAACGCCACATCATCAGGGGAGATACCGGTTAGCTCCGTGATTCTGAGGGGAATCGCTTGTTGGGGGCGGACCAAAGAAGAGAAGCTTTCCACGATCGTGTCCTTCTCGAATCTGACCCAAGCTACTTCGATGATCTCGTGTTCGGCGGGGTTCAACCCTGTCGTTTCCAGGTCGAGGGCCACGAACTCCGTCCCCACCGGGAGTACCACGTCAAGGTGTAGTTGGACCTCCTCTCCTGGCGCAATCAGCAGCCTGTCGGTGCTCAACGTGGACCGCCAGCCCATGTCATCCTCTACAACGATCGAGAAAAGGGCGTTCTCGGTACCCTTGTTCCTGAATGTGATTGTGTAAGGAATGGTCTCCCCGAACGCCGCACTGGCTGCCTCGGGGGTAGCCGTCATCACCAAGGCGTTGCGGGAGCTACGAGGGGTGGCAACGGTCTGAATCACGAAATCTGCGCTGTTGTCATCCGTGTCCTGACACAGAGCGAACTTCTCGGGCACGAACCTGCGGGCGATGCTCTGGCCTTGCCCGGCAACCGGGGCGGGGTTCCCTTCTCGAAGGACGGCCTCTTTGCCCCAGCCCACCGCATCCACGAGAGTCCCGGCAGAGGGAGGCCCGCGGAAGACGGCCACAGCTCCAGACGTGTCGCTTAGCTGACCACTTGCGTAACCTATGCTCCAGTCCGCGGCTAAGCCCAATACCCCGGAGACCTGGATGAGATAGAAGCCGCCTGGGGCGATTCTCGCTCCCGCTGGAAACTCCCTCCTGCGGTACGGATTGTCCCAGGAGTCTCGCGTTGTGGGGAAGTAGCACCAGTACCAGCCCGTAAGATCAACGACGCGATCAGTGGGGTTGTAGATCTCCACGAACTCCTCGCCTCGTACCTGCACCTGGCTGATGACCGGGTGAGAAGGACGATGCTCACCTTGTACCGGCACGACAGCGGACGCCAACGCAAGAAACACCAGAGCAAACACGATTCGCCAGTTGTTCATGCTTCCCTCCTCGTGCCTCTCCCAGGCCGTGAGTACAGTAAGGGGGGTACTGCGGCAAACGGAGTGGCGGGCGTCCATCCCGCCTGACTCTTGTCCCTCGGTTCTCCCCGGTTGCTGCGCCAACTCGCAGACCGAGCGGCAAGACCGCGGATGCCTTATCGCTTCTTCCCCCGGGAGATGTCAATGTCCCCCGGGCTGTACACGCGGAATCCGGAGACCCGCAGGAAGTCCCGGTCCGAAGTGGCGATCGCCTCGATCCCTTCCTGACGAGCCACCGCCGCGGTCACGGAGTCGTTCACCATCAGACCGTAGCTACTCCGGAATCGCCGGCCTGCAGCAAGGGTGCCGTCGTCAACAGAGATGACTCCCACCCCCATCCTCGGCACGATCTCTGCCTGTTCTTCAGATTGAGAGAGCTGCTTCACGACTTCCGGGTGTTCGCGGAGCTTCCGGGCTACGTTGCCAGGTGACACCAACCCCTTGAGGACGGCCTCCACCATCATCAACCGATGAAGCACCTCCAGGAGCACGTGCATTCCGGTGAGCCCCGTGATGCTCCCCTGTTCGCACCGCTTCAGGAACCATGAGCAATCCGCGGAAACGCCTGTGAAGTGGTACACGAAGACGTTCGCATCAACGAAGACCCGATCACCGTCAGGAATGTCGCTGAGTCTACGCGTCAAGGAACCCCTCTTCGTCCTCCATTATGCTGTGGACAAGTTCGGGCGAAGCCCTGAGCACGCCCCGTGAGCGGTCGGCCTGGGCGGTTGTCCTCTTGCGTTGGAGGTATTGGCGAAGGGCGTCCTCGAACACCTGAGCGAGCTGAACGTCATCGCGAGCGGCAACGAGTTTCGCCTGGCGGAGAAGCTCCTCATCGATGACCGTCCCCACCTTCTTCTTCATCACGATCACCCAACCCCATGGTACGGATGAGCACCCAGATGTCAAGACCGATGGGCAGTTATCTAGATGGACCTGGGCTGTGCGTGTGCTTCGGCGTTCACGAACAGAGCAGGGTGGGTGCAGGTAGTCCGTCCCGCCCGACGAGAGGCTTGGCGGCGAAGAGACCGGAGTAGATAGCCTCTTCGGTGGCGTCCGCTGCGGCCCGGTAGAGTTCGCCCATCGCCGCGGAGCGATCCGCGATGAACTCCACCGGGTTGCGATCCTGCCCGCGGGGGATCCGCCAGCCGGTGGAGAAGGCGACGAAGAAGTCGCCGCTTCCCGTGGTGGCGGGTGCTCCGGTTCGCGCGGCGCCGAGCCCCGCCCGCCGGGCGAGGCGCGCCAGCTGCTCGGGAAGGAGCGGGGCGTCGGTGGCCAGGACGACGACGAGCGATCCCTTGTCCTCGCTCTCACCCAGTGGTCCAGCCGTTGAGGAGACGTGGAGGCCGAGCGGGGGGCGGAAGTCCTCCCGACGGCCCATGTTCGGCAAGGCAAGGGCACCCACGACAAACGATCCCACGGCGCGGGAGGCGGTTCCGATGCCGGACTTGAACCCGAAGGTCACCGTGCCGGTCCCGGCCCCCACGCACCCTTCGACCACGACCTCCCCAGCCTCGTCCAGGGCCGCCAAAGCATCGGCCTCGGACACTGGCCGGGTCTCGATCGCCGACAACCGCGCGTCATTGCACTCCAGTACAACCGGATTCACGGACTTCGCCGCGGGGTAGCGGGCGAGGGTCCAGGTAATCAGGGCGTCCGCACACCGGGGGACGGCGAGGGTGTTCGTGAGGAGGATTGGCGTCTCCAGCTCCCCGAGGTGGAGGAGCTGCCACAGCCCGACTGCTTTTCCGTGACCGTGAAGGACGAACGCCCCGGCGGGGAGCGGTTCTGCATACAGATCGCCGGGGGGGAGAACCGAGGTGATCCCGGTGCGAACCGCACCATTGCCTTCTCCGCGGACGATCGTGATGTGGCCCACACGAACGCCGGGAACGTCAGCGACTGTTCCCCGCGGCCCAGGAGTGAGCCGACCCACGGAGTGCCCGGCCTGGCGGAACGCGTTCACCCGTAGAGGAGGAACTCGTACGGATGCGGCCGAGCCGCAACCTCGCGGATCTCGGCCTCCTTGACCGCGATCCATCGCGCGATGAGCTCGTCGGGGAACACCCCGCCCAACGTGAGGAAGTCGTGGTCCCGCTCCAGGGCGGCGACGGCCTCGCTCAAGCTGCCGGGAAGGGAGACGATCTTCCGTCTCCTGCTGGTCCGTGCGTTGAGGCTGTCCTCGACCGGCCCCCAGCCTTTGGCCACCGGGTCCAGTCCCTGACGGATCCCATCCACCCCGGCCATCGCACACGCGGCCAGCGCGAGGTACGGGTTGCAGGTGGGGTCGGGCGGTCGGTACTCGATCCGGGCTTGGGCAGGGTCGGTGATGTAGCCGGGGATGCGCACCGCGGCGGTGCGGTTTGCCCGGCCGAACGCGAGGTGGACCGGGGCCTCGAAACCCGGGCCCAGCCTCCGGTAGGAGTTCGTGGATGGCGACACGAGGGCGGATAGGGCCCGGCCATGGGCGAGGATCCCTCCCACGTAGTGAAATGCCGTCTCGGAGAGGCCCCCCTCGCTAGCGAACAGGTTCTCGCCCTTGGCCACGAGGTGCTGGTGGAAGTGGAGGCCGTTCCCGGCTTGGTTGTGCATAGGTTTGGGGAGGAAACAGGCCACGAGCCCTTCCTCGGCGGCGAGGCGCGAGATCAGATCCATCGCCATGGCGGTCCAATCCGCGGCTTCGAGGAGTCTTCCCAGCCCGAGTTCGATCTCCATCTGTCCGAGCGGGCCTCCCTCGTGGTGGTGGTAGCGCACTGGGATCCCCCACCGGCTGAGGACTTCCACCACGTGCTGGCGCAGGCTGCGGCCGTCATCCTCCGGCCCCCCGGCGTGGTAGCCGGAGCGGGGCCCCGGCACCGCCCGAGGCCCGATCATCCCCAGCGGGCTTACCTCGACGTGTTGGCCGAGCGGCGTGTCCTCGGTCCATACCGCGTCGAACAGGTAGAACTCGAGCTCCACTCCGAACCGCGCCTCATCCGCGATCCCCGCGCTGGCGAGGAACGCCTCGGCTGCCTTGGCCACGGTCCGCGGGGCCATGGGATGAGGCCCTTCGTCCGGACGGGCGAGGTCGCACAGAAGGACCACCGATGGCGGATCGCGGGTCGCGTCCACGCGGGTCGTGGCGAGATCCGGCAGGAGGACGAGGTCTCCGCTCCCCAGTCCGTAGTGCGCAGCAGCAGCTCCTACGCCCTTGGCGAACGTAGCTGGGGTGAGCTCGCCCGCGGGCAGGGTCAAGCAGCGTAGCCGGCCGAGGAGGTCCGCTGTCCGCAGGTCCACCCAGCGGAGGTCCTCCGCCTGGATCAGGGCGACGAGCTCGCTGAACGTCATCACCACTCCTTACGGCTTGGGCAGGGCGAGGTCCGCCGGGCCCCAATCGGACAGCTTGGCTCCGGGGAGCGACGCTTGGACCAGTTCGTGGATGATCTCGGCGTGCTTCACCTTCTCCCGTCCCCAATCGGCGAGCATCTGCCCCGACACCCACGGCTTGTAGAGCGCGCCCGGTCCGACCACGCACGCCGGGCCCGGCTCGAGCTTGAAATAGCACGGGGAGCAGACCCGGACCATCTCCGGCCCGTCGTAGAACCGGTTGAACCCGCCGAACGAGTCGGTGAGGAAGATGTGGAGGTCCATCGGCAGGCGGACCGCCTGACGGATCGAGGCCAGCTCCGGCAGGTCGAGGTCCCCCACTGGGTTGAACGTGTTCGCCCCGAGCTGCTCCAGGACTTTGGCCCCGGCAGCGTTCCCGTGTCCAGCGAACACCGACACCTTGAACACCACGTCTTTCGGGAGGTCACCCTTGGCCCGCATCTGGGACAAGAGCCACAGCAGCCCCTCGTCCAACACGAGGAACCCGCGGAACCCGACCTCGACCGCGCGCAGGATGTCGGCGATCACGTAGCGGAGCTGGTCCGAGCCGCGGAACCGCAGGCCGGAGAGGCCCCCCTCCGGCGTGACGAGCTGGCGGCCCGTGTCCCACCCCGAGCGGGGTCCCGGGGTGAGGATGACCTCTACCTTGGACTCGGCCGCGATCTGGGCGAACTGCTTCAGCTCCGACCGGGTGAGGAGCGTCGCCCCCATTACCGTGGAGATCATGCGGTGCACGGGGATCTTCCGCTTCTGCGCCTCGTTCACCGTTGCCTCGATGACCTCGGGCCGTTCGATCCCGGAGATCTCCATCCGGTACTGTGCCCCATCCGGGAACCGGTGAGGGCTGGCCGGTAGATCGTAGGCGTCCCGGCCGGGAATCCCGTGCTTCTCCATGAGTTCCGCTACCTTTCGCTGATCCATCGCGCCTCCTGGCCGATCGGGAAGTGACTCGATGATACCCGCAACCGGGGCCGCGGGGCTCGGTCACGGTTGGGTGACGTGGCCTCCTGGGGGGAATCGTGCCGTAGCCGAGCGCGTCTCCGGAAGCTATACTCCTGATGAACCCCGCCGCCGCGGGGAACCCAGATCGGGTCCGCCAGATCGCGGGCACGAAGGAGGTAGGTGATGGGCAACGTCCAGTGGGTCGACCTGCCGCCGTGGGCGCTGGCGGGCATCGTGGTGTTGGGTCTCGCCCAGCTTTCCCTGCAGGTTCTCGCGCTCGTGACGCTCTTCCGGACTCCGGAAGAGAGGCTGGTCGGCGGACGGCGGTGGGTGTGGATTGTCGCCATCGTGTTCGGGCAGTTCGTCGGGCCGATCGTCTTCTTCTCGGCCGCCCGCAAGCCGCCGGTCCAGGAGGACCCGCTCCAGGACTCCTCGGATTCCGACGCTCCTGCGCAGGCGAAGGCGCGGCAGGCAGCTGACCTCTTGTACGGTAACTCGTCCAGAACAAAAGGCCATCGCGACGAGCGATGACGCCCGCCATCGAGCTCCACGATCTCACCAAGCTCTACGGACCGGTGCGCGCACTGGACGGGGTCTGTCTTGATGTTCCTTCGGGTTCGGTGTTCGGGTTCCTCGGGCCGAACGGGGCAGGGAAGACGACGACCCTCAGGATCCTCACCGGGCTCGCCCGGCCAAGCTCGGGCGGCGCCCGCGTGCTCGGCCACGACGTCGTCACCGCGACGAACCAGGTACGGGCGGCGATCGGCTACCTCCCGGATGTTCCCGGCTTCTACCCGTGGATGACGGGACGGGAGCTCCTGCGGTTCGCGGGCCGCCTGTTCGGGCTGTCGGGCCACACGCTCACCGCCCGAGTGGACGCCCTTCTCGACCTGGCCGGCCTCGCTGGGGTCAAGACGCGCGTGGGGGGGTACTCGCGGGGGATGAAGCAACGGTTGGGCGTGGCCCAGGCGTTGATCAACGCTCCATCCGTGCTCATGCTCGACGAGCCGACGTCGGCCCTCGACCCGATCGGGAGGAAAGCTGTGCTGGACATGATCGCCTCTCTCGCCGGACGAACGACGGTGTTCTTCTCGACCCACATCCTGTCCGACGTGGAGCGGGTGTGCGACACAGTGGCGATCCTCCACCGGGGGAGGGTCGCGGCCCAGGCCCGGATCGGGGAGCTGAAGTCCCGTTACGGGATGCAGAAGATCGCCGTCGAGGCGACTCCGTCGGCCGAACCTCTCGCAGCGGCGCTTGCCCATGCACCGTGGGTATCGGCGGTCGAGCGCCCGTCGGACGACCGGGTCGTGCTCGCCGTTAACGATGTGCAGCGCGCCCAGCGGGAGATCCCCGCTACGGCTGTGGCGCAGGGCGTGGGGATCCGGCGGCTGGAAACGGTCGAGGTGAGCCTAGAGGACGTGTTCGTAGACCTGGTGGGGGTGGAGCGATGACCGGGTTCCAGGCGTTCCTCGGTAAGGAGCTCTGGGAGATCCTACGCACATGGCGTATCTGGGTCTTACCCGGGATCGTCCTTTTCTTCGCCGTCACCGGACCGGTGATCGCCCGGTTCACGCCGCAGCTCCTCCAGGCGGTGGCTCCGGACACGGGCCTCGTGATCCAGATCCCGGATCCGACGTTCCTCGACGCCTACCTTCAGTGGACGAAGAACCTCGTGCAGATCGTCACGTTCGCGATCATCATCATCTTCGCGGGAGCGGTGTCGGCGGAACGCAGGTCGGGCACGGCGGTGCTCGCGCTCACGAAACCCCTCAGCCGCTCCGCGTTCGTCGTCGCCAAGTACCTCGCCCAAGGCGCGCTTCTCATCGGGACCGTGGCGGTGGGCGCCGCGATCACCTGGGCCCTCACCTACACCGTATTCGGTGAGGCCCCTTGGAGGCCCCTCGCCCAAGCGACTGGGGTGTGGCTTGTCTGGGGGCTGATGATCCTCGGGATCATGGTCTTCCTGTCGTCCCTCGTGGGCTCTCAGGCCGGTGCCGCCGGCCTCGGCTTGGGCGCGTTCGTGCTCCTCTCAATTGCCTCGATCTGGGACCTGGCTGTGCGGTACAGCCCGGCTGGGCTCCTCGGCGCTCCCACAGACATCCTCGTGGGCCGCGCCGGGTATCTCTTGTGGCCGGTCGTCACGGGGTTCGCCCTCACCGGGGTTGCCCTCGCCAAAGCGGTGTGGGCCTTTTCCCGCAAGGAGCTGTAGGAGCGTTATGGGATCGCCGCTCAACCTCAGAGCGGCCACACCCGCAGGAGGAGCGGGACCGCCACTGCCACTGCGATCACCTGAAGCGGGAGGCCGAGGGGCCAGTAGTCGCCGAACCGGAACCCGCCGGGTCCGAGGATGAGGGGGTTGTTCTGGTGGGCGATGGGCGTAATGAACGAGGACGAGGCCCCAACCGCGACGGCCATCAGGAACGGGTCCGCTTTCAACCCAAGCTGCGCGGCAGCGCCGAGGGCGATCGGGCACATCACCGCCGCGGTGGCCGCGTTGTTGAGCACAGCCGAAAGGAGCATCGTCACCACGAGGACTACCGCCAGGGCGACCGCTGCGTCTCCCTGGCCTACGATCCTCAGGAGAGACTTCGCGATCAGCCCCGCCGCGCCGGTGCTCTCCATCGCCCCCGCTACCGGGATCAGCGCTCCGAGGAGCACGATGACCGGCCAGTCGATCGCGTCGTAGACCGCACGCGTGGACACGGTGCGCAGCGCTAGCGAGGCAAGGACGCCGGCGGCGAACGCCACCGCGGCAGGAAGAAGGCCAATCGCGGCGATGAAGACCGCCAGGCCCATGATGAGGGACGCGGTGAGCGCCTTGCGTCGGTCGGGAATGCGCAGCGAGCGCTCCGCCAGGGGGACGCACCCAAACTGCCCTGCGAAGCCGGCCAAGGCGTCTGCAGGCCCCTGCAGGAGGAGCACGTCGCCCGCCTTGAGCGCCATCGTCCGCAGCCGGGCCAGCGACCTCCGCCCCTGGCGCGACACGGCGATAAGGTTGATCCCGTACCGCGTGCGAAGGAGGAGGTCCCGGGCCGAGCGGCCCTCCAGGCCTGAATCGGGCAGCACCGCGTACTCCACGAGCATGATCTCCTCTGCAACGGCCGCCCTCTCGTCTCCTTCCGCGTCCGCCCCCTTCGCGCTGTCCTGTGCTGCTTCTCCCTTGGCGGCTCTATCCTCCTTCGCTTCCTCGAGCTTCAGGCCGAGGCTCGACAGCACGTTCGCCAGCGCCTCCGCCTGGGCCTCGATGAGGAGGATGTCCCCGGCGCGAACGACCCACCGCCGGTTGGGGGCGGTGACGCGCACCCCGTTCCGTACGAAGCTCACGATTTGGGCGTCTGCCTCCTCCAGCATGTCCTCGACCTGGCGCAACGTCATGCCCGCAACCTTGCTCCCCTCCTCCACGCGGGCTTCGGTGAGATAGGCCGCGAGGTCGAACCCCTCGGAGGAGGCCCCCTTGCGTGCTGGGACGAGCCGCCACCCGACGAGCGCGATGAAGAGCACTCCCGCTCCCGCCACCGCCAACCCGACTGGGGCGAAGTCGAACATCGCGAACCCGCCGGCGCCGCTTTGGGCACGGAACGCGGACACGATGAGGTTGGGCGGGGTTCCGATGAGGGTCGTCATCCCGCCGAGGATTGAGCCGAACGCGAGCGGCATCAACACCCGTCCCGGAGGGACCCCCTGCCGGGTTGCGATCTGGAGGGAGACGGGCATGAGGAGGGCGAGCGCGCCCACGTTGTTCATCACGCTCGACAGGAGCGCAGCCAGCCCGGTCAGGGCACCGATCATCAGCGTGGGACCGACCTTGAGCTTGAGGATGCGCCGGGTGAGAACGTCCACTGCGCCCGAGGACTGAAGGCTACCACTGAGGACGAGCACGCAGGCCACCGTGATCACCGCCGGGTGACCGAACCCGGCGAAGGCATCCCCCGCTGGCACCACGCCCACGAGGACACAGGCGAGAAGGGCTCCCAGGGCGACCATGTCGTGGCGCCAGCGGCCCCACAGGAACCCGCCCAGGGTGGCGGCCAGGATGCCCATGATGAGGATCTGGTGACCGGTCATCGTCTGCTCCTCCTTCGCACGGGGACAGCCGATTGTAGCAACTGGACTGCGCAGGGGCCGGGGCTACCGCGCGGAGGTCGCAGCGTCTTCACGCACGAACCGCTTGAACTTCCGGTTGTCCGGGGGGAGCGGGATTTTCTCGAATCGAACCCGCACCGGCGCAGCGATCCCGAACGCGGAGAGCTCCGTCCGGAACCTCTGCACGAGGGCAGCCTCTACCGCAGCCTGGTCGCCTTCCCCCGTTGTCTCCACGATGACGTCCAGATCGTCGGCGCCGTGTTGCTCCACCCGGTATTCGCGGATCGCGTCGCTCGAGGTGATGATCCAGCGGCTGATGAGGTCCGGGAACACGGGGCGCAGTGTCCCGTCGGGCGTTCGGAACACGAACACGTCGTCGTTCCGCCCGATGACCTTGGCGATCGTGCGGAAGCGGCTCCCGCAGGGGCAGGGCCCGCCCAGCTCCACGAGGTCGTTCATCTCGTACCGAATGAGCGGCTGAACGGTGTTGAGGAGGTTCGTGACGATCATCCTCCGCGCTGTCTCCCCCGGCTCCGTGACTGGATCTCCGCCCTCGTCGAACAGCTCGACGTACACAAGGTCCTCGTTGAGGTGGAGGGTCCCGCGGCGGCAGGCGCTCCCGATCGGACCCTCGCTCGCCTGGTAGATCTCGACCACCGGGCACCCGAACGCCCGCTGGAGCCGCTCCTTTTCTTCCCGTTCCAGGACATCGGCGTAGGACACGACGCGCTTCGGCGTGACGCGGATCTTCCCGATGTGCGGGAGGAGGACCCGCAGGAGCGACGGCGGGGCCATGAGGACGTTGATCCGGTCCGCGTTCATCCGCTCTACGATCTCCGTTGGGTCGGTCATTGTGCTCAGGTAGGTCAGGGAGATGAGCGGCGCGTGGATGTCGGCGAATCCCTGGCTGAACACGCGGAGAAGGAACAGGATCCGGAACGGAAGCAGACGGAGGGGGATCCCTCCCCGGGCGAGAAACACCGCGGGCAACCGTTCTGTCAGGGACTTGGGTGTGACGTAGATCCCCTTGGCCCCGCTCGTCCCACTCGACAGCCCCACCACGTACTCCCCCGCATAGTAGCCGAGGTAGTCCCGGGCGAGTTCCTTCTCCACCGCGTACGTGACCAGCTCATCTTTCTTCAGGCCCGCCGTGTTGAGGCGGTCGAAGTTCTCCATCATCGCCGCCTTGTGGATCGTGGGGAGCTGGGCGAACTCGGCGAGCGACCGGACCTCGCGATCGCGGTAGCGGTCCTGGTAGAACGGGCTCTTCTCCCGCACGACCGCGAGGAGCGCTTCGACCGCCCGCCACTGGTGCTGATGGATGTTCTCCCAGGTGTACCCGTAGAACCGCCGCTGGAGGGTCACGTAGTCGGCGAGGGAGCGGAAGGGGTTCATCGGTGGGGTGCCCGGAGCTTCGTGCGCTTCGCCGATCCACCGACGGGTTCCATGATCCAGCAGTAGAAGCGTTCGAGGCCGTACCGGTAGCCCGTGCGCTCCCATAGGACGAGGAGGAGTCCCCACCCCACCGCGAACAACAGGCCGGCCAGGAGGGCGGGATACATGCCGAGGTAGAACCCCGGCCACATCGCCCGCACGAGCCGGAAGACGCCCGCTGAGACCACGCTCTCCACGAAGTACACGGACAAGCTGACCGTGCCCAGTCGGAGGAAGAACCGGGTGATGATGCCCGGATGCCGGTCTGTGTCCGTTCGCAGGTCGAACACCCGCACGGTGAGAGCCAGCAGGAGAAGGAATAGCCCCACCTGGAACACCATGATCGCGTACCACTGGAGGTCGATCGCCCGTTGCAGCATCGTATCGGGGAGGAGGACGTACAGAGCGAGGCCAGCAATAAGGAACAGCGTTCCCACCGGCATCACCCTTCGCACCGCTCGTGCTCCGTCACGCATGAACCGCAGTCCGGCCCAGACCCCGAACAGGCCAAACGCGAGGTAAGGAAGGAGAGGGTTGTTCTTGTTCACGAGCCAGTTCAGCCCGAGGGCGACGAGGCGGTCCCTCCCGTCCACCGCGTTCAGATAGGTCTCGTAGAGCGGGATGCGGAGGAGCGAGAGGATCAACACCCCCACGGCCGCGCCGAGGGCGATCGCGGGCGGAACGCCCTTACGGAGCCTCCAGACGAGCGACAGGAACAGCCCGACGAGGATCGCGTTCGACCCGATCATGACCAGGCTGTCCACGTACAGCAGCCGCTCCGCGCTGAACCCCGGGAAGCGGCCTGTCCTGATGAGCTCGACGAGCACGCTATTGTCGAATGATCGGCTCTCGAAGTCGACGAGGCCGGGGCCGGTGAACACGAAGTACGCGTAGGCCACGGCGAGCACGAACAGCCCAGCCACAACCCGCGACAGCAGGACCCTACGCCTGCGCTCTTCGTGCGCGAGCCGCTGCGAAATGCGTACCGTGTGGGCGAACCCGCTGATCATGGCGAACAGCCCGGCGAACATGAGCAGGAACCCGATGACGGTGATCACGAGCGGTGGGCTCTCGAAGTCGATCTCCCACACCCCGTCGAAGTGGTAGAACGCCGTGTGCATAAGGAGAACGGCGAAGATGCCGATCCCGCGTATGACGTCCAGCCCTCGGTAGTCCTTGATCATCGAGTGTCCCTCGGAATGACCCTTGGCTGGCCAGACTACTGCCTACACGATCCGCGAGGCAAGTAGATCTCACCACCCAGGCTCAGGCCAGCGGCTCGTCCGCCCTCAGTTGCTCATAGGCAGTCCGAATCTGCGCGGCGATGCGATCGAGCTCCTCCCGTGGCGGTCTCGCGCTCCAGTCCGCGATCAGCCTGAACGAATCGCCCTTGTAGCGCGGGAACACGTGCAGGTGGACGTGGAACACCTCCTGGAACGCGGCCTCGCCATCAGCGAGGAACAGGTTGACCCCCTCGCACTTCACTCCTGATCGGCGGAGGGCAGCGGCGGTGCGCTGGGAGATCGTCCACAGGTGGCGGCCCGTCGCCTCATCAAGGTCAGCGAGCGAGGCGGCGTGGAGCTTGGGGATGACCATCGCGTGGCCTGGGTTCACCGGGCGAATGTCAAGGAATGCCAAGACAACGTCGTCTTCGTAGACCACACTCGCCGGGCTTTCCCCCGTCACGATCCGACAGAACACGCAGTCGTTCACGGACCACCTCCCCTGACGACGGCTCTGGCCAGACCCGTCCTCTGAAGTCTAGAGCATACTATCCAGGGCAGAGACTCGGAGCCTCTGCAACTGGGCGATCTGCGCGGCCGGCTGGAACGCATCTGCCCCTGCGATACCATGAGTCCATGGACCCATTGTCGCGAGAAGACCTGAGGGACCTTGTGGAAGGAGCATCCCCCCACTGCGTGTCGCTCTTCTTGCCCACGGGCCGCGCAGGGCCGGTTGCTCGCGAAGGAGGGATCCGTCTCAAGAACCTCCTTCGCCAGGCGGAGGAACGGCTGGTGGCTCTTGGGATGAGGGCCCCCGAGGCCCAGGAGCTTCTCACGCCGGCGTGGAACCTCGTCGGGGATAGCCTCTTCTGGTCGTATCAGAGCGATGGGCTGGCCATCTTCGTGGCCCCAGGCGAGCTGCGCAGGTGGCGTCTTCCTTTGCGGTTCGAGGAACTGGTGGTGGTGGCCGGGCGATTCCATGTGAAACCGCTCCTCCCTCTGTTCACCGGCGATGGCCGGTTCGAGGTGCTGGCCCTGAGCCAGAATCAGGTCCGCCTGCTGTTGGGGACGCGGCACAGCGTGACTGAGATCCCCGTAGAGGAAGTGCCCACGGCCCTCGCCGACATCATGCGTGCGGATCTCGTTCAGAAGCACCTCCAGTTCCGCACCGCGGCGGCCAGCAGGCCAGGGAGGCAAGCGGTGGCGTACCACGGCCATGGCGGGGCCGATGCCGGGCGCAAGGACGACATCCTGCGGTTCTTCCGCCGGCTCGACGACGGCCTGAAGGCGTACCTCACATCGGAACCCGTTCCCCTTGTGCTGGCAGGAGTGGACTACCTCCTTCCGTTGTACCGCGAGGCAAGCTCCTACGCGCACTTGGTGGACGAAGGGGTCACGGGGAGCCCCGATCGGCTGAGCCCTGAACAGCTTCACGCTCAAGCGTGGGCGTTGGTCGAGCCTCACTTCTGTCGGGCTCAGGAGAAGGCTGCGGACAGGTTCGCCGAGCGCCTTGGCACGGGGCTAGCTTCTTCCCAACTCCCCGAAGTCCTCCGCGCCGCCCGGGAGGGCCGCGTGGGAGACCTGTTTGTAGCCGTGGGCGTGCAACGTTGGGGGAGGATCACCCCCACAGGCGGGGTCGAGGTCCACGAATCGGCCCAGCCGGGAGATCAGGACCTTCTCGACCTCATCGCGGTGGAGACCCTGCTTCGGAAGGGTACGGTGTACGCCGTGTCTCCCGACAGGGTCCCCGGAGGCGACTGTCTGGCCGCGGTGTTCCGCTACTAGGGGGAGAGGTGCACGGGAAGCTCCTATCCCTTGACGACTACCGCCCGCTGGTGGGGGATCCGGTGGTGGACCGGATCCGGGACAAGGCCCGCCCTCTTCGGGGATTGCACGTAACGCACGTCAACTCCACCTACTACGGAGGAGGGGTCGCTGTCCTCCTCTCCCCCCTCGCCCTCCTCATGAACGATGTTGGGATCCAAACCGGATGGAGGGTGATCCAGGGATCCCCCGACTTCTTCAGCGTGACGAAGAAGTTCCACAACGCGCTCCAGGGCGGGGACGTCAACCTGAGCCCCCGCAAGAAGCAGATCTACGAGGACACGGTGTACGAGAACGCCGTTCGCAACCATCTTGACCACGACGTGGTCATCATCCACGACCCCCAGCCCCTCCCCCTTGTGGAGCACTACCGCAAGCGCGGGCCCTGGGTCTGGCGATGTCATATCGACCTCACGGACCCGCACCCTGGGCTGTGGGCCTACCTTGTCCCGTTCATCGAGCGGTACGATGCGGTGATCGTGTCCATGCCCGAGTACCGGCAGGAGCTGCGTACCCCCCAGGTCGTGTTCTCTCCAGCGATCGATGCCTTCGCTAACCAGAATCGGGACCTCTCTCCAACCGAGGTCGACGAACGGCTCGCCCACTACGGGATCCCCACCGATCTTCCGCTGGTGGTCCAGATCTCCCGGTTCGACCCCTGGAAGGATCCCCAAGGGGTGATCGAGGCGTTCAAGCTGGCGCGGAAGGAGATCCCGGCGACGTTGGTCCTCCTGGGGAACGTGGCCACCGATGATCCCGAGGGAGAGGAGGTGTACCGGTCGCTCCTCGACCAACGGGAAAGACGGATCATCATCCTCAGCCGCCAGGACGGGGCCCTCGTCAACGCGCTCCAGCGCCGGGCGGCGGTGGTCCTCCAGAAGTCGACGCGGGAGGGGTTCGGCCTCACCGTGGCCGAGGCGATGTGGAAGGGGACACCCGTGGTCGGTGGGAACGTGGGTGGGATAAAGCATCAGATCACAGACGGGGTGAACGGGTTCCTCGTCGCTTCCGTGGAGGAGGCAGCCCAGCGGATGGTAGAGCTCCTGCGGGACGACGGTCTGCGGCGGGAGGTGGGGTCCAGGGCCAGAGAGACGGTGCGGGAGCAGTTTCTGATGACAGCGCTCCTCGAGCGGTACCTGGACCTGTTCAACGCGTTCGAGCCCGACTTTCGCTTGCGGGAGCTGGCGAGCTAACCACACGTAGGAGCAAGCGAGAGGGGCACGGCCGGTTGCCTGACGGTCGGCCGCCGTCACGTCCCGGGTCGGGGCGAGAGCCGGCGCACCCGCCACAGGTCAGCGGTAATCGCAGAGAGCAGGGGAGAGAAGTGCGCGCCGGTGTCTCGATCGGAACCGACCCGCGGGACGGGTTCTCATTGGGCAAGATTGGGTAGCGAGAGGAAGAGCGATGGAGACGTGGTGGAACGTGCTCAAGTGGGTCGTGATCGTCCTGGCGACCGGATTCGTCGGGTACGTGGGCCGGTTCGGCGCGCAGTGGCTGATCGAGCGGGCCCGTGCGCGGCGCCAGGCTGCGCAGAAGAGTGCGTCGGGGAGTTCACCTCCCGCTGAAGGCCCTCCTGTCCCGCAGTCGGAGCTCAAGGTCGCGCAGAAGGCCGAGAAGAAGAGGGCCAAGGCCCAGGCCAAGGCCGCGAAGAAGAGGGCGAAGGATGGCCCGTAGCAGTCGCGTGCCAGCTCCGGCCAACCCCGCGGACAAGACCCGAGATCACCGAGCCCAGCGTCCGGCGAACACCCTGTCCGGCTGCGTAACGGACACAGACATGAGCTCAGGAACGCTTGGCCTGCAGAATCTCCGGAGCCGCGGGGAGCTTGACGTAGACGAAAAACTCGCGGTTGCCGGCTGGGCCGAGGAGGGGTGAGGGAACGGTTCCTCGCACCGTCCAGCCGAGTCTCTCGTGGATGAAGGCGGCGATCCCTTCGACAACCGTCTGATGCACGACGGGATCCCGCACCACACCTCGCCGCACAGCCTGGCGTCCGGCCTCGAACTGGGGCTTGACGAGGGCGATCACGTCGCCCCCTGACTTCACGATCGCACCCAGCGGGGGGAGGACGAGCCGAAGCGAGATGAACGACACATCGACCGACGCCAGATCGACTGCCTCGCCGATGTCCTCCGGACGGAGGTTCCGCGCGTTGAGCCCTTCCCGCGCGACGACCCGTGGGTCGTTCCGGAGCCTCCAGTCCAGCTGGCCTCGTCCGACGTCCACGGCGTGCACCCGCCGCGCCCCGTGCTGAAGCAGGCAGTCGGTGAACCCGCCGGTGGAGGCGCCGATGTCCAGGCACACCTTCCCCTGAGGATCCACTCCGAACGCGGCAAGCGCGGCTTCGAGCTTGTCCCCACCGCGGGAGACGTAGCGAGGAGGGACCGCTACCTCGATCATAACATCGGCTGGAACCTGCGTACCGGGCTTATCAACGAGGGTCCCCGCCACGTGTACCCGGCCGGCACGGATCAAAGCTTGGGCCTGGGCACGCGACGCGGCGTGTCCGCGCTCGACCACGAGGGCGTCCAGCCGCTCCTTCTCGACCTTCATCCCCTCTCGCCGACGGCCTCCCCGGCCAGTGTGCGGTTGAACGTCGAGAGCCCGTCGGCGAGGACCGCGCACGCTCGGCGCAAGTGTGCGGTCTGGAGGACGTACGCCGCGCGCGCCTCGTCCTTGCCCAATCCCGATGTCACATAGAACCCGGCTCCGGGGGCGAGCATCACCGTCTCCGGGCCTGGGTAGTCGGTGAGCATCCAGCGGACGAACGCCTCGGAATCCTCCACGGGAAGGCCCATCATCACGTAGAACGCTCCTTCCGGCACGCGGAACGTGACCCCAGGGATGTCGAGCAGCTCTTTGCAGAACAGATCGCGGCGCGCTTGGTACTCGCCGATCATCTCCTCGACCACGGCGCGGTGGTCGGGATCGGCCATGAACGCGGCGAGACCGAGCTGCTCAAACGTGGGGGCGGAGAGGCGGATTGTGGCGCACTTCGCCGCTGCTGTCGTCACGTCCTTGTTGTGCGAGATGAGGGCCCCGATCCGAGCTCCGCAGGCGGAGAGGCGTTTCGAGATCGAGTCCACGAGGATTGCCCGGTCACGCACCTCAGGGAAGGTGAGGAGGCTGGTGTGCCTCCCCTCGTAGACGAACTCGCGGTACACCTCGTCGGAGATGATGAACAGGTCGTTGCGCAACGCAATGTCTACCAGCATCTCCATCTCCGCTTTCGTGTACACGACGCCGGTCGGGTTCCCAGGGTGGGAGAACAGGATCGCCTTCGTACGCGGACCGATGAGGGCTTCGATCGCCTGGCGGGGCGGGAGGTGGAATCCATCGTCGCGGCACGTGGTGATGGGCACGATCTCGACGTTGGTGAGCCGGGCATAGCCGAGGTAGTTGGGGTAGAACGGTTCCGGGACGAGGACTTGATCTCCGGGATCACAGGCGATGGTGAGGGCGAACGTGATCCCCTCCGAGCCACCGACGGTGATCAGAATCTCCTCCCGGGCCACGGGGAGGCCGCACTCCCCGTAGTAGCGAACGAGGGCTTCCAGCGCCTCCGGCATCCCCGGGGACGGGGCGTAATCCAGAACCTCGACCTTCGCCTCCCGCACCCCGCGCATGAACGCTGTCGGGGTGGGAATGTCGGGCTGGCCGATGTTCAGGTGATAGACCTTCTTGCCCCGCCGTTTCGCCTCAACGGCGAGCGGATACAAGCGGCGAATAGGCGAGGCGGGAGCTGCGGCACTGCGGGCAGAGGGCTTAGGCATAGTCGAGAACCCACACCTCCTTCTTGGTGGGCAGAACATCGGGGGTGATCTTCACCTCAGGCTTTTTCACGCGTGTGATCGTAAGGCCGACCTCGTCGAGGAACTCATCCACGGGGCGGATCGGCCAGTCCTTGACGGCCTCGGTGCGGTAGTGCATGGGAATCACGATGCGCAGTCTCGGGAGCGACCGCACGACCTCGCTCGCTTCCTTGGCGCCGATCGTGAAGTGGCCTCCCACCGGGAGCAAGGCCACCTCCACGTCTCTGAGCGGGCGGAGTTGCTCCGCGTTCAGGGTGTGGCCGAGGTCTCCAAAGTGGGCGAGGATTACCCCATCCACCGCGAACCGGAAGATCACGTTCTGGCCTCGGTCGCGGCCCCCTTTCGTGTCGTGAAACGCGGAGATCCCGCGGAACGGGATCCCCCGCACCGTCTGCTCGCCGATCCCGCGCACCACCTCGGGCGAACCTTCCACCCGATCCACCGCGTTATGGTCGAAGTGGTCGTGGGACACGGTCACGATGTGAGCCGGGCCCTTGGGCGCCTTGTACGGGATCTTCTCCTCGTAGGGGTCGGTGATGATCACCGTGCCATCGCCCGCCTCGATGCGGAAGCAGGCGTGGCCAATCCACTTGAGCTTCACACTCGCCACCTCCTCGCAGAGCTACTCTATCCGAGTGAGGCGGGGGCGGGCAACCGAGCGAGGGCTCGGTTCAGCAGGTGCACCACAAGATCGTCGTAGGACATCCCGATTGCCCGGGCGGCGCGGGGAACGAGGGACATCTCGGTGAAACCGGGGAGGGTGTTCACCTCGAGGAGGTACGGCGTCCCGTCGGGGGCGAGGCGGAAGTCGGCCCGCGACAGGTCGCGGCACCCGAGCACCTCGTGGGCCTGGCGCGCGATGCCCTGGATCCGAGCAGCGATCTCGGGGGCGATCTCGGCCGGGCAAGATACGGTGCACTCCCCGGGGGTGTACTTCGCCGTCCAGTCGAAGAGATCACCCTTCTTCGGCTTCAGTTCCACGAGGGGCAGCGCTTCCACCGCCTCGGCTCGCTCGAGGAGCGAGGCGGTGATCTCCCGCCCGGCGATGAACCGCTCGGCGACGAACTCCCCGTACCGGTCAGTTAGCTCCTGGGCTGCGGGGACGAACTCCTCGCGGCTGGCGATGATGTGTACGCCTACGCTGGATCCCTCCCGGCGCGGCTTGAGGACGAGCGGGTAGCCCAGCTCCTCTGCCTTAGATGCGAACGTTGCAAGGTCGCCTTTCGTGTAGTGCAGCCAGTCCGGGACGGGAAGGCCCTTCGCCTGGAACGTCTTGCGCGACTCGATCTTGTCCAACGCCAGCGCCGAGGCCAGCGGCTCCGAGCCGACGTACAGTTTGCCCATTAGATCGAGAAGGAGCTGCACCGTGCCGTCCTCGCCCTCCCCACCGTGGAGGATGTTGAACACAGCGGCGAACGGGGTTAGCCGTTGCGGGAGGCCGTCGTAGGTATCGAACTCCACCAACTCTGCATTCCACCCTTTGCGGACAAGCGCAGCGTACACGCCGCGACCCGAGCGGAGCGAGACCTCCCGCTCAGCGGAGGTACCCCCACACAGCACCGCGACCCGAGGCGCGTTCATCGAGCGATCCTCAACCTGGCTGAGGAGTGAGTCAAGAGCGTCGGTCCCTGGCGCGGGTGTTCCAGGTCACTGCGCGCATCTTCTCCCCGGGTGACGGTGTTGGGCTTGTCTCCCTCGCTCCTTGCGGGAGAGAGGGCCGGGGTGAGGGGGGATCTACAGGTCAAACTCGGCGACGAGGAACGTGTGATCCGACGGTTTCTCCGCCCGGCGTGCCTCGCGATCGATCCACGACCGCACCGACGTCTCGGCGAGGGGCTGCGTGGCCCAGATGTGATCCACCCGCCACCCCACGTTCCGATCGAGCGCCCCTGCCACGCGGTAATCCCAGAACGTGAACTGCCCCGGCTCGCCCGGGTGATGCTTGCGGAACACGTCCACGAACCCCCACGCCCGGACCCGCTCCAGGGCCGCGCGGGCCTCGGGGTGAAAGTCCACATGGTCTTTGAGCCGCTTCGGGTCGTGGACGTCGATCTCCTCCGGGGCCACGTTGAGGTCCCCGCACCAGAGGAGGGGCTTCTCGGGCGCGAAGTGGCGCGCGAAGTGGTCGCGCATCCGCGCGAGCCATTCCAGCTTGTACGCGAACATCGGAGAGTCCGCAGACTGACCTTGGGGGACGTAGGTGTTCACGATCGGGATTCCGGCGACCGTAGCCTGGATCATCCGTGGCTCGTCGGCCGGGCCGCCATCATCGAGCCCGTAGCAGACGTCCGTCGGCTCGGCGAGGCTTGCCAGGGCGACCCCGGCGTGCGCCTTCTGCCCGCGGAAGGTGACCTGATAGCCTCTCTCCCGAAAGAACTCGGTCGGGAACTCGTGGTCCTGGACCTTCGTCTCCTGAAGGCAGAGAACGTCGGGCCTCTCCTGCGTGAGCCAGTCGGCGAGGACGGGGAGCCGGGAGCGCACCGAGTTGGCATTGAACGTCGCCACCTTGAACATAAGCCCCATCCTACCTCACGTGGTACCCGCCTACCGCTGAGCTCGCCGAGGGCGCGGAGGTTCCGGAAACTCGTTCACTACACGGACGAGCCCTCCCTTCAGGGTCTCGGCGTGGAAGTTGATCAGGAGTCCGACCTTGCGCTGCGAGAGCTTGAGGTAGGAAAGGAGCTGAGCCTTGTGAACGGAGGTGAGGCGGTCCACCGCCTTGATCTCCACGATCACCTTCCCCTCCACAACGAGGTCGAGGCGGTACCCGCAATCCAGACGGACCTCGCGGTAGGTCACAGGCAGGCTCTTCTGTCGTTCCACGTTCAGACCCCGTTGAGCCAGCTCGAAGGCGAGACAGCTCTCGTAGGCGGATTCGAGGAGACCGGGCCCAAGTGCACGATGGACCTCAATCGCAGCTCCGATGATGCCCTCCGTGATCCGATCAAGGTCCTTCACCTCAGATTCCTCTGCGTCCTCTGCGCGCTCGGCGGTTGGCGCTCTTCTGGCGAATAGGGCTTCGTAGAATCCCGGGCGGCGGTCGGCGAACACGTCGTTGAGCCGGGTGAGGTGCTTATCCTGGGCACGAGCAGGGTCGATGTCGACGGCCCGCACGTCTTCCGCGCCCTGCGGAGCTTGCACGAGCACGTCGCCGTTCGGAGCTGCGACCTGGGAGAGGCCCGTGAAGCACAGGGCCTCCCCGGTCCGGGCCTCGATCCCGATCCGGTTCGCGGTCACGGTGAACACGCGGTTTTCCATCGCCCGTACGCGCATCGTGAGCTGGGCGAGCCCCGGCATGACGAGGTTGGCGGGATGGGCGATCACTTCAGCTCCCTGAAGGGCGAGCGACCGCGCCGCCTCAGGGAAGAAGTGGTCGTAGCACACGAGCAGCCCCACTTT
This sequence comes from Acetothermia bacterium UBA7521, assembly GCA_002479455.1. Lineage (GTDB taxonomy): Bacteria > Bipolaricaulota > Bipolaricaulia > Bipolaricaulales > Bipolaricaulaceae > Bipolaricaulis. The sequence continues at coordinate 26,112 of DLNB01000005.1, forward strand.
GGCCAGGCCGATGTCTGTGACAAGGAACGGCAGGTCCCCCGGGGTGAAGAGGTGTTTCTCCTCGTAGAAGAGGTGGACCTTGCGGTAGCGGGCAACGAGGCCCGACGGGCCGACGAGGACCGCCGAGTTGCAGACGCGGTTGTCAGCCTTCTCGGCGAGCCCGGCGACGATGTGGCAGTGCGATGCGCGGGCGAGGGCGATAAGGCGCGTGGTCGTGGGACCCTCCGGCACCGGCTCGGCGAGTTCGGCCAGTTCCCGAGCCGAGGCAAACTGATAGCCGGTGCTGAACAGCTCCGGCAGCACCCATAGGTCTGCCTGCTGGCGGGACAGGAGGTCCCAGGCCGTGTCGAGATTGCGCTCGACCGCCCCGAACTCCGGTGCGAACTGCACATACCCCACACGCATGACGGGAACTGTAGCCACCCTCCTCCCGGCGTCAAGCAGACCAGAGCAATGCGGGGAGAGGGTTACGGCGACGGGATCTCGGGGAATCCCTTGAGGATGGACAAGCGATAATTCCCGCTCCCGCCCCGCCAGACCACGCGGATGAAGAACCGACACTCCCCGTCTAAGAAGCATTCGCCGAGATCCGGACAATCCACACCCGCATAGCACGGGACATGCATCGTTGTGGCCGTTCCTGCCGACAGGCATTCGGCAAGCACGTCGCCACACGGGTCGTGAACGAGGTAGAGATCAACAACGAGGCCACCCGGGTCAAGCCAGACGATGAACGCATCGCCGTATGCAGCGCGGATTCTGTACCAATCCTGCCAATCACCTTCACCGAGTGTCCCCGTGTAGTGGCCGGCGGGGAGGAGGATCGCATCGTCTCCAGGGCCGAACGTGTCAGGAAGCTGTTCCCGCGGCATCGCGGCGATGTCCGCTCCTTCGGGAAGACATTCCGGTGGCCACACAGCAGAGGCACATCGAAAGTCGGGGCCCACAGCACAGGCCTCCGCCGGCAGTGGAGGCTGTGGCGGGGCGGGGCTGGACACCGGCAGCACAGATACGGAGGTGTAGACACAAAGAGCGGCGGCACATTCGACACCTCGTGCCTGTAGATCGACGATCTTCCTAGCGAGAAACAGGGCGAACCCCTCTTGATCGCCGGTCCGATACGCATACTCGCTGGCATCATAGGCGCGGAAATAGGAGACCAGATCCGTCTGCTCGCTGGGAATCACCAAGCCCAGTAGCGCCTCTATGCCCAAGGGGGGCGCTATGGCCAGAGAGATCCTCGCGCTATCAGGGGGAAGGGTGAAGGACGCGCCTGCCTTGACTACAACCGGGAGATCATCCCAGAAGTGGCGGCACGGAAACAGCATCATCGTCACTATGCCATCGGCGCGGAAGTAGAAGAGATAGAGATACCCGTCAAGGGGAGACGTGACCGAGATCACCATCTGCTCATCTGCGTAGTAGGTTCTTGAGCAGCCCCCATTCACCGATAACTCCAGAGGCCGAGCGGCGAGGAGGGCTGCTCCCTGAAGCCGCTGCAGCGTGAGGTCGGATAACTGCGCGCTGCCTGCCACCGTAAAGAGAGACACAAGGATGACGCTTGCCGTTGTAGCATTCATCTCACCACCATCCCCAGACTTTGCGCAGTGTAGCGAGGCCGGCTATCGGGATCAAATGTCACGATCCGGTCTTCCAGGACGCCGCTCGCAGAGAGAGGGGACGCTGCCGGTCGGGCTTTCCACTCGATGACGGTGTGGGAATGCTGCTTGGCCTCAGCAACGTGAATGCGAGCTCCCGCGAACGTAGATCCACAAGCCCATCATCGGCGCCATGACCGGCCAAGCATTCGGGTGCGCATCGCAACGCGAGCCACGAATCCCCATTAACAGAACGGCGGATCCGTTTATAGTGGTCTCCGACAGGACATAGTGTCCCTTGACGCGGTTCAGATCCCGTTGTATACAGAATCTATATAGTGTTGGCGGGGTCGCCACTACAGAGGGCGGATCTTTGCTGGGGGGTGGCATTCGGAGGCAGAGAAGGCGGTCAGTCAGCTGGGTGTTCGGGTTCCGGAAGTGGCAAGCCTCACAAGCACAGATGAGGGAGAGGAGGGTAGGATGGCAGGAACAGCGCGATTTGGATGCCTAGTGGCGGGACTGGCCTTGCTGGTCTCGATCGGCGGGCTGGCGGCGACGATCCACGTGCCGGGGGACCATGCGACAATCCAGGCGGCGATCAACGCGGCGAGCCCCGGAGACACGATCCAAGTAGCAGCGGGCACGTACACTGAGAACGTAACGGTGAACAAGACGGTCGGCCTCGTGGGCGCGGCAGGGGCCGTGCTGCAGGGCTCAGGTGGGAACGGTTTCTTGATCCAGGCTCCCAACATCTCGATCCAAGGGTTCGAGATTAAGGGTTACGCGATCGGCGTCCGGACCTACGGTGGACCAAGCAACTTCGATACCCTGGAACTGCGTGACCTGGTAATCACGGGCAACACGATCGGCATGCAGGTCAACCGTGATGGGTTCAGCACGTTGACGGTTGATGGTTGCCAGATCACAGGCAACACGCAGGAAGGGATGAGCGTCATTGATCACCTTCTCGGAGCCTTGCAGATCGGCAACTTCATCATCAAGGACAGCAACGTTTCGAACAACGGACGGCACGGGATGATGCTTGTCCGCACGAAGATCGACACACTGTCAATCGAGAACTCAAGCTTTGACGGTGCCACTACGAGCGGTTACTCGGGGATCTCGTTTGTCTCCTCTCCTTCGCAAGTGGGCACGTTCACCATGTCGGGCGGGAGTCTGTCGGGGAACAAGGGTTCGGGCCTCTCTATTGTGCAAGTTGCACATCTGATCGGAGCCATTGTTCTCGATGGTGTCGCATTGCAGGGCAATAGCCAGAACGGGATCATCCTAGGCGGGGGAGCGACTGCTGGGTCACTGGCAATTCTGAATTCCTTTTTCAGCGATAACGCCTGGGAGGAAGTGGACATCAGCGGAGGGTGGTTCGGCTCCTTCGCCGTGACCGGTGCCACCACGATCCAGGGCAACTCGTTCGTTCGATCGGGTGGCACATGGGTTGCGATCTATATTGGCAACCTCGCTAGCTTCGGGGCCGTTCCGCGGATCAACGGGAACAACATCATTGGGTACGGCATCGCGCACTACGCCGGCGCCTTCCTTATAGACTTTTCCGGCAACTGGTGGGGCACTGCAGCAGGGAGGGTCCTGGGCGGGAACTCCGCCTATAGCCCGTGGCTTGCCAACAATATCAATGAGCCGAACTGGACGTTCGTTGTGGACGACGTTGGCACCCAGCCTCCTGAGAGCTGGCTCCAGGCGGCCCTCAACCAGGCACGCAACTGGGACACAGTGCTTGTGAAGGCTGGCGAGTACGTGACCCAAGGCGTCGTTGGCGTTAGCGTACAGATCATCGGCGAGCCGGGAGCGGTGGTGAAGTCGCCCGGTTCTCAGACGTACACCATCGCTGAGTCCAGCGCTGTGTTCGATCCGGTCATCTTCGCCTACGGCGGCACGATGGCGGGCACTCACGTCTCCGGACCGGAGATCAGCTTCACGGACGTGCTGTTCCTTGCGGTGGGCGGTCAGAACGTGGTTCCGCCGGGCGGAGCACGGTTGGTGGGCATCCTGTACCGCAACGTACATGGCACGATCCAAGGGAACACTATACAGAACATGATGCCGGGCGGAATCGGCGCTGGCGCGCAGACCTTCGGGATCCTGGTCTACGGCGACTCGGTTGTTGACATCATCGGCAACGTGATTTCGGACTACAGCCGCGGCGGCATCGGAGTTGTAGGTGACGTCGTCGGATGGGCAAGAGGTCCCGCTCTTGATCCAGTGGCCAACATCGTGGGGAACGTCGTGACGGGAAATGGCCTGGAAGCCGCGACTGGCTGGTGGGCGGAGAACGGCATCCAGATCGGCTACGACGCCACGGGTCAGATCGTCGGGAACGTCGTCTCGAACCATTGGGTGAACAACCCGAGCTGGACTTCCACCGGCATTCTCGTCGTCGGGAGCGACGATGTGGATGTCCTCGGCAACCTGGTCTTCGACAACCAAACGGGAATCGCTGTCATGGGTCTCGGAGGTTGGGGCGGTGGTCCAGCGATCAACAATACCATAGAGGGCAACACGGTATCGGACAACTCGTGGGGCATAAGCCTGCAATACGATGCGCTCTCTACCGCCATTGAGCGGAACGTCTTGACAGGGAACTACGTGGCTGTCAGCGGCTACGGGTACGGTTCGTCGTCCGTGCCCGCCGGGGCCGTTATCCGCTTCAACAGCATTGCTGGGAACAGCTACGGTGTAGTTAACTATGATCCTCTGACGATGGACGCGTCCCTGAACTGGTGGGGCTCGACGGAAGGTCCGACGGCTGCGACGAACACCGGAGGGGATGGCGACGCGATCTACGGCGACGTGATCTACAGCCCGTGGCTGGGTACGGACCCGGATGGGGATCCGGCTCAGCCGGGTGTGCAGATCACGGGGCCGATGCTGATCATCGTTGCCCCGGTGGGACCTGAGCCGACGGGTGGCTACCTGAACACGGCCATCGCCGGCGCCAACACGCTCCCGTTTGCGGACACCATCCAAGTTCGGCACGGTACTTACGATGCCTCGACCCCCATCACCGGACCGGTCTCCATCGTCAGCCAGCCTGGCTCAGCATCGAACACGTTCCTCACCGGGGACATGACCCTCGGTGCGGCGGGGATCCTCATCGGCCGGATGGGCCAAGGGTTTACGATCCACGGAAACATCGAGGTCTCAGCCGGAATGGATGCTTCGACGATCCGCATCAACTGGAACAACCTCCTCGGCACGGTCACCAACAGCGGCCTGGGCACGCTCGACGCCACCTATAACTGGTGGGGAGGATCTCATCCGAGTTCGAGAACGTTCGGAAGCGTGAACTACTACCCGTACCTCCCGGCGGAAGTGGACGACGTGCTGGCGTTCATGGCCGCTCAAGGGCTGGATGCAGATTCAGCCATCTTCTTGATGGCGCGGGGCGGGCTGCTCTCGGAGGGCTTCCTGATCCTCGATCTCATGAACCGGTTCGGTCTTAGCCTGGGGGATATCGAGGCTCTCCTCAACGAGTTCGGGTTCCTAGGGATCTCCCATGCGCTGAACTTCGCCACGGACTACGACGACTTCGTGCGACTGATCCTCGGGTACGGGGCAGCTCCGGCCGGTGGAGCGGGGATGTTCGTGGACCTCGGTGTGGCGGGTGGCGCGGGATCGTTCCAGGGTCAGACTGTAGATGCGATCTACGAGGTCGGGCAGTCGATCCTCGTTTCGTTCGAGCTGCTGGACTTCCAGGGGAACCCGATTCTCGGGATCGGGGCTTGGGTAACGCTGATCCAGCTGCACGAGGATGGACGCCAGACGATCTGGTACTGGAACGCTACCCACTACAACCCGGAGACCGGCCTGCAGGAGATCTCGATCCCCACCGCAGGACTCCCGGCGGGCTACTACAACCTGGTCATTGGCTTCAGGGACGGGACCCAGGAACAGATCCTGATTCAGATCGTCGTCGAGTAGGTCGCCACTCCCTTCTCATAACGACGCCGGGGCGCCCCAGCGGCGCCCCGGCTTCTTCCCCCTAACTAAGCGGGACCGGAGGATGCTACGGTGTGATCGTGAACCCGAGGACGAGGTTCCGCCGGGAGTTCCAGAGGAAGTAGGCTCTCCACCCTGACCCGCTCACACCCAGACCGACCCCCCACGTGATCCGCACCTCGGTTCGTGTCTCCGGTTCAATGACCACCTGGGGAGCGAGCGTTCCGGAGGGCAACCACGGCGGGACCCACGCCATCTCCTGGGCCGAGAGCCCGAGGAGGAGCACCGCGCCAACCCGACCGAGGGATAACCAACCGACGAGGTACCCTTCCACCTCCGGCCCCCAGGCGAACCAACCGCCGGGTCCCGGCTCGTTCAGATTCGGTATCGGGGGAGAGGGGCGAAGCGATACGCCGAACCCCAACCCCTCGATCCAGAGGTCTGCGGCGATGGAAAGGGAGGTCAGACCTGCGGCCAACCCGATCCCGGGCGCGGGGAGATCTCCCTCCGCGATCCACGTGGGAGGGGCGACGGGCGGCCACAGGGCGGGCCGCGCTGGGGAGAGGGCCACGGCCAGGGTGACCTCTTCCCCATCCACCACGGTCAGGTCAATGGATTTGGTCTCGTAGCCGCTTTGTTCGATCCGGACTCGGATCCGTCCCGGGGCGACCACGGTGGACACGGGTGATGTACCGATGTAGGTCCCTCCTACCCACACCGCGGCCCCGCGCGGGCTCGTGGTCACGCCGAGGGTCGCCCGGGGGCGGTGGACACGGAACCTCGTCCAGGCCGTGCCCCATCTCCCGACGAGCAACGTCTGCAGCTGAGCCGCAAATCGGGCGGGGTCGGCGAAGAGGAGGAACGCATCCCCCTCGAACGCCTTCGCCTCGTAGAACGAGAGCGGCGCCTCGGTCGCCACGAGCTGGAGGTACTCGAATCCCTCGGGCTCGGTCACGCGCAGGGTCCAGCCAGGGGTGGGGAGGGTGTGCTTGCCGGCCGGGAAGCGCGGGTCCTGGACGTATCGATTCGGGACGAGGAGCTTGACCTTGCCGTCCGACGTCAGGTTGTAGAGGTACACGTAGGCGTCGCGGTTCAGGGCAAAGGTGAGCTTGAGGGCATCACCCGGGGCATACGTCGCTTTGTCCGTGGTGAGAGAGACGACGATCCCCGGCTCGACCGGTACGGGGATGATCCCCTGGGGAACGACGGGGATCTCTCCTTGCCCCATGGCGACGACACCCATCACCACGACGAACCCGAGACACCACCTGAGCAGACCGCTACGCAGCAAACGACGAACCATGGCTAAGCACCTCCAGCCGTATCTACACCGGGCCCCGAGCCCGGGTTCGGTTGGATCAGGTCTCGGATGAGCCCGATGCCAACGCCTTGCGCAGAGCGCGCAGGGGAAGAAGGGCGCACGTGAGGCGGGTCCGCACCACCCCTCCCAGGGCGGAGAGGAGCTCCTCGTCGGCTACCCGCGCCGCTTCCAGCACGGGCTTCCCCTGAACGAGCTCGGTCAACAACGAGGCAGAGGCCAAGGAGATCGCGCACCCCTCTCCCTCGAACCGGATATCTTGGATGGTCTGATCCTTGATCCCGAGCTCAATCCGCACGACATCGCCGCACAGGGGGTTCGCCTCGACGGCCGCGGCGTCGGGATGGGGGAGCCGTCCCTTGTTGCGGGGGCGGCGCCAGTGGTCGAGGATGATCTCTTCGTAGCTCATCCCAACGCCTTCCACACGATGTCGAGCGCCTCCAGGAACAACCCCACTTCGTCGATCGTGTTGTACACGTGGAACGAGACCCGACATGACGCCGAAATCCCCAACTTTCGGTGGAGGGGCTGGGCGCAGTGGTGCCCACCGCGGATCGCGATCCCCTCCTGGTCGAGGAGGGTCGCGACGTCGTGGGGGTGGATCCCGGCGAGGGAGAACGAGACGAGCGCTCCTCGCGCCGCTGGATCGCGCGGCCCGTGTACCGTCACGTAGGGCCGAGAGAGGAGTCCGTCCAGGGCGAGGGCCGTCAACTCCTGCCCGTGCCGGCGGACCTCCTCCATCCCGATCGCCTGCATGTAGTCCACCGCCGCCCCGAGGCCCACCGCCTGAGCGATCGGCGGGGTCCCGCCTTCGAACCGAGCCGGCGGGTCGTCCCACGTCGCCCGGTCCAGCCATACCTCGCGCACCATCTCCCCGCCGACGACGAAGGGGGGGAGTTGCAGCAGGAGCTCTCGTTGTCCCCACAAGACGCCGATCCCGGTCGGGCCGAGCATCTTGTGCCCGGAGAACGCGACGAGGTCCGCCCCCAGCTCCCGCACGTCCACCGGCATGTGGGGCACGGATTGGGCGGCATCCGCCACCACGATCGCCCCGACCTGATGAGCCTCAGCAGCGATTTCTGGAACCGGGTTCACCGTTCCCAGGACGTTCGAGACGTGCACCAGGGTCATAACCTTCGTCTGTGGGGAGAGCTTTCTCCGCAGGTCGTCCCGATCCAGTTCTCCGGCCGGAGTCACGGCCACTGGGCAGAGGCGCGCGCCCCGTCGGCGCGCCGTCTCCTGCCACGGGAGGAGGTTCGCGTGGTGCTCCATCTCTGTGACGAGGATCTCGTCGCCCGGGCCGACCCGCGTCTCGCCCAGGGCCCACGCGGCGAGGTTGAGGGCCTCCGTCGTGCCCCTTGTGAACACGATCTCCTCCGGTCTCGCTCCGATGAGGGACGCGACCGCGGTCCGCGCTCCCTCGTAGCAGTCGGTGGCCTCCGCGGCGAGTTCGTACACGCCGCGCCGCACGTTGGCGTACGACTCCCGGTAGAAGCGGGCCTCTGCCTCGATCACCGCGGTCGGCTTCATGCTCGTGGCGGCGGAGTCGAGGTACACGAGGGGCTTTCCGTGCACCGTGCGCTGGAGGATCGGGAAGCCGTCGCGAACGTGCTCATCCATCAGCCGATCGCCTTCTCGAAGCTCATCTCGAGGAGCCCCTTGAGCTCGATCGAGTACTCGAGCGGGATCTCCTTGAGGATTGGGGACACGAACCCGTTCACGATGAGGCTCATCGCCTGGGCTTGCGACAGCCCGCGGCTCATCAGGTAGAACAGCTGGTCCTGGGACACCCGCCCCACCGTGGCCTCGTGCCCGAGCTCGACGTCGTCGGTTTCCGCGTTGAGGATGGGGATCGTCTCTGTCTTCGCGTCTGGGGTGAGGAGGAGGGTCGAGCACTCGACGTGGGCCTTGGATCCTTTGGCGTGGGGGAACACGTGGACCGTGCCGCGGAACACGGACCGGCCGCTTCCCTGAACCACGGACCGGGAGACGAGCCGCGACGTGGTGTCCGGCGCGCGGTGCAGCGCCCGCGCCCCGCTGTCGAGCCACATCCCGTCCTGGGAGAACGTGAATGAGAGGTTTTCCGTGCGCGCTCCAGGTCCGAGGAGGACCGTGGTGGGGTAGAGCATCGTCACCTTGCTCCCCAGGGATCCGGACACCCAGTCCACCGTTGCCCCGGCATGAGCGAGCGCCCGCTTGTTGTTCAGGTTGTACACGTTCTTCGACCAGTTCTGGACGGTAGTGAACCGGACCTTGGCCCCGTCCTTGGCGAAGATCTCCACCATCCCCGAGTGGAGGGCGGACCGCGCGAACCGCGGCGCAGAGCATCCCTCGATGTAGTGCACCGACGACCCGGGCTCGGCGACGATGAGGGTGTGCTCGAACTGGCCGACGGCCTCGGTCTGCATCCGGTAGTAGGCTTGGAGCGGCACGCTCACCTCGACCCCCGGTGGAACCCAGATGAACGTGCCCCCGCTCCACACCGCGCCGTGGAGGGCGGCGAACTTGTTGTCCTCAGCGGGGATCGCTTTCATGAAGTAGTCCCGAATCCACGGGTGCTCGCGGACGGCCGTGTCCATGCTCGCGAAGATGACCCCCTGGGCGCGGACCTCGTCGAGCAGGGACCGGTACACAACCTCCGAGTCCACTTGCGCTCCCAGCCCAGCGAGGGCCTTCTGTTCGGCCTCCGGAAGCCGTAGCGCGTTGAATGTGCGGCGCAGCTCGTCGGGGAGGTCCTCCCACCGCTTGACGGGGTCCACCGGCCGCGCGTAGTAGGAAAGGTCTGAGAAGTCGAGTTCAGATAGGTTCGGCCCGAACCGGGGCAGGGGCGCTTTCTCGAACATGGCAAAGCACCGTTCGCGATGGGCTCGCATCCAGGCCGGCTCGCCCTTTTCTACCGACAGCGCCTCGACGAACTCCCGGGTCAGGGTGCGCGGGGTTCTTTGGGTCGTCATCCGCGCACCACCTCGAACCCCTGTTCTCCGATGCGGTGGGCGAGTTCAGGGCCTCCGTGCTCGACAATGCGTCCGCCGTCGAGAACGAACACGTCAGAGAGCGGTACATGCTCCAAGATCCGTGGGTAGTGGGTGATGATGAGCACCGCTGCTCCACTCTCGGCGAGGGCGCGGATCGCGCCGGCGATCAACCGCAACGCGTCCACATCCACCCCTGAATCGGGCTCGTCGAGGAGGGCGACCTTTGGTTTGAGGAGGTACAGCTGGAGGAGCTCGGACCGCTTCTTCTCTCCCCCGGAGAACCCGACGTTCAACTCGCGGCCGTCGAACGCCTCCATTCGCAGTTGGCTGATCGCCTGGGGGTAGCTCTTGTGGAATTCGCAGAACCCCTGGCCCCGTTCTGCACAGGCAAGGCGGAGGAACTCCCGCAAGGAAACGCCCTCGATCTCGGGCGGATACTGGAATGCGAGGAACAGCCCCTTGCGGGCCCGCTCGAACGGGGGCAGTGACAGGAGCTCTTCTTCATCCAAGGACGCCCGCCCTCGGGTAACCTCGTACCCCGGACCACCGGCGAGGCTAAGGGCAAGGGTGGACTTCCCCGACCCGTTGGGACCCATCAACGCGTGGACCCGGCCAGGATTCAGGGCAAGGTTGACCCCGCGCAGGATCGGCTCTCTGCCGACAGAGACGTGAAGATCCTCTACGACCAGAACTGGCATACGGAGAACGAGGCTACCTCCCCCGCAAGCGGCCCGCAACACGACCGCCGCAAGTTCCCCCGACAAGGCATACGCGAGGTGAAGGGAAAGGTTCGCCGCGGACGGTTGTCCATACCAACAGGGCTCAGGTCATCGCGCGGTCCGCTTGCAGGGCTGGGGAGGAGAAGTGGGCTCGGCAGCGCGGCTCGTAGCTCTCCAGTCCCCCGATCAAAACTTCCGGACCTCCTACCACAGGCTTCCCATCCACCATCCGCTGGGATCGGGTAGCCGGCTCGCCGCACACGGTGCACACGGCCGACAGCTTGACCGTCTCGTCCGCAAGCGCCAGCAGTCCGGGCATCGGCCCGAACGGCTCGCCGCGGAAGTTCAAATCGAGGCCAGCAACGATGACCCGCTTCCCGATGGACACCAGCCGTTCGCAGAGATCTGGAAACGCTGGGCCGAAGAAGTTGGCCTCGTCGAACGCGAACACGTCGGCGACGGGTGACGGGTGACCTGTGAGGAGCTGGGAGAACTCGGGCCAAGAGATGTCGGTGGGCAGCCGGCGGCAGGGCAGCGACCGACCGTAGTGGGTGACCACCTCTTCCACCGCGTACCGGGTGTCGAGCTCGGGTTTGAACAGAAGGACCTCCTTCTTGGCGATCCGCGCCCGCTCCACGCGGCGCAGAAGCTCCTCCGTCTTCCCCGAGAACATGCACCCCGTGACCGCCTCCAGCCGCCCCGCCATGACCCGCGGATCGTAGCCCACGCACCGGCTGTGGCCAAGGTTGTGCCCTCCCGAAGGGGGTAGTACATTAGCCCTGTCCAGCATGCAACGGTACCGGGTGAGAGCGGACGCCTATCTCCTCCGGCGGGGCGCGGGGCTCCTCGTGGTGTACGCGCTGCTGCTGGTCGTTGCGGTGATCATGGCGATGCCGCTGTTGTGGATGCTCAGCACGTCGCTCAAGGACCTTGTTCAAGCCCTTCGTGTACCCACCCCTGCGAACTGGATCCCCAACCCCGCCTTCTGGGACAACTTTCCGACCGCATGGAACGCGGCTCCGTTCGCGATCTACTTCTGGAACTCGTTTTTCCTTGCCGTGACTACCACCGTGGGGGACGTGATCACGAGCATCCCCGCCGCCTACGTCCTGGCGAAGATGAAGTTTCTCGGCCGAGGCTTTCTGCTGGGGCTTCTCCTGGGAACGCTGATGATCCCCGGCCAGATGTTGCTGGTGCCGAGCTTCATCCTCATCAACCGCCTGGGCTGGTACAACACGTACTGGGCGCTCATCATCCCCTGGACCGCGGGGGTGTTCGGGATCTTTCTCCTCCGCCAATTCTTCAAGACGATTCCCGATGAGCTGTGGGACTCGGCCCGGATCGACGGGTGCCATCGGCTGCGCTACATCTTCCAGATCGCTGTGCCGCTGGTCCGCCCCGGGATCGCCACCGTGGCCCTGTTCAAGTTCGTGGGCTCGTGGAACGCGTTCCTGTGGGTGATCATCATGACCGATAAGGTGGGGTTGCGGACCGTACCCGTGGGACTAAGGTTCTTCATGATGGACATCGGCACGGATTACCCACGGCTGATGGCAGCGGCGACGATGGCCATCGTTCCCGTCCTCATCTTGTTCGTGTTCGCCCAACGGCAGTTCATCCAGGGGATCGCCCGCACGGGGATCAAGTGAGAGGGAGGTGAAAACGGGGAGAGACGGAAGAATCTCAGGAGAAAACACGAGAGGCGTTTGGACAACCTACGGAGGTGGGTGAGATGCGACGAGTTGCGATAATAGCGTTGGTATGTGCGTTGGGAGTAGGGGCCCTCGGTCAGGTGACGATCAGTTTCTGGCACGCGATGGGCGGCGTTCTGGGCACGACGTTGACCGAGCTCATCCAGAAGTTCCACGACGAGAACCCGGGGATCACGGTGGACCTGATCCACCAGGGAAGCTACAGCGCCCTCCAGCAGAAGCTCATTGCGGCGGTGGCGGCAGGCGAGCCTCCAACCCTCGCCCAGCAGTACGAGAACTGGACCACGCTGTGGCTGGACGCTCTGGTGGACCTCGACCTGTTCCTCCCGGAGGAGACGCTGGGCAGCTTCCTCCCGCAGTTCGATCAACTGTTTGAGGGACGGATGGTGACGGTGCCGTTCAACAAATCGATCCTCGTGCTCTACTACCGGCCGGACCTCGTTCCCAACCCGCCGACGACGTGGGCGGAATTCGAGACCTACGTCACCGCGATCGGAAAGGATGCGGCGAAGGGCGTGTACGGGACGGCATTCCGTCCCCCGAACCCCGAGATCTTCCTGACCCTCCTCACCCAGGCCGGCGGTTCCATCCTGTCCGAGGACTGGTCGGAGGTCACGATCAACAACGCGACCGGCCTTGAGGCCGCGGAGTTCGCGGCACGATTGGCCAAGTTCGCCCTGGTTGACAGCGCCTACACTTCGGATGCGATCCAGAAGGGGATCGCGATCGGGATGTTCATCGACACCTCGGCGGGCTACACCTACAACATGAACGCCGCCAAGACCGCGGGGGTTCCACTGGCGGTAGCTCCTCTGCCCTGCCACGTGAACTGTGCGTCGATGATCCAGGGGACAAACCTCGCCGTGTACGCGCCGAAACAGACCCGGGCGCAGATCGAGGCGGCAGCCAAGGTCATCGCGTTCCTGCTGCGCGAGGACAACACCGCCTACTGGGCTCAGAAGACGGGGTACCTCCCGGTAACGAAGACGGCGATCTACGGCGAGGCGTGGCAGACGTACATCGCCGGCAAGCCTGAGCAGAAGGCAATGACGGAGCAGCTGATCGCCGGTGGGTTCGGCCAACTTCTCCATCCGAGGTACATGGACATGCGCAGCCTGCTCATCACCTACTGGGAGCTCCTCCTGAAGGGGGAGGATACCCCGAAGGCGATCATGGACGCACTCGCTGCGGAGATCGACGCCATCAAGTAGGAGGCGGAACGAGCGGGGGAGGGAGGTCACCCTCCCCCGCTCTCCTCTATGAAGCTGCCTACGCTGCGGCAAGGCCGGCGGTTCTGGTGGGACACGCTGGAGGCGTACGTCTACCTCCTTCCCACCCTCGCTGTGCTGGGGCTGTTCACGTTCTACCCGTTTGTCAACGCGTTCATCTACAGCGTGTACGACATCCGCACGCGAACAGTGGCCGGCTCGGTCGTGCACGCCACAACGGACAGCACGACATGGGCAACAACCCTCGCCCGCGGCCGCATCCCGGAGGAGCTTGCGGATGCTTTGCTCAAGCGCGGGGTAGCCCGAGACGACCTCTGGGTACGTCTGCGTCAGGCCGATCGCTGGGTGATCAAGGACGAGGCATCAGCGCAGGAGTACATCATCGTCCGTGAGGGGGAGGAGATCCGTGTGCACCTAGCCACCACGGGCTGGGCGATGGAGTCCGTGGGCTGGGACAACTTCGCCCGGGTGTTCCGCGACCCGGACTTTGCTAAAGCCCTCCTCAACACGACGATCTACGTAGCGGTAAGCGTTCCGACGACCCTGCTCCTGGCCCTTCTTCTGGCCACGCTGCTCAACCAAGCGGTGCGCGGGAAGGCGCTGTTCCGGCTGGCGAGCTTCCTCCCCTACATCACCCCCATCGTGGCCATCACCATGGTCTGGGCGTGGATCTATGATCGGAATTACGGTCTCCTCAACTACTTCCTGGGCACAGTCGCCGGGTGGTTCGGTGCGGAGTTCAACCTCATCAACTGGCTCAACGACCCGCGGTGGACGAAGCCCGCTCTGATCATCATGAGCGTGTGGCGGTTCATGGGGTACCAGGCCCTGATTCTGCTCGCCGGGATGCAGGGGATCGACCGCGAGTACTACGAGGCGGCGCGGGTGGACGGAGCCGGCCCCCTTGCAGTGTGGCGGAAGATCACTGTCCCCATGGTTACCCCACAGATGTTCTTCCTCTTGATCATCTCCCTTATCGGTTCGTTCAAGATCTTCGAGGAGGTGCTCATCCTCCTTCAAGGACCTGGCCCCCAGAAATCGGCCTTGACCGTCGTGTACTACGTGTTCACCAAGGCGTTCGACTCCGGGCACTACGGACTCGCTTCCGCCGCCTCGGTGATCTTGTTCGCCGTCATCTTCGCCTTGTCGCTGTTCCAGCTCACTGTGGTTCAGAAACGGGTGCATTACGAACGCTAAGGGGGGGCCATGTTGACGAAGCTTTGGGGGCTTCTGCTGATCGTCGCGGTAGGCACATGCATCGCGATGGCCCAGCCGCCGGCGGGAAGCGTCGCGGCTCGCATCACCCGCTGGGTGGACGGAGACACGGTGGAAGTGCGCCTGCTCGATGCTGTACCGGGTCTCGGCTCGTGGGAACGGGTGCGGCTCCTTGGGATTGATGCCCCGGAACTCGGGGAGCGGTGGGCCACTGAGGCGACACGGTTCCTGCGGGAGATGACGATGGGCAAGACCGTCCACCTTGAGTTGGACCGACAGGTGCGCGATACCCATAGCCGCCTGCTTGCCCACGTGTGGGTGGAGGGCGGTAGCGGATGGTTGCTGACCGGGGAAGAGCTGCTTCTAGCAGGACTCGCCAGGACGTTGTTCATCCCCCCCAACGCCGTGTACCAGAGCCAGTTCCAGCGTGCCCAACGGCTTGCACAAGCGTTCTGTCGAGGGCTGTGGCAGACGGCCTGCGTCATCCTGGATGTGGACGATGTCGAGGCTGATCCCGTATCGTACGTGACGGATGCTGTCTCCGTGCGGTTCGTGCTGGGCTACTGGGAGAAAAGGAGTGATGGGCGATGGGTCCTCCATGCGGCCGGTTCACGCTATGGGTTCCACGTGATCCTCACCCCTGAGCTAGGGACAGATCTTGAGGGGGATCTGGTGCGGTCCCTCGGCCGGTCGGTGATCGTCCGCGGGGTGTTGGGTTGGCTGGACCGCCGTGGCCCGTTCGTGGAAGTCGACGTCGCCGAGCAGATCGAGTTACCCGAGGGCTGGCCTGCTCTTCCTTTCGTGCACGGCCCGTACAGCGGCGCGCCGGCGTCCACGGAGGCTACCGTGTCCTGGACCGCGGAGCGTCCCTTGTCCGGCCGGGTGGAGTACGGACCGTGGGAGACCTTCGTCGCCTCGGCATCGTTGAAGTTGACCCAGGAGCATGCGCAGGGGAGTTTCTCTGGCCGGGAGACCGTGCACCTCCGGCTTCACGGCCTGGAACCGGGAACCCGCTATGCCTATCGGGTAGTCCTCGACGAAGACACCGCAAGCTGGACGAGCCCGGTGGGGACCTTTGCCACAGCGCCCGTTGCTGGAGAGCCGGTGGCGTTTGTTGTGATTGCGGATACCCAGTGGCAATGGGATGGGGTGAACCGCATCCAGCTCGTCGGTGATGCGCTGGCAACCGACCCCACCCCCTTTCAGTTCATCCTTCACGCGGGGGATCTCGTAGAGAGCCCGATCCCCCGGTACTGGGATCATCTGTTTGCCTCGCTGTCCGGGGCACTCCTTCGAGCCCCGTTCCTGCCTGTGCTGGGCAACCATGAGCGTAACAGCGTTACCTACTACCGGGCGTTCGACCTCCCACCTGGGGGAGGGCAGGAGGGAAAGCGGTGGTGGGCCCTCGAGTTCGGCGACGTGATCGTGGTGGGGCTGGACACGAACGTGACGCGACCCCAGGAATTCCACGACCAGATTGAGTTCGTCCGGGAACGGATGTCCGGCGACTTCGCCTGCCGGTTCGTGATCTTCCACCACCCGGTGTTCTCCTCCGATGCCATCTACGGGCCGGGAGGAGAGGGGCTGCAGGTTCTTTGGCACCCTGTGTTTGTCGAGCTGGGCGTGGACATCGTATTCAGCGGACATGCCCACAATTACGAGCGGATCGAACGCGATGGGGTGATCTACCTCGTGGTGGGCGGGGGGGGGGCGACCCTGCGACCGCTTGCCGAGGAACGTCTCGAGGGAACCCAGGTCGGCCACGACGACCGCCACTTCTACGTGCGGGTGGTTACGGCAGTAGATGGCATCCATGTGGAGGTCATCGCCGTGGCGCGTCAACTCGACGGCGACGTCGTCCTCAGCCCCGGGCTGCTCGACACGTTCACCCTGCCCAGGAAGTGACGAGCCCTTCTAGGCTAGAGAGATCACGGTCTTGGTGCGGGCTGCAGGCGAGGTTGGGGCATCAACGGGTGAGAGAGACGGCTTCAAGCAGTTCTCAAAGTCCATAGAGGGTTCAGGAATCGACCCACCCCGACCTAGAACGCTCATCAGCTACTTCCACCGGGTGAGGATCTCCTCGCGACGGAACAGCTTCACCGCCAGGTAAAGGAAGACGGCGTTGAGAACGACGAGAATCCCCCCTTCCAGGATCACGAGGAGGAAGTTCACCGCGGTCAGCTGAACGGAGTACACGATCAGCGGGATAAGGGTGGGAACGACCGCCAGCCCCGAGAACTGGTAGGCGGCCCGGGGATCGCTCGTCCGCGACGAGACGAGCATGGACACGAGGACTCCGAACACGGCGAGTAGGGGTGAAAGGACGAAGATGGACAGAAGCCACGGCGCAGAGAGCACGCCCGCCGGGATCCCGCCCAGCATGACGTGGGCGGCAATCAGGAACAGGGAGAACACCCCCCACGTCAGACCGATCGAGGGAAGCACCGCGACCAACGCCTTGCCCACGAAGATCTCCCAGTCCGTGAGCGGGGTGGCGAGGAGGGGCTCTAGCGTTCCCTGCTCCTTCTCCCCGACGATCGAGTACACGGCGAGCGTGACGGGGATCATCACTGGGAGAATGAGGAAGTACATGAGCGCCGTGTTGAACAGGGCAGCTTGGGCCTCGACCGGCAGGCCCTGCCCTTGCCAAACCATGAATCCGGCCAACCCTCCCATCAAGAGAGGCAGGAACAGGGCGCCGTAGAGAACCATCTTGATCTTGAACAGCTCCTCCCACTCCTTGAGCATGAGCACCCTAAGCCGCCCCATCGTCCCCCCCCACGAGCTCGAGGTACACGTCCTCGAGCGTGCGCGCATCGCGTCCCACCGCGCGGATCTCCGCCCCCAACTCGACCAGGCGTCGCACGAGCGCCGGGACATCCCGGTTGGGGTCCGCCACGCCCACCATGAGGGTGTTCCTCACCAGCGTTAGCTCGCGGACAGAGGCCAAGCCAAGGTCCGTAGCGAACTCCGGTCGCGGGTTCGCCAGCTCCACGGTCACACGAGAGCCGGACATCCGCCTCTTCAGTGCCTCGGGGCTATCCAGCGCGATGAGCCGAGTGCGAAGGACGGCGATTCGTCCGCACAGCTCCTCGGCCTCGGGGAGGTTGTGGGTGCACAGAAGTACGGTCCGGCGTTCGCTCGCCAGTTCACCGATGAAGCGACGTACATCGCGCGCGCTCTCCGGGTCGAGGCCCGACGTCGGTTCATCGAGGAACAAGACCCTCGGCTCGTGGACGAGGGCCCGTGCGAGGGCCAGCCGTTGCCGAAGGCCTTTGGAAAGGGTGGCGACGGCGTCCGCGCGGCGATCCCACAGTCCGAGCCGCTCTAGGTGACGCTGCACGGCCTCTCGGGGCGAGGGAACTCCGTACAGATCCGCAAAGTACCGCAAGTTTCGCTCTACCGACAATCGCTTGTAGAACCCGGGGGATTCGGTGAGGATTCCCACCGACGTCCGGATCGCCTGAGCGTTCTCGCCCACCGCGTGACCGGCAACCCATGCCTGGCCCCCTGTCGGGGAGAGCAGACAGGCGAGCATCCGCACGGTGGTCGTCTTTCCCGCACCGTTCGGGCCGAGAAGGCCGAGGATCTCACCCTCCGGAACGTCGAGGGTCAGGTTGGCCACGGCGGTGCGCTCTCCGAAAGTTCGCGTCAACCCCTCCGTGCGGAGCATCTTTCTGCCTCCCTGGTCGCTGTCTCGGCGGAGGTTGAGGAGAGTGAGGTCATGATGAGGACTTCAACCCCCCGGCCGAGCAGCCACCGCCCCACGGTCAGCCGCTGCTCGGTGACGAACCCCACCTTCTCGTAGGCCCGAATCGCCCGCGTGTTGGCGGCGTGCACACAAAGCGAGACTTGGGCTAGCCCGAGGTCGAGGTAGGCGTGGTCGAGAAGCAGCCGCAGCGCGTCGGGCCCGTAGCCTCGACCCCACGTGTCCCGCTCTCCGAGCACGATCCCGACCTCCGCTGTTCCGTTGCCGGAGATCCCGAATAGCCCGCATAGACCGATTGGGCGCTCGTTCTCCCGGACGAGGATGAGGAACTGGGCGTCTCGGGGTGGTATCGAGGCGCGCGCCCCAGCCAGGATCGAGAGGCGACGACCCGTGCACTTCCGCAGCTCGCGGTCTCCAAGCCACCGCTGAAGAAGCGGGCGGTCCCCCGCAGAAACCGGACGAAGGACCACCCGCTTCCCTCGGAGTTTCTCCATCGTTCCCTACCGCATGAAGAACGGGATCACCGGGAACAGGGATGCGAACAAAAGCGAGATCACGCTCATCAGCTTGATCAAGATGTCCAGGCTCGGTCCCACCGTGTCCTTGAGGGGATCTCCCACCGTGTCGGCGACCACCCCCGCAGCGTGGGCCTCAGAGCCTTTACCGCCGAAGTGCCCTTCCTCGACGTACTTCTTGGCGTTGTCCATTGCGCCGCCTGCGTTCCCACAGAAGATGGCGAGCATGATCGCCGAGAGGAGCGCACCCACGAGAAACCCGGCCAGGGTGTACCGGCCGAACAGGAGCCCCACGAAGAGGGGCATCCCGAGAGCGAGAAGGGACGGGAGGACCATCTGCCGGACCCCGCCGTGGGCGGTGATCGTGATGCACCTCTTGTAGTCTGGCGTCTCCTCGCCGGTCATGATCTTCGGGTTCTCCCGGAACTGGCGACGGACCTCCTGAACCATGACGTCTGCCGTGCGCGAGACGGAGCGGATGAGGAGGGCGGAGAACACGTAGGTGACCATCGCCCCGACGATCATCCCCGCCACGACGAGCCCCCCCACTTCCGCGTTGATGATCGGGATGTTCGGCACGTGGACCTCATCGGCCCGCCCCGCAGCTGACCAGAGGTAGGCGGCGATCAGTCCCAGCGCGGCGAACGCCGCCGAGCCGATCGCGAACCCCTTGCCGATCGCAGCGGTGGTGTTGCCAATGGAATCCAGCTGATCGGTCTTTTCCCGCACTTTGGGGTCGAGCTTGGCCATTGTCGCGATACCGGAGGCGTTGTCGGCAATCGGCCCGTAGGAGTCCACGGATACGGTCATTCCCACGAACGAGAGCATCCCCAGAGCAGCGTAGGCCACCGCCAACAGCCCGCCCATCTGGTAGGCGAGGACGGTAGACACGGCAATGATCAGGCATGGCCACAGGGAGGACAGCATCCCCACCGCGATCCCCTCGGTCACGCCGATCGCTGGTCCGGACTGGTATGCCTTGGCGAGACCCTTCGTTGGTCCGAACCGGCTGGAGGTGAAGTACTCGGAGACGAAGCCGATCCCGACTCCGCTCGCGATCCCCATGATCGCGGAGAAGAACGGAATCCAGTTGAACGGGGACAGCCAGGTGATGAGGGCAGCGAACCCGGCGGTGAGGACCGCTCCGAGACGCGTCCCGTTCATGAGAATCCCCTGCATGTCTGTCTCCCGGCGGGAGAAGCGGATGTAGGCGATGGCGATCAGGCAGGCCACGATGCCCCCGGTCACGAACAGGATCGGGAGCAACGCGAACCACCAGAAGTCCTGGGTGACGTTGGATCCAATGCCGAACTTCGCCATCAGGACCTGAATGTCGGGGTTGAACCGCCCCACGTAGACGTAGAGCGTGATCACGATCGTGGCGATCACGGAGCCGATGAACGACTCGAGGAGGTCGGCGCCAAGGCCGCCCACGTCGCCCACGTTGTCGCCCACGTTGTCGGCGATCGTCGCCGGGTTGCGCGGGTCGTCCTCGGGGATCTTCAGCTCGACCTTGCCCACGAGGTCGGCCGCCATGTCCGCCGCCTTCGTGTAGATGCCGCCACCCACGCGGTCGAACAGCGCCACGAGCGACGCTCCGGCGGAGTAGGCGGACACGATCAGCGCAGCCTTGATGAAGTTCAGCTCCGCGCCGGGGATCCCGAACAACGACTTCGTGTGGATGTAGAGAATCCCCGGCTCGAACTCGCGGCGGAACAGGGCGATCACCAGCGCCAATCCTCCCAGCGCCAGTCCGGCCACGGCCATTCCCATCACCGAACCGCCCGAGAACGCGACGCCCAGTGCGTCCTTGATCGAGCGTTGCGCTGCCTCGGTTGTACGCGCGTTAGCGAGGGTTGCCGCGTTCATCCCGATGAACCCCGCGGCCATGGCCAGGCTCGACCCGATCACAAACGCCAGCGCCACCTCCCAGTAGAACACCGCCCACAGGATCGCCGCCACAACGACCATGGTGAGCACCATCACCTTGGCTTCGGCGATCATGAACGCGGTCGCTCCATCACGGATGTACTTCTGGATTTCCCGCATCCGCTCGTTCCCTACAGGGCGGCGGGCCACCGAGTACGTTCCAATCGCGGACCAACCGAGCGCGGCGAGAGAGACGAGGGCTGCGGCCCCTAGCATCCAACCCATAGTTCCAGCCTCCTTTGGTTGTTGCAGTGGAACTGCAATCGAGCGCAACTCTATCCGCGCTGGACAGCCCCCTCAAGGCAGCAGGAGAGCACTCCGCGATGAGACGGTTGTCCGGTGACCTCGCGACGAACACGGCGTACCGGCCCCCCACGGGCTGCTGTCATCGGGAGCGCGACTGGCTACGGTGCGGATGGAGTTGAACCTGAGTGGACGAAAGGAGGCACGCGTGATGGCAAAGCGAGTATTGGGCGGACTGCTGCTGGGGTTGCTTCTGTGGACAGGATTCGGCTTCGCTGAAGGGGTTGTGCTCCCCCCTGCGGAGGTCGAGATCGCGGCAATGGAAGAGGCCTTCGGTCACGTAACGGACTTCTTCAAGGGGTTCATCGTCGAGATCAAGGTTTTCCTTACCGGGTTCATGATCGAGACCCGCGCTTCGTTCACGATGCTCGATGAGCGGGTGAACTCGCTCGAGCGAATGTCGCTGATCCTCAAGCTAGGGTTGGAAGAGCTGACGGCTCAGTTCACGAAGTTCGAGGGTGCGGTCGTACCCGCGATCATGGCCCTCGAGGCGCGGGTCACGGCGATCGAGAAGTACGACTTCGCGTCGCTCGAGCGGCGGATCGCAGCGCTGGACAAGGCCACTGAGGCCCTGTTGATCCGGATCGAGAACAATCGGACGAAGATCGAAGGGCTGGAGGTCGTCCTTGCCGGACTGAGCACAGCACTGGAAAGCCTTCCTGCCGTTATTGAGGAGATGCGGGCGGAGATGGAAGTCGTCCGCCACGATGTGCGCCAGGACATGGATGCTGTTCAGGCTAAGTTCGCAGCGGACCAGCAAGCGATGTGGACAGCGATCTTCCTTGTCCCGATTGCTGTGGGAGGTCTCCTGTTCCTGTTGCTGTCGCAGAACTAGGAAAACCCGCGCGTGCACAGTCTGATGAGCAATGGGGCGATGGGACCCGGGTGGCACAAGGGGCCCATCGCCCTCTGTCTATCACCGTGGTGGGACAACTGTCTGTGTTGAATATGACAAACCCCACCCCGGGTATGCCCAGCAGCCATCACCGTGCTGGGGTTTCGCTCGCTACCCTGGGCTACTGCCGGAAAGGAAGAAGGAGGTTGTTCAGATGATGAAAAGGGTGATCGGAGGACTGGTTGCGGGGGCGGTACTCCTCGGCGGGATTGCGTTGGCTCAAGGTGCGGTCCAGCTTCCCCCAGCCGAAGAGGAAATCGCTGCCATGGAGAGCGCGTTCAATCAGGTGAGCATGTTCTTCGCCGGACTGATCACCGAGATCAAGGATGCCGTGGCAGCCCTGAACGCGGTGGATGCGGACCTAGCGTCAAAGTATCGGGCTGTAGCGGCTCAGCTCAAGGATGCGGAGGGCAAGATCCGCGAGCTGCAAGAGATCTGTGCTCGTATCCCCGGGCTGATGTCCCAAGTGGATGGCCTTGCCAGCCGCATGGACGAAGCGTGGGCGCAGATCGTGGAGTTGCACACCGTCGCTGAGTCCCTGCACAAGACCGACCAAGAACTGGCGGCGGGGCTCACATCACTCGCCCAGAGTCTTGAGAAGATGCGACAGGAGTTTGCCACCGCGATTGCTACACTCGGAGACAAGGTTTCCGATCTCACCAAACAGGGCACGGTTCACGGCAACAGGATTACGGCCTTGGAGGGTGCGGTCCTCGCTCTGAAATCCCAGATCGAGATGTGCGAGGCGACGTTCCGCGCCGAGATCGAAGCGCTGGACGGGAAGCTCGGTGAACAGATCATCTCCCTGCAGGGTTCAATCGCGAGCATCAACCGCCAGCTGTCGGACCACGCCGGCCGGATCGCCGCTCTGGAGGCTCAGGACATCGGTTCGATGCAGCGGCGGATCCTTGCGCTCGAGCAGGCTGTGCAGGCGCTGAACATCAAGATCGAGAACAACCGGGAGAAGATCGCCTACTTGGAGAAGGCGATGGGCGGGTTCACCGCGGACGTCAAGACGACGGTGGGTGCCCTCCAGGCGTACGTGGAAGACCACGAAACCCGGCTCACGGTGGTGGAGACAACCGTGGTCGGGCTGCAGGCCGACGTGCAGGTACTCAAGGACGGCCTCGCGATGGCCCAGGGGTTGGCGATCGTGGCGCTCCTGGCGGGGCTTGCCGCGTTGGTGCTCGGCCTCCTTGGGTAGACGAACAAAGGAATGGGCGCGGCGAACGGGCCGCGCCCTCTTTCTTTGCCGTCTTGCGTAACGAACGTTACACTAGCTCCTCGTGCGGGGAGGCGGAATGGGACAGGCTGGAGAGCAGATGACGAGACACGGATTGCGTCATGGATTGAGCAGCCATGCCCTCAACTGCCCGAGGGGGGGTCTCGCATGACCTCTCTGCTTCGGCTCACCGTACATGGGTTCAAATCGTTCCGGCGCCGGGTGGCGCTGGAATTCTACCCAGGGTTCACCTCGATCATCGGGGAGAACGGGACCGGAAAGTCAAATCTCCTCGATGCTCTCACGTTCGTGATGGGTCGGAGATCCCAGTCGTTGCGTGCGGAACGGATCGAGCACCTCTTGCACGCTCCGGCCAAGGGAGACCCTGTGGACGAGGCCGAAGTGACCCTGACGCTCGACAACCGCCAGGGCACGTTTGGGGAGATTCTCCCGGATGCTGGGGATGAAGTACACCTCGCGCGGCGGATCAACCGCACCTCGTCCACGTACCGCATCCAGGGCCGCGTTGCCGCGGCCCGCGATGTGGAAGCCCTCCTCGGACTGGCGGGGATCGAACGGGACGGGTATCACATCGTCGAACAGGGGATGGTGATTGACGTTCTGGAGCGCTCTCCTCGCGAGCGGCGCGAGATTCTCGACGAGGTGGCGGGGATCGCGGCCTATGAAGAGCGGAAGGCGAAGGCCATCGAGGAGTTGGGAGAGGTCAAGGAACGGTTGAACACAAGCCGGATCCTCCTTGCCGAGCGGCGGCAGAGGCTGGCAGCCCTGTACCGAGAGCGTGAGGCGGCCCTCGAGTACCAGGCGCTTTCTTCAGAGCGGGAGAAGATCGCGGCAACCCTCGCCTGGCGCCGATTCCAGAGCCGGAAGGCAGTTCTAGAGAAGGCGCGGGTCCAGAGCGCGCGCCTTCGCGACACGGTGGATGAGTTGGCTGTCGAGGTCGAGCGCCTCGATCGGGAAATCGAAGCTTGCGAACGAGCGGGAAGCGCGAACAGGCCAACAGGCGAGGACGGTCTCACCGAATTTGTGCGGGCGGTAGAGCGGTTGCGGGGTGCGTTGGCCACGAAAGAAGCGGAGGCCCGCGTCACTGAACGAGAGATCAAATCCCTGAACGAAGCGATCAGCGACATGCGCGACCTCCTGTCTCGGGGAGAACGCGTTCCTGATGCAGTCCAAGCCGTGCTCGCCCTGAAATGGGATGGGGTGAGGGGCACGTTGAGCCAGCTCACGACCCCCAAGGAGGGGATGGAAGTCGCGTTCGCCACGGCAGTGGGAGGACATGTCCATGACCTCGTTGTGGAGACCCGCGACCTCGCTCTCCAGGCGGTGCGCCACCTCAAGGAGGGCAAGGTGGGGCGGGCGCGGTTTCTCCCTCTCGATCGGCTTGCGGTCCCTGCGGTGTCCGCGAAGGCTCGCGCCGCGGCCCGACTGCCGGGGGTGCTCGGGCTTGCTGTGGACTTCGTGGACTGCCCGAAGGAAGCGCGTCCCGCCCTCCTCTACGTTCTTGGGGACACCCTCATCGCTGAGTCCCTGGAGGCGGTGCGGGATGCCCTTGGCGTACGGGTGGTGACGCTCGACGGCGACCTGCTCGAACGGGGTGGGGCGATCGTAGGAGGGTCCCAGGGCCGGCGGGCGGGGGTTGACCTCGGCCCCCGCCAAACTCAACTCCGATCCCGTGAAGAGGCGCTCACAAAGCTCCGGGCGGAGATGGAAAAGCTGTCCGCGGAGCTTACCGCGGCAGAAGCGCGCCTCTCCGAACGGTCGCAGTCCCTCGCCAAGGTCCAGACGGCACGCGCCTCCGAGGAAAGCGACCTCCATGCCCGGCGCGATCGGCGTCGGGAAGCGTACCGCGAGCTGGAGCGACATCGGGCGAATCTCGCCCGGTTCGAGCGCGAGGCGGCGGAGATCGAGGGCGAACTGGGGGCCATGGGCGAGATCGCCGAACCCGAAGGGGGCGGCGAGGGAGGCTCGCTCGATGTTCTCCAGGCGCGACTTCGCCAGGCGGAACGACGCCAGGCTGAACTGGGAACGGTCAATCTGCGGGCGATTGAGGAGTACGACACGTTCCTCATCGAATTCCAAGACCTGAAAGACCGTGTGGCGACCCTGGAGGCAGAGAAGCACGAAATCGAGCGGTTCATCGGAGAGATCGAGGGGAAGAAGAAGGAGAAGTTCCTCATCACGATGGAAACCGTATCGGGCGAGTTAAACCGGTTGTTCGGGATTCTGTTTGGCGGCGGAGAGGCGCGTCTTGCCCTCGCTGAACCGGGGAACATCGCGTCCGGACTCCTGGTCGAGGCCCGTCCGCCGGGGAAGGAACCGCGGTTGCTGGACTCGTTGTCCGGGGGGGAGAAGACCCTGGTGGCAGTTGCGTTCGTCCTGGCACTGGCCGCGGGTCGTCCGGCCCCGTTCTACTTCTTGGACGAGGTGGACGCAGCACTCGACCGAGCCAACTCCGAGCGGTTGGCTCGACTCCTGCGGGAGTTCGCCCGGGAGGCGCAGGTGATCATGATCTCCCACAACGAGGAGGTTGTCCGTTACGCCGACCGAGTGTACGGCGTTCTGTTGCGGGACGGGTCCTCGGAGGTGCTGGGAATGGAGCTGGAGCATGCCCGAGCTTGAGCTGTTCGAACCGCAGGCGTTCACCAAGGCCGATTGGGAGGGCTTGTTCCGCGGCCTGACCGCGGACCTCGACCCGTGGACGTTTGATCTTGTAGAGCTTATCGGCCGATTCCGTGCCTACGTGGCCGAGAGGGACTTCGAGTTCGCGGTGCCTGGGCGGATGGTGCTCGCCAGCTCGGTGCTTCTGCGCATGAAGTCGGATTGGGTAAGAGATGGCGGCGCTCCGCCCACAGTGGACGAAGCGGTCGAGGAGGTAGCGGCCGAGATCGCTGCGCAAGAAGCATCGGTGTACATTGCCCCCGAACTCCGGCTCCCGCTTCGTCGCGTTCCTCGGGGTCGGGTCACCGTGCGGGATCTTGGCCGCGCCCTGCGGGCTGCTCTTGCCTCTGAGCGGCGTAGGGCCTCGAAAGGGACGGACTTCTCTCCCGAAGACCTCGGGTTCGAAATAAGTGAAGAACCCTTCACGAGCCGTGCCCAGCGACTCTTCGCCTTCCTCCTGACCCTGGTCAACGGAGAACGGGTCATCCCGTTTCGCACTGTGGTCAAGGATCCCGATCCGGGAGAGAAGGTGGCACGACTGATGGAGCTTCTTCACCTCGATGCCGAAGGGCGGGTTCGGCTGTTCCAGGAGGAATTCCTGGGGGAAATCCTCGTCGAGGTCCCGGATGGAAGCCAAAGCCCTCGTTGAGGCGGCCCTGTTTGTGGCCGACCGCCCCCTCTCGCTTGCCCAACTGTCCGCTGCGCTCGAACTCTCCGAGCCGGCCGTGGGCCGACTGATCCAGGCCCTGGCCGACGAATGCGCCACCCCGGACCGGGGTGTTGAGCTCGTCCACGAAGGCGGCGGTTACGTGTTGCGGGTGAAGGGCGAACTCGCTTCTGCCGTCCGTCCCTTCGCTCCACACCAGGACATTCCTGAGCAGACCCTGCGCACCCTTGCTGTGATCACCTACCATGCGCCGGTGCTGCAGTCCGAGGTCGTGAAGATGCGGGGCCAGCGCGCCTACGGGCAGATCGGCGAGCTCGTTGCCCGCGGGTTCGTCGCTGCCGAGGTTCAAGGTCCGACGAAGGTTCTCACCGTGACCCCCGCGCTGCTGACCTACTTCGGCGCGTCATCCCTCGATGAGCTGCGGGTGCAGCTTGGCCCTTCCAGTTGACGGCGTTCAAGCCGTGGGATAGCATTCCCCCCGGATTTCAGCGCAACGTTTGGTAGGAGGTGGAGATTCCCTTGGAGCAGGTAGCAGAAGAGACTCGCCGTGCGTCCGCGACCGCGGGCGGCTTTCACGGTGTGGGCCGCCGGAAAGAGGCCGTGGCCCGGGTGTACTTGAAGGAGGGCGATGGTCAGATCCGTGTAAACGGGCGCCCCGCGGAGGCGTACTTCTCGGCGTTCTCGTTCGGGACCGATCACCTGAACCGCCATCTCTTATCTCCCTTCTATGCCACTGGGACCATCGGCCGGTATGCGGTGCGCGCACGTGTTGAGGGCGGCGGCCCTACTGGTCAACTGGAGGCGGTGCGTCTGGGGATTGCCCGAGCACTGGTCGAGATGACCCCCGAGTTCAAGAAGCCCTTGAAGGACGCTGGGCTTCTCACCCGTGACTCCCGCGCCGTCGAGCGGAAGAAGTACGGCCACCGCAAGGCGCGAAAGAAAGAGCAGTACTCGAAGCGGTGATACGATGAAAGAGGGAATGCATCCCCAGGTTCACAAGACGGCCATTCGCTGCAGTTGCGGAGCGGAGTTCGAGACGACCTCCACCAAGAAAGACCTGCGTGTGGACGTGTGTTCAAAGTGTCATCCTTTCTTCACGGGCGAGACGCGCCTTGTGGACGCCGAGGGGAGGGTGGAGCGGTTCGCCCGCAAATACGGGAACTGGCAGGAGGCGACCAAGAAGCCGCCCGAAGAGAAGAAACCGGCCCGGAAGACCAAGAAGCGCGCGTAATGCCGATCGGGGGGCAAGCGGTCATCGAGGGGGTCATGCTCCAAGACGGCCCGAAGGTGGTTTTGGCCGTGCGCACCCCCGAAGGGGCAGTTGCCGTAGAGCCTCTTCCTACGAGGTTCTCTGCCCCGCGGCTGGAGAGGATTCCCTTTGCTCGTGGCCCCCTCAAGCTTGTTCAGATGCTCGCCCTCGGCTGGGCTGCCCTGAGGCGGTCGGCCGAGCTGGCTCACCCTGAAGACGCCCCGGCGTCACGCTGGGAGAACCTGGCGATCATCCTGTTCGTGGTGGTGTTCCTCGTGGGCGGGTTCATGCTCCTTCCCGCCTACATCACCGGCCTCACCGGGATTGGAAATCGGATTCTGTTCAACCTCGTGGAGGGTGGAGTCCGTGTTGCCTTCTTCCTGTGCTATTTGGGGGCGATCTCGTTCCTTCCCGACATCCGGCGGGTGTTCCAGTACCACGGGGCTGAACACAAGGTCGTCCACGCCTATGAGGAGGGCGAGGCGTCCGTGCCCGATGCCCGCAGGAAAAGCCCCATCCACCCCCGGTGCGGGACGAGCTTCCTCCTCTTGTTTGTGGTGGTAGCGATCCTCGTCTTCTCGGTCGTGCCGACACCCAACATCTGGATCCGGCTCGTGGGCCGGTTGCTCCTCTTGCCGGTTGTGGCGGGCCTGACCTACGAGATCCTTCGGTTCGGATCGCGGCATCCGCGGGCATGGTGGCTGAGGCCCCTTCTTGTCCCCGGGCTCCTCCTGCAGCGCTTCACAACCCGCGAGCCGTCAGACGACCAGATCGAGGTCGCCCTGGCCGCCTTGCGCTATGTGACCGATCCCGCCAGCGAACGAAGCGTCTCCACCACCGGCGCGTAGGGTACCCGCATCGCTCCGATCGTATCCTTCACCGATCCAGGGCCGTGGTCGTCGGAGCCACCTGTGGGGATCAAGTCCATATTCTGGGCGAGGTTCGCCACCGCTTCGGGATCGGCCTGCAAAGGCTGACGGGACGTCTCGTACGGATAGTGCACCTCTACCGCGGACAGGCCCTCCCTGATCAGAGCGGCGAGGGTACTCCTCCAGTCGAACACGGACAAGAAGCACGGATGGGCAAGGGACGCTACTCCACCTGCCGCCCGGATCGCGGCGATGACCTGGCGGCTTGTCGGTCGGGGGAGAGGCACGTAGCACGGTGCGCCCTGGGCGAGGAACCGGCGGAACGCGTCGTCGTAGTCCACCGCCAGCCCGTGCTGGATAAGGAGCGCTGCGAGGTGAGGACGGCCCACGGAACCCGCGGCGCCAGAGATCACGTCTTCTAATGAGAATTCCGCCTCCGCGACTTCCTGGCAGCGCATCACCATCGTGCCCATCCGCTTCCGGCGCTCGTGGGCCATCCAGGTGAACAGCTCCATCAGCGCCGGATGCCTGGGGGAGAGGAAGTACCCGAGGATCTCGCCGCGCTGGCCGGCGACGTCGGCCTTCACCTCGACACCGCAGATGACCGCGATCCCGTCGAAACAAGCCACGGGAGCGCACAGCTCCGGCCCGATCGTGTCATGATCGGTGATCGCAATGGCCGAAAGCCCAACCCCGGATGCTCGCCTCACCATACCGTCTAGGTCGAGAGTTCCGTCGGACCACCGCGTGTGAAGGTGAAGGTCAGCCCATCGTTGGGTTGACATCGCGCTCCTTCCACACTCGGTCGAGGATCCCGTTGATCACCGCTGGGGCCTGGTCTGTCCCGTAGGCCTTGGCCAGCTCGACCGCTTCGTTGATGACCACTTCCGGTGGGGTGTCCGTGTACAGGAGTTCGTACAGGGCGAGCCGCAAGATGTTGCGGTCGACCAGCGGGAGCCGGTCCAGCCCCCACCCGAGGGCCCGCCTGTCGATGATGGAGTCGATCTCTGCCTGGTGCGCGTGGACTCCGGCGAGGAGGGCATGGGCAAACGCGATCTCACCGGGTTCTTCGTCGTTGACCAGATTGTCAGGTGAAGACGGGAGATACTCGTGACGGTAGAGAGACCGCAGGACCGCCTCTCGGGCTTGGCGGCGCACGCTACCGGCTGCGGCTGGGCCGCGCTGCCCCCTCCACGACCATTCGCACCTCAGGGACCTCGAGACCCGTCTTCGCGGACACTTCTTGGGCGAGCAGGCTTTGTAGCCGCTCGGCGAGCGCGGGGACCTCTTCCCCGGGTGGAAGGCGGAGCGTGATCTGCAAGGCCAAGCCCTCGCCCATCGGGCGGATGTGGACACGGAATCTGTGCAGGCCGAGCTCTTCCCGCAGGAGGATCCCTGCCATCTCCCGCACCGTGTCAGCCGTGATGAGGATCATCCCTTTCGGTCCCTGCCGCCGCAGCGCCCGCCGCACGGTAAGGCGATTGAGAGCGATCCGGATGAACACCGCGGCCGCGCCGACGAGCGTGATCGCCCACAGCACGAAGACCGCCTGCACCACGGGTGAGGGCACCGACAGTCCGAGGTCGCCCCACGCAATGGCCACCACCGCCGCGACCATCGCCCCTGCCGCCAAGAGCAAGGAGAGCGCACCGGCTGCAAAAACGTATCCACTCATGAGAACCTGTCCTTTCGCCGCCCCTCCTCGGGGAACACCACCCGCACCACTTCCACATCCACTTCATCCACAGGTAGGGCGGTCATCTTCTCCACTTCGTTCTTGACCTTCGTCTGGAGTCCTTGGGCCACCTCTTGGATGGCGTGGCCGTGCAACACGCCCACCTTGAGGGCGAGCTTCACTCGCCCCTCCGCAAGCTCGACCTCGACGAGCCGCCGAACCGCCTCGCCACGGGGCATCGTTCCTCCCTTGGGAGGCGCTACGCCCGCCACGTCGGTTGCAGCAAGCCCGGCAATGGTGGCGATGACGTCCCGAGAGATCGAGATCTGTCCGTCTTCGGGGCTCTCTCCGATCAACTCCTCATCTCTCGGCATCTTCCCCCCTCTCGTCGAGCATCAGGATCTCCTCGGGTGGGATCACGTTGCGCACGTGCACGTCTACCCGACCTACCCGGATACCCACCATCGTCTCCAGGTCTTCCCGCGCTCGCCGCTGCACAACCTGGGCAACTTGGTGCACAGAGTATCCCAACACCACGGCGATGCGGAGCTCAACATCGGCCACAGCGCCCCGAATGGCTATCTGCACGCCCTCCTCTCCTCCGGCGAGGAGGCCCATGATGCCTCCTCCCCCGCGCAAGGGACGCACCCCCTCGACCCCTTCGATCGCCCGCATGGCAATCGCCGAGAGGACCTCTTGACGGATGGCTACGCGACCCAGCGGCTGTGGCACCTCCCACCGTTGTTCCGGCAATCAGCTCACCCGTTCCACATAGGCACCGCTGCGCGTGTCCACTCGAATCACCTCTCCCGTGGTCACGAAGAGCGGAACCTTGACCACAAGCCCTGTCTGCAGCGTGGCCGGCTTCTCCCCTCCAGTGGCCGTGTCGCCCTTGATCCCCGGCGGCGCTTCGACCACCCGGAGGTCCACGAAGTTCGGGGGAACGACCTTCACCATTCGGTCCTGGTAGAAGAGGCCCGTGAAGTCGAGCCCTTCCACGAGGTAACCTTTGAACGGCTCGACCACGTCGGCAGACAGCTCGTGCTGCTCAAACGACTCCTTGTCCATGAACGTGTATTTTCCGCCCGCCTGGTAGAGGTACTGGAGAATCCGTGTCTCCATGTACGCGGTTTCCAGACTATCCGAATCTTTCAGAGTCTTGGAGATGACCCGGCCGCTCCGGAGGTCCTTCATCTTCGCCCTCACGAACGCTCCCCCGCGGCCGATCTTGACGTGCTCGAACTCGGTCACCTCGTAGAGGTCATCGTCAAAGACGAGGGTCATCCCCCGTGAGATCTCACCGATCGAAATGCCCATTCCATGCCTCCTCGGATGTACCGTTTATACCCGCCCTCTCAAGCCTAGACAACTGCCGGGCCCCCAGAGAGACCTGAGGGTACCCGACAGGTGACCTCGGTCCTGGGGAAGAGGGTGCGCTGCTGGCGACCCTGAGATCCTCCCGGATGGCGACAGCCTACATCCGTTTTGGGGAGGTACGTCGGTAACCTCCGCTACAGACGCTGCTCGGCGGCGTACAAGGGGGACAGATGAGGAGCTTAGTGGCGATCACGCTTGTGCTGAGTGTCGCCGTCGGCGTCTCGGGATACACGTTGAGGTTCGCCCAGCCCGATGGGCAGGCGATGACCGTTATTCGTGAGGGGGAGTCGTTCTGTCTGGTGGTTCACGACCCTGAGAAGGGGGCGTGCGGGATCGCCAGCTTCAAGGCCGATCTCACCGTGTTCGATCTGAAGACGGGAGCGTACATCGACCTTGAGGGCGAGACGTTCCGGGAGTTCGGGATTGGGAGCGGGCTGTTCTTCTGGGTGGACGAAGGCGGCCGCAAGCGAACCGTTCAGGTGGGCGGACGGAAGAGCTACTCGGACACCACCGAGATGGAGCACAACCTTGGCTCACCATTGTGGGGGGGGCCCTTCGCAGATCCGAGTATGACAGGCAACTGGGAGTACGTGGATGAGGACGTGGAAGCCTCCCTCGCGGTAGGAGGTCTGATGGGTGATCTGGGCACTTTCCCCCAAGCTGGGTACCCCGCCAACAAGAAGGTGGTCCGGTTCCAGTACACGCACTACGACGGAGATCTCGACGAGGCCAACGGGAGTGAGAAGGCGATCGAGGGGCGGTTCGAGAACATGGATACCCTCATCGCCATCGTCGCCGACCAGACCGACCGGAGAAACATCGCCGCGACCCAGATCAAGATCCTCGACACGGTCGCGACGATCACGGTCACCCCGGCGCGCTTCACCTACGGGTGCGGGGCGTCGTGCGAGACGATTACCGTGACGATCCGCGACCCGGATGAGAACCTCGACTGCAACCAGGTGGACGCGGTTCCGTTCTTCGTGTTTGTCAACCCGGGCGGCTTCAGCACCGATGATGGGAAGATCGCATCGTCGGTCGATCACGTGACCGAGTTCTGCGCCCTGATGACCTACGGCGGCGTGCTCGGCCCCGGACAGGAGCGATGGGGGGCGACTCTCGTTGCCGGGGATCCGATCTACCAGCCGATTCGCTGGTACAACATCTACGATGCGCCTGTCCCTTACAGGTTGAAGAACATCTCGACCGGGAACGTCGACCCGTCACCCACGTGGTCCCGGTACGTCGACTACCCGAACAAGTGGCTGGATCCTGAGGTTGTCGCGGCCAACGGCGTGGGACTGGGCCGGGTCCTGTTCTACGCCTACGAGACGGGCGTCAACACGGGCGTGTTCGAGCACAAGTTCGGAAACCTCGAGCAACTCCAGCGGGCCCTCGGGTTCCGCACGTTCCCTGCGGGCACGACGGTCGCGTTCTACTACATCGACCCCAACGACTTCGACGACCTGGTGATGACCTGGGCCGAGGTCGGCAATCGGCCGCGCTCCCAAACGTACGCCACGGACGCTCAGGGGGCGCCGGTGAGTCAGGTGAGCATCGGCGACGCCCTCTACGTGAAGATCTTCGATGCCGACGCCAATGTGCGGGGCTGCTGTCCCGACGAAGTTGCCGTCCACCTCTGCAACCCTCACGGTGAGGACGACTGCGAGTGGTGGTTCGGGATCCCCGAGGTCGGCAACAACTCGGGCATCTTCTTCTCTCAGTCAGGGATGAGGCTCCTGCCCGTGTGGGACGCCGTGGGGGGGTACCAACTGGTGTGGAACTCCGGAACGTTCGAGGCGTACAACGAGGACACGATCCTCATCCGGTACAACTCGGTGAAGGTCCTTCCGTAGGGGGGATGATGAACAAGACACTGCAGCTGGCGCTCGTGGTGGCTGTCACAGGTCTGAGCGTGATGGGCGTGAGCCAGGGTTCACCTCCGACGGAGCAGTCAAGCGTTCTGGTGACGATCACGCCAAACCGGGAGGTCTTCGCGGTCGGGGAAACGGTGACCTGCCAGTTCTCGGTGAGGAACACCGGTGATCTCAGGCTCGAGAACCTCATTCTCATCGACAACGAACGGGGCAGCGTCTATGGCACCCACATCACCTTGGACAAGACCGTGATCGAGCCTGGAGAAGTGGCTCTGGGTTCGCGGGTGTACACCCTCACTGTTGTCGATCTCCCCGGTCCGTTTCGGGTGGATGTGACAGCGCAAGGCAAGGACACGTACAACCGGTCGGTGGCCGCGAACGCCTACACGCACATCCCGACGGCGGCGATCGCGCTCTCCAAAGAGGCGCTCCCCACCATGGCCGAGGTGGGCACCACGATCACCTACACGTTCACGATCCGGAACACGGGCAGCACGCAACTGGTACTCGATCGAATCTCGGATGACAGACTGGGGACTATACCCCTGAATGGGTCCGTGTTGGCGGTGGGAGGGTCTCAGGTGGCTTCAAAGACCCACGCTCTTCCGGACGACCCGAGTGGGAGGGTGGTGAACACGGCAACCGTCTACGGCGCTGCGCACGTGGGAGGGGATTCGGCCACGGTCACCGCGAGCGCCGCCGCGACGGTGCGGCTGATGAGACCCTCTCTCCAACTGGAGAAAGTCCCCGATCGGGCGAGTGCTCGCATCGGCGAGACGATCACCTATCGGTACACCGTGACCAACGACGGGGCGTTCACGATCAGCGGGCTTGTCCTCACGGACAACAAGCTCGGCACGATCGCGTTGGGGAAGACCAGCCTGGATCCTGATGGAACGACCGAGGGAACGGCCACGTACACCGTGACCGAGGCCGATCTCCCCGGTCCGGTGACGAACATCGCCGTGGTCCGGGGGACGTACACAGGCACGAGTGGCCCCCGGGCGATCGAGGCCCAGGATGACGCTTCTGTGCGCATCGTTCCCCCGGGGATGGAGAGGATCACCCTCGAGAAGACGGTAGACCCTGATCAGGTCTTCCCCGGAACCACGGTGACGTTCACGATCACGGTGACGAACGGAGACTCCGCGACTCGGACGTTCCGCCTGTCCGACCCGCTCCTGGCGATTGAACGTGATCTCACGCTGCCCGGGGGGGCGACGTGGACCGAGTCCTTCGACTACACAATCCCCGACGGGGCACCGAACCCAGTCGTGAACGTGGTAACCCTCCGGCCGAAGGGGGGGACGGGCGAACTTGTAGCGGAGGCGCGGGTGCGGGTGGTCTACCTTGGGTCGAGCCCAGGAGAGCCCAACCCACGCCAACCGTGGGATGTGTCGTTTGCCCAGGTGAAGGTGTTCGACACCCAGGTTCTCGACGGAGCGGAGTGCCGGCTGCGGATTCTCGACGGGAACTACCAGCCCATCACCGAGGTCCCGATGTCGGGGACCTTGTACGTTGAGGTAGAAGATCCTGATCAAAACGAGGATCCGCGGCTGAGGGAACTCATCTTCGGTGCGTGGAACCGCGATGCGTCGTCTGCAGACAACGCCCTGAACAACTCGCTGAGCGAGCACAGCTACCCGATCTGGCCTCGATCGCGTGTTTTGGCGGAGGATCGGCTGACCCCGGGCGCGGCTCTGCTCGCAGTCACGAGTCTCTCCGGCATTGGACCCACAGCGAAGATCTTCCTCTGGAACGCCCAGAACGGGTCATGGGAGCAGCTCTCGCTGCGCGAGACGGCGGTCGGATCAGGGATTTTCCGTTCGACGACCTGCGTTCCGGTATCGGGTTCCGCCTCGCTCAACTCGTACCCTGGGGACACGATCATCGCTTTCTACCAGGACCCGTCGAACCACTCCGACATGGCGATCGCCACGGTGAAGGTCTCCGAGGGCGGCGCGGGCGGCGTCCCGCCTGCTCCCGGGGCGAAGGTGGCGTTTGACAGCGGCACCTACTACCCAGGGGCCCTGCTCATGGTCACGGTGACCGACTCCAACTACGCCTCGTCCCAGGAGATCCGCGGATCGGGGGTTCTCGCGCTCAAGGATTCACACGGGAGAACCCTCAAGAGCTGGGACGTCATCTCCACCGTGGCCGGAGAGACCGCTCGGTTTCGTGTCACGTGGGTCTTGCCAACGGATGTCGCCCTCGGCGCTCTGCACGCCGTGTACACCGACCCTGCCGATCGCAGTCGCACGGGCCAGGCCACGGCACAGATCGTGGCGGCGGGGCCGGAGAAGGTGACCGGAATCGCGATCACGCCGAACCCGTTCTCCAGCCATACAACGTTCTCCCTCATCTCCGAGCCCGTGGAGGCGCAGGCCGGGAAGATCCGGGTGTCCGTGTTCGACCTCACAGGGCGCCGCGTCGGAGAGATCGTGGGAACCGATACCGCCTCTGTGTCCTGGGATGGGGCCAACCTCCGCAACGGGGCGTACATCTACGTGGCCAAGGTCGAGACTTCCATCCCGGCGGTTCGTGCATGGGAGTTCCGCGGGTTCGTGTACATCCAACGTTAGCCGGCTGAAGAGGCCGAGCTGTCTCAGCCTCGGTGAAGGATGAACCGCTTCCCGAGGCTGACGGTTCGATCCAGGGCCACATGCAGGAGGTGGGGGAGGTACAGCCCTGCCAGAACCGGGAGCGCTGATTCCCACGGGACGACCTGTGGGAACGGCACGTCCACCACCATGTGGAGGATCGCCCACAGCGCGGCGCCCAGCACCGCGAGGTAGAGGATACGGGTCAGCGGGCCGAACAGAGGGGAGTGCGAGATCCCTCGGTGTCGAACGAAGGCCGCATACGGCCGCCACAGGAAACGTGCCCTCCTCCAGCGGCGGGAAGCGCCGCTCTTCGCCAGATCAAGGTCAGGCGAGAGGAACAAGCTTGCCATCACGTAGGCCCCCGTGAAGAAGACGAGGGATGTTCGCCCGACGTGAAGCACAACTCCGAGGGCGACCCACCCGGGGAGTGTTCCCAGCTCGAACGCGAGGTGTGTTCTTCCCTGCGGCATGGGACCACTGTACCGCCTCCCGCTCCCGGGGAACAACCTTGACCCGGCAGAGGGGGCCGGTACAATCCCCGTGGTTAGCAGCCAGTACCCCGGAGTGCTAAACCCACACCAAGGAGGTGCCGATGAAGGTGAAACCTTTGGGCAATCGGATCCTCGTCAAGAAGATCGAGGAGGAGGAGCGCCGTACGGCGGGAGGGATCGTCCTTCCCGAGTCGGTGAAGGACGAGAAGGCGGTCAAGGGCGAAGTGGTCGCCCTCGGAACCGGGGAAAAGTTCGAGATGAAGGTTGGGGACACGGTGCTGATTTCCGCGTATTCAGGGACGGAGATCCGCATCGGCGAGGAGAAGCACATGCTTGTGAAGACCACGGACGTCCTCGCGATCGTCGAAGGCTAGGGAGGAGACCATGGCGGCCAAAGAAGTCATCTACGGAGAAGAAGCGCGTCGTAAGGTACTGTCCGGGGTCGAGAAGCTGGCCAGTGTGGTGCGCGTCACGCTTGGCCCCCGCGGGCGCAACGTCGGAATCGAGAAGAAATTCGGGTCTCCCGATATCGTGAACGACGGCGTGACCATCGCCGAAGAGCAAGAGTACAAGGATCCATTCGAGAACATGGGGGCGCAGCTCGTGAAGGAGGTCGCCTCCAAGACGAACGACGTCGCCGGTGACGGGACGACCACCGCCACGATCCTCGCCCATGCCCTCCTCAAGGAGGGGTTCAAGATGGTCGCCGCGGGCTCAAACCCGATGGCCCTCAAGCGGGGCATGGAGAAGGGTGTGAAGACCGTCGTGGACGAGTTGACGAAGATGTCGCGCAAGCTCTCCACGAAGGCGGAGACCGCCCAGGTCGCTTCGATCACCGCCCACGACCCGGAGATCGGCCGCGTCATCGCCGACGCGATGGAAGAGGTTGGCGAGGCGGGCGTCATCACCGTCGAGGACTCGGACACGATCGAGACCCACTACGAGGTTGTCGAGGGGATGCAGTTCGATCGGGAGTACATCTCCCCGTACTTCGTCACCAACCCCAAGAAGATGGAGGTCGAGCTCGAGAACCCGTACATTCTCGTCACGGATCGCGAGCTGAAGAACGCGATGGAGATGATCCCGCTGCTGGAGAAGATCGCCCAGACCGGGAAGCCACTCCTCATCATCGCCAAGGACGTCACGGGCGAGGCTCTCTCGACCCTCGTCCTGAACAAGCTCAAGGGCACGCTCTCCTCCTGCGCGGTGAAGGCCCCGGGGTTCGGGGACCGGCGCAAGGCGATGCTCGAAGACGTGGCGGTCCTCGCCGGCGGCGTCGTGGTCGCCGAGGACGCGGGGATGGAGATCAAGAACACCACCCTCGACATGCTCGGCCGCGCGGAGCGGGTCCGGGTAGACCATGAGGACACGACGATTATCGGTGGGAAGGGCAACCCCGATGCCATCAAGGCCCGCGTCGAGCAGATCGAAGAGCAGATCAAGGGTACCGACTCGGACTACGACCGGGAGAAGCTCGAGGAACGGAAGGCCAAGCTCGCCGGCGGCGTGGCGGTGATCAAGGTCGGTGCGGCGACGGAGACGGAGCTTGAGGAGAAGAAGCACCGCATGGAGGACGCCCTCGAAGCGACGAAGGCCGCCGTGGACGAGGGAATCCTCCCCGGCGGCGGGGTCGCCCTTCTGCGGACCCTGAAGACCCTTGTGAAGCTGGAGAAAGAGCTCGAAGGCGACGAGAAGGTCGGCGTTCAGCTCCTGAGGAAGGCAATCGAGGCCCCGGCGCGTCAGCTCGCGGAGAACGCGGGGTTCGAGGGCGCGGTGATCGTCGAGCAGCTGAAGAAGGAGAAGGACGCGATCGGGTTTGACGTGGCGACCGAGGAGTTCCGCGACATGTTCGAGGCGGGGATCATCGACCCGACGAAGGTGGCGCGGTCCGCTCTCCAGAACGCGGCCTCGATTGCGGGGATGCTCCTCACCACCGAGGCGTTGGTGGCGGAGATCAAGGAGGAGAAGAAGGACATGGTTCCGCCTCCTCCGCCGGAGTACTAGAGCCTACGGCGACCGCAGCGAGCCCCGGCCACGCGGCCGGGGCTCTTCTTTTGGTGTTCCGTCCTTGCGCCAGGCAGCCCCCCACCCCATAATGCGCGCCTGAAACCATGCCCAAAGAGATCGTGATTGTGGAGTCGCCGACCAAAGCCCGCACTCTGTCCTCCTACCTCGGGAAGGAGTTCGTCGTCCTCTCGTCGAAGGGACATGTGCGGGACCTCCCCCTGAACGAGCTTGGGGTTGAACTGGACGATGAGTTCGCTCCGAAGTGGGTTGTGCGGGACGCCAAGCTCCTTGCGGAGCTGCGCAAGAAGACGGAGCGTGCTTCGCGGATCTACCTCGCCACCGACCCCGACCGCGAGGGCGAGGCGATCGCCTACGATCTGATGGAGCTCCTCGGGGATGGGGAGCGGTATGCGCGGGTTCTCCTCCATGAGATCACCCCCCAGGCGGTACGGGAGGCGTTGGGACACCCAGGCGCGATCGACCTCCCCAAGGTCGAGGCGCAACGTGCGCGCCGGATCCTGGACCGGCTCGTGGGGTACCAGATCAGTCCTCTGCTGTCGCGGGTCCTGGCGGGACGACGGTTCGAGGGGCTGTCCGCTGGCCGCGTGCAGTCCGTCGCCCTGCGGTTCATCTGTGATCGAGAACTGGAGATCCAGAGCTTCGTCCCTGAGTCGTACTGGGAGGTCGCCGCCCTGTTTCCGGCGGAGCCCCCGTTCACGGCGCGGCTCGACGGCAAACTCACCACTCGAGGCGAGGTGGATGCGCTCTCTCCAGCTCTAGCCCAGGCGCGGTTCGTGGTCGAGGAGGTGGCGGAAGAAGAGGTCCTCCGGCGGCCGTCGCCGCCGTTCATCACCTCCACCCTGCAGCAGACGGCATCGAGCGAGCTCGGGTTCTCCCCCAAGCGCACAATGCAGATTGCCCAAGGGCTCTACGAAGGAGTGGCAATGGGCGGGGAGATGGTGGGCCTCATCACCTACATGCGCACCGACTCCGTGCGCGTGGCCGACTCGGCAATCGCCTCGACCCGGGCGTTCGTGAAGGGCACGTTCGGGGCCAAGGCGCTCAGCCCGAAGCCTCGCCACTTCCGGAACAAGCGGCGCGCCCAGGACGCCCACGAGGCGATCCGCCCCACCCAGGTTGCGCGGACTCCGGACGAGGTGGCGCCCCACCTCACTCCCGAGCAGAGGAAGCTCTACGACCTTATCTGGCGCAGGACCGTCGCTACCCAGATGGCTGACGGGGTCTGGGTCCGACGGAAGATTGACATCCGCGCCGGCGACCGCCTGTTCCGCGCCTCCTCGTCGCGGATGGTGTCCCCGGGGTTCACCGCCGTGCTCCCCGTGGCGCGGCTCGACGACGAGGAAGCTCCCTTGCCGAAGGATCTCAAACCGGGCACAGAGCTTCCGCGTCCAGAGGTCGAGGTCGAGGAGCACCAGACCGAGTCCCCGAAGCGGTTCACCGAGGCAGGGATAGTGCGCAAGCTCGAGCAAGAGGGCATTGGTCGCCCCAGCACCTACGCCCAGATCGTGTCCGTGATTCAAGATCGCGGGTACGTGGTGCGTGAGGGGAGTTCGCTGCGGCCCACGCTTCTCGGGCACCTCGTGACCGACCTCTTGCGCCTGTATTTCCCGGAGACCGTGGAAGAGGCGTTCACCGCCCAGATGGAAGAAGACCTCGATCGGGTCCAGGAAGGAGACCTCGGGAGAGGCGAGCTCCTGCGCTCGTTCTACCGTTGGTTCGGCCCCAAGCTGCACACGGTGGAGGAGGCGCTGTCCAAGGGAGGCAAGCCGTTCCAAGCCCTGAGCGATGTTGCCTGCCCGGCGTGCGGGGCGCCGATGGAGGTCCGGGTATGGCGAGGGAGCCTGTACCTTGGATGCTCCCGGTACCCAGAGTGCCGTACCACGAAGAACCTTCCGCCCAACGTGAACTTCCGCTACACATCGGATCGGGTGGAACTGAGCGACGGGTTGGCCGCGGTCGAGTCGGCGCCGACGATCCCGTGCGCGAAGTGCGGGACCCCGATGCTTCTCCGTCACGGCCGCTTCGGCCGCTATCTCTCTTGCCCGAGCTGCAAGACGACGTCCCCCGTGCCGAGCGGCGTGACCTGCCCGCAGTGCCACGAAGGCGATCTGGTGGAACGGTTTGGCAAGCGTTACGGAACGTTCTATGCTTGCTCTCGCTACCCAGACTGCAAGTTCCGGTTACCGGGGAAGCCGATCGAGCCGTGCCCCGCGTGCGGAGAAGGGGTGGTGTACGACGATCCTCGCCGCGGCCAGCGCTGCTCGAACGCCGACTGCGCCACACATATAGGAGAGAGCCCCGCTCCGGCCGCGAAACGGTCGAAACGGGGCGCCGCGAAAAAGCGCAAGACCTAGCTCTTTCTAGATCAGCTTTCCTCGAGGATCTGCCTGAACTGCTCGAGCTTGCGCAGCACGGACGAGTCCCGGAGTTTCTCCAAGCCTTCCTTCTGGATCTGCCGGACCCGTTCCCGGGAGATCCCGAAGATGTCCCCCACGTCATCGAGGGTCTTCGGCTGGCTCCCGTCGAGGCCGTAGCGGAGTTCGATCACCCGTCGCTCCCGGGGGGTCAGGCGATCCTTGAGCGCCTTCTGAAGCTCCTGCTGAAGAAGCTCCTTGAACGTCTCCCGGGTTGGGGAGATCGCCCCCTCGTCCTCGATGAAGTCGCCCAGCACGGCGCCTTCGTCCTCGTAGCCAATCGGGGTGTCCAGCGACGCCGTGTACTGGGAGGTCTTCTTGGCCTTGACGATGTTGTCCACCGTCGTCTCCAGCCCCTCGGCCAACTCTTCCAAGCTCGGACCGGTGCCGTGCTCCTTGAGGTGTTCCCGCTCTGCCGTGTGGATCTTGCGGATCAGCTCGTTGATGTGCGTCGGAACGCGAATCGTGCGCGAGCGGTTGGTGATCGCGCGCAGGATCGCCTGACGGATCCACCACGTAGCGTAGGTGGAGAATTTGTACCCCTTCCGCCAGTCGAACTTCTCAACCGCTTTCATCAAGCCGAGATTCCCTTCCTGGATCAGGTCCAGGAATGGAAGTCCGCACCCGCGGTACTTCTTGGCGATCGAGACCACCAGCCGCAGATTCGCCTCGGCCAGCTTCTCTTTCGCCTCTTTCTCGCCCGCCTCCACGCGCTGGGCGAGGGACACCTCCTCGTCCTTCGTCAGAAGAGGGACGCGCGAGATCTCATCGAAG
This sequence comes from Acetothermia bacterium UBA7521, assembly GCA_002479455.1. Lineage (GTDB taxonomy): Bacteria > Bipolaricaulota > Bipolaricaulia > Bipolaricaulales > Bipolaricaulaceae > Bipolaricaulis. The sequence continues at coordinate 68,126 of DLNB01000005.1, forward strand.
TAGGTCCGAATCGGGTTCTCCGGGCTACGCCGGCTTGCCCGATCGGAATCCCACCACATGACCTCCTCTTCAGCAGTGTCCTGATCCTCGCGCACTTCGTTGCCGAACCTCACGACTTCCATGGGTGTCACTCCTTGGGTCTCCATAGCATAAAGAGTTGTACGTGAAAACGAAACGATCAGCCGATGTCCTCACATCCCGACATGCACTATAGCACGAATGGGCTTCGCTGTGAAGAGGGGGACAATATCGTTCCTATTTGGAGTTCAGTCTATTTGGGCCATCGGAACCGGGGTGGCGCGCCCGAAGCGCCACGAGACTGACGTGGCCTTAGGTTTGGACGTGCCCTGGCTCTCGTGGTGAGGCGGATCCTCCAAGCCGGCGACCCAGCCCAGCGACGATCCATGGGAGAGGCCGCGCCTCGTCTGGAGGAGCCACGACCGACCGCCAGCGACGCTGCTGGCCCGCGAGGTTCGTGAACGTTCCCGTCCGCTCTGGCCACCACGGGAGGGGGGCCACGGCGCGGGCCGAGGAGAGCGACTTCGTCTTTCGATGATGGAACAGGACGAACCGCTTCAGCTTCTTGAGGTCGTCCCCGGTCGCGCCATGGTCCAACGGATCCACGCCGATTGCCAACAGCGTGTCTACAGACCCGACCCTCACCGCTGCCAGGGCATCCGCAGGAGAGGAGGCGAAGCCGGCGGCGAGAGCACCCCGAACGTTCGCGCCGCTGTACAGGGGGATGATCTTCTTCTGACCCAGCGTCTCGAGGAGGTTCACCACGCTCTCGGCGGCACGCTCGTTCGAGGCGAACTCCGGCCCGACGAGGGTCACCACCCTCGTCGCCTTGTTGAGGAGAACCGCTGCCTGCCCCAGCGCAGAGGTCGCTTTCCCCTTCCCGAGGAGCGCCTCGCGCAGATCGGACAGGGAGTCCGCGTGACGTCCGGGCGTGACGGCCAGTTGAAGGGTGCCACCCTTGGCCAGCCGACCCGGCTCTCCCCCGATCGCGATGACGCGGGTGCCTGAATGTCGCATGGCAAGGCGGATCCACGATGCAAGGACCGGTTGGTCTTTCTCGAGGCGGCCATCGAGGATCAGGACAAGGTCCGCCTCGCGCAGCTCACCGAGGGTCGCCGTAGCCCCTGCTTTCCCCCAGCGCTCCTTCAGGACGCGCAAGAGGGGGGCGACCGGGGTCGCGCCGCACAGGCTGACAGACGCTTGGGGAAGTGCGTTCGCCAGGTCGCGCAGGGCCCCGTAGTCCTCGTCTGCCAGATCCGCCGCGGCGAGGATCGCGAGTCCCTTGCCGTCTGATGCCTCTCGGATGCACAAGGAGACCTTGTCCAGAAACTCGCTCCACTCAACCTCACGGGCCCGGCCGCGCGACCGAAGCATCGGCTGTACGAGCCGGTCTTCATGCAGCTCCATGGGGGAGAGCCGGCCGCGGGAACAGGCGTTGCCGAAGCTCACCGATCGAGGGAGATCGAGATCCGTGCTCACGCGGACGATCCGCCCGGAGAGGGGCTCTACCTCGAGGAGGAGGTCGCACCCCACCGGGCACTCCCCACAGGGGGTGGCCACGGACCGAAGTCGGGCGCTGTGCACCCGTCTCGGGAGCCTCACCTCGACGAGAGCCCCCACCGGACACAACTGGACGCACATCCCGCAGCCCGTGCACTCCGAGTTCTCGATCGGCCGCAGGTACTCGGCGCCGATCGTGCCCTCGAACCCCCGCCGCACGAAGTCGATGGCGTGAAACCCCGCGATCTCGTCGCACGCCCGCACGCACCGGCCGCAGAGGATGCACTTGTCCATGTTCCGGGCGTAGAACGGGTTTGCTTCCTCGATCCGCGCGACGTGGGATCCGGCGTACCGCTCCGGCGCGGCCTCGTAGTCCACCGCGTACCGGCGGAGTTTGCACTCGTGGAGGTCGGGGCAGCCGCACTCCATGCACCGCGCGGCGTCGCGGAGGACCTGCTCTGAGTCGAGCCCGAGGTTGAGCTCTTGGAACGGGTCCGCCAGGCGCTCTGGAGCGGGGACCACGTGGGGGTGCTCCCGTTGCTGCTTGGGTCGGTCGGCGAAGTCCTCCGGCCCGAGGTCCCTCTGGACCACGTCGCACTCGTACGGTCGCCGGGGCGTGCCGACCGTCAGGTAGCGGTGGATCGACAGGGCGGCCCAGTGCCCGTCGCCGATCGCGCCGATGGCGATGTCCGGTCCGGTACGGAGGTCGCCGCACGCGAACACCCCGGGGAGCGGGGTCGCGTAGTGCTCGTCCACCTTGGGCCACCTCCCGTTGTGGATCACTTCGGGCAGCGCCGACAGATCCGCCGCCTGCCCCACCGCGGCGATCACCGTGTCTACCTCCAGGACGAACGTCGCCCCGGTCGGAACCGGCTGGCGGCGGCCCGACGCGTCGGGCGCTCCGAGTTCCATCCGCTCGCACACCAACCGCTCTACCCTCCCCTCGCCGTCGATCGTCTTCGGTGCAGCGAGGAAGACGAACTGGACCCCTTCCTCCATCGCCTCCTCCACCTCGATCGGCTGGGCGGGCATCTCCGCCCGCGACCGGCGGTAGACCACGGTCACCTCGTCGGCCCCAAGGCGTCGGGCGCAGCGGGCGGCATCCATCGCCGTGTTCCCCCCGCCGATCACCGCCACCCGGCGGCCGATCCGGGGAGCGCGGTCGGTGTTCACGCCGTAGAGGAACCCGATCCCCGGAAGGACCCCCGGGAGGTCCTCCCCCGGCACGCGTAGGGAAGTGGACCGCCAGGATCCGAGGGCGAGGAGCACTGCGTTGTGGCGCTCCCGAAGTTCATCCAGGGTCACATCCCGGCCGAGGGAGGTCCCCGTCTTCGCCGCGATCCCGTGGGCGAGAAGCCAGTCGATCTCCGCCTGGAGCACCGCTGGCGGAAGGCGGTAGTCGGGGATCCCGTAGCGCATCATTCCCCCGAGGTACCTCTCTTTCTCGTAGATCGTGACCGCGTACCCCAGGCGCCGGAGGTAGTAGGCCGCGGACAGGCCGCCGGGGCCGCCGCCGACCACGGCCACGGATCTCCCGTTTTCCACGATCACCGGGATCGGCCCCAGCTCGCCCTGGGCCAGACACCAGTCCCCGACGAAACGCTTGATCTCGCGGATCGAGACTGGCTCTTGGTCCACGAAGTTCCGGCGGCAAGCCTCCTCGCACGGGGCGGGGCAGACGCGGCCGATCGACGCCGGGAGGGTCACGTTCTCGTGAAGCGCGGCCAAGGACTCCGCGTACCGACCCTGGGCGGCGAGGTTCACGTACCCCTGTACATCGCCCCGGGCGGGACAGGCGAGCGTGCACGGCGGGCGGCAGTCACCGACGTGGTCCGAAAGGAGGAGTTCGAGGTCGGTCTGGCGGGCGAGGCGCACACGGTCCGTGTCCGTGCGGATCTCCATCCCGGGGGTGATCTCCGTGACGCACGCCCGGACCAGGGTACGGGCGCCCTTCACCTCGACCAGACACAGAGAGCAGCCACCGTGCACGGAGAGGTGGGGATCGTGGCACAGGGTGGGGACCTCGATCCCGCAGTCCACGCACAGGGAGAGGATCGTCTGGCCCGGGTGGCCGTACGCCTCTTGCCCGTCGAGGAGAACCCTCACCGTTCGCTTCATCTCCGACATAGCACCGACCACGCGTCCGCGAAGCGACAGAGGCGCCAACACCCCGCTCTCACCGCAAGGCCCGCAGAGAACGGCCCGTCAACCGAGAACTCCACCACAGAGGGCACCAAGGACGCGAAGAAGCACACCAGGCATGAACTCTGAAGCTGGAAACCCCTGAACCCCTCCGCATTCGTCGTGCCCTCCTTGGTGATCTTGGCGGTGCAGTTCGGGGTTGATCTGCGCTCTCGGCGTCCTCGGCGGTGAGACCCGATACTCGCGTTCATGGGGACTCCAGCGAGATCGCCTGTACCGGACACACGCCGATGCACTGGCCGCAGCGGACGCAGGTTTCGTCCGCGATCGCATGCGCTGCCCGTCGCTCGCCGGAGATCGCGCCCACCGGGCACTGGCGGGCGCAGAGGGTGCAGCCGATGCACGTCCCGGGGTCGATCCGGTAGTGGATGAGGGCCGTGCACACCTTGGCCGGACAGCGCTTGTCCACGATGTGCGCCTCGTACTCGCCCCGGAAGTAGCGCAGCGTGGTCAACACGGGATTGGGGGCCGTCTGCCCGAGCCCACAGAGCGAACCGTCCTTTACCTGGACGGAGAGCTCTTCCAGGCGCGCCAGGTCGCTCACCTCCCCTTCGCCGCGACAGATCCGCTCTAGGATCTCCAGCATCCGCCTCGTCCCGATCCGGCAGAACGGGCACTTCCCGCACGACTCGTTCTGGGTGAAGTGGAGGAAAAACCGCGCCACGTCCACCATACAGCTCGTGTCGTCGAGAACGACCATCCCGCCGGAGCCCA
>DLNB01000004.1 GCA_002479455.1 Acetothermia bacterium UBA7521
ACCTGGCAATGTACGAGATCTTGATTGGCCGTATTCGGAGAGCGCGGCCTATCAGCAGGTTGAGTCGCCCTGACCGCTGACGACAACCTCCTCCCCTGCATCCAGGGGTGAGCCGGGCCGCTTGTCCTTATCTCACACAGCGCGAATAGGGTTTCACCCTGATGGCGCGACCCTTCACGCGGCGGGTATGCCCGCGCACGCGCAAGAGGCTGTATGGCCCCGATCGGCTGAGTAGTTGCGATGAGGCGGAAGGGCGGTTGAGGTCACGAGGATCTACCACGTCGGCGGCTTGTGGAACTCCCCTAAGTTGTCTCGAAGTGTTGGCGGAAACTGACTGGCGGCCAGCGCGCCCTTCCGTACCGTCTTGACGAAGTCGACGTGCGGCAGAAGAGCACGGCTTGGGTGTTGCCGGTGTGGGTTGAGGATTCCGATCTTTTCCCCGAAACGGCTTCGGATGATCTGGATCGGCAGGAGTAGGTCGGAATCGTTGCTGATGATCACGGCAGTGTCGTACCTGTCGGCGAACGCATCGCACAGAAGGTGTGTGGCAAGGTTCACGTCGGAACCTTTCTCCTCGGTCTTGATCACCTGCACCTTCTTGGCTTGCGTGCCCGTCGTGCCTGCAACTGGCATCCATACAGCATGACTGAGGTAGTGGCCGTAGACGATCTCCACCTCGGGGAGCGTCCGGAGTGCCCGAAGGTAGAGCTGTTGTCGCTGCGGCTGATCGGGATCATGCGGCCAAGCTGAGACAAGTGCGGTGAAGTACTTGATCGAGCTGACATTGTGTTGCGGGAGCAGAAGATCGCACAGTGTTCTCAGGTTGAGCCACTTGAACCTGGATCCCTTCAAAGCACCGTAGTACAGGTTAAACGCGTCAACGTACACGTACGTGCGGGGCTTCTCTCTCCCTGCCATTGCCTTCTCACTTAGAGCAGAGGCCGCCTACGGCGGCCTCGCGCCTTGCCACCGAAGCGGCAAGGGGAATATACAGCAAGAAGTATAGGAGTCGCGCCCGCATTGTCAAGCAAGGCGGTCTCGGTGCGACGGCCCTCCGTTGCCGAAGCGCAACCGGACAGGAGTGTCATAGCCCTTGCCCTCTCTCCACAAGACCTGCTGTCTTGCCCCTACTGGTTTGGGGTCGTTCCCCCGACGCCCGCACGAGTAAGATAGAGAAGTACAGGAGCGAGCCATGAAGGCAATCTACGATCCGCGAACCGATACGCTCACGCTGGAGCTGAAGCCTGGGCCTGTAGCCGAGAGCGACGAGGGGACGCCGGGTGTCATTCTCGACTACGACGAGGCGGGTACGCGAGAAGAGCACCTCGCCCAACCCTCGTGCCGACATTGTGTCGTCACGTGTAGACATTGTGTCTGCGATGTCAAGGGTCTGCCCCCAGGCTAAGTTCTGGCCGGCTTCTGCAGACGCTTTGCCCTCACGTGCCAGCGGCTCGTCAGCTCGCTTGGTGGTTAGGAGAGGGAGAAGAGAGCCGTGCTGGGCGGGCTTTCCACCCAGCACAGCTGGTCCACCATCACAGCGCCGTTCGCCGCAGGTCCACGCCGGGACGGAGGACCTTCTCCAGAGCGATGCTCGTCCGCTCTGGCCACATCCCGGCCCGGGCGTACACGCGGTCGGCGCCGGTGAGGCTCGTTGCATCTACGCCCAGCCCCGCCCCGCTGCGCCCCCGCTTCCGCAACTCGCGGAACGAGTGGCGCAGCAGGGCGAGCGCGATCCCCCGCCGCCGCCACGGCCTCCGCACGCCGAGGGTGTTCACCCAACCCTGGTTGGGGTCCTCGGAGTCGGCCCGCCGACAGAGGGAGATGCCAACGATCTCGTCCCCCTCCACAGCGAGGAACCACAGCTTCGGGTCGAACTCGGCATCGTCGGCGATCCATTGACGCCATAGGGCAAGCCGCTGCTCGACCGGCCCCTCTACGTAGCCCCAGTGGTCGTGGAACGCGTCGTCCACAGCTCGCACCACGGGTTCCAGGTCGCGGTCGGGATCGAACGTGCGCACGGTGATCCCCCCCGGCCACGCCGGCTCGGGGATTGCCCCGTTGAACACGGTCTTCATCCGGTAGAACCGCCGGGCGACGGTGTACTCACGTCCGATGAGGAGGGCTTGTGCTTCTCGATCCTCCTCCCACACGCTCTGACCGAGCGTGACCTGAGCATCGGCCGGGGCCAAGGGGAGCGACTGCGCGGCACGCACCTCGGCCCAGTCCACCAGTGAGTTGCCGATGCCCTGCCCCCGGTGTTCGGGGTGGACACGGCCCCAGAACCCGGGCCGCACGTAGGGCGCGGTCAGGTTCCAAAACTCGACGTACGCCACGAGCTGGTCTCTGTGGAACACGAGCCGGGTGTCGGACGCGAGGTCGAACCCGGGCGTGCCCCACTCGGAGCGGATGTCGTTCACGGTGAAATGGTCTCTCCCGAACGCATGCCGCGAGCACGCGTTGAACAGCTCCACGGCGGCCTCCACGTCGTCCCGTCGCGCGGGGCGATGCGTGTACCGAAGCTTTGTCACAGACTGCATGATCTCCTCCTTGCAAAGGGGGCTCTGCACGCGCGGAGGAACAGACGCCCTGCCTCCGCGCTCGAGGCGGATCGGCCAGCAAGGGATGCTCGATGTGCTTCTGGGGAACGGAGGTGCGAGAGGGGTTAGGGGGTGCTACGCACTCCGGCCCGGCATGCCGCGTGCGGCCTGCCCGCGCGCCTTCACATGGGCCTTATCCAATCTGGGCCTCCTTGGCATGCCGGATGTCCGGCGGTCTACTCTGCCATCCGCCTGTCCGTAGAGGACGGCGACCCGTCACACAATGAAGGCCGGAGTATAGCATGTTCCGACGGTCGGTCAAGGGCGAACGGCCGTTTCGCAACGGTGCCTCCGTGCGGCCGGCGGTCATGAAGTAGGATAGGGCACATGATGGAACGAGGAGACAGTCGAGAATTCGTCGTGGATGCGATGGCGGAGAACGCCTGGCGCATGTTCCAAATCCTCGGCGAGTTCGCGGAGGGGTTCGAAGCGATGACCAACCTCAGCCGGGCGGTGGCCGTGTTCGGGTCGGCGCGCGACGCGCTGAACCCCGACTACTACCGAAAGGCGGAGGAGCTCTCCTCGGCGTTGGTCAAGGCGGGCTACGCCGTGCTCACCGGTGGGGGACCGGGGATCATGGAGGCGGCGAACGAAGGCGCGTTCGAGGCTGGGGGGCAGAGCGTGGGCCTCAGCATCTATACCCCCCAAGAACAGGTTCCCAACCCGTACCAGAGTTGCGCTCTCTCGTTCCGGTACTTCTTCGTGCGCAAGGTGATGCTCGTCAGGTACTCCTCCGCGTTCGTGGTGTTCCCGGGAGGGTTCGGAACCCTCGATGAGCTGTTCGAGGCGTTGACCCTCATCCAGACCCTGAAGATCCACCCGTTCCCGGTGTTCTTGGTGGGGAGCTCGTTCTGGAGCGGGTTGATGAGTTGGATACGGGATACGCTCGTGCGGCGGGGGACGATCAGCCCTGAGGATGTGCGGTTGTTTCAAGTGGTGGACGACGTCGCGGGGATCCCGGCGAGCATCGAGGCCTATCGCGACCAGGCGGATCATGGGGGGTTCGCGGTGCCGGAGGAGGGTTGAGCTTCTTCCGGGAACGGCGGCATCGGGAAGAAGAACGGCCCGCGCAGCGCACGGGCCGTTCCGTTGACAGACTAAACGTTACACCTCTCTATGGACAAACTCCCACCTCCTTGTGTGATCCCGGCACAACGCCGGGAGGATGGGTGCCTAGGCGAAAGCAGTCTAGCACATCTGATGCGGGTGAACAAGGACACGTGTCGAGGATGCTGAACGAGGAGGGCGCGATGGGACGAAGGCGATGGCTGGCGTTGGTTCTGATCGGCGCGGCGTTGTTCTTGGGCTGTACGAGGACGCTGCCTGATCCGTGCCGCGGGGTGGTCTCCCCGGTGGCGACGTTCCGCGTCTCGCCGGAGGGCGGGGAGCTACCGCTTCTCGTGACGCTCGATGCCTCGGATTCGTTCGCAGGAGTGGGACAGATCGCCGAGTACAACTGGGAGTTCGGGGATGGGACGACGGGAAGCGGTCGGATCGTGGAGCACAGGTTCGATCGGCCTGCGGCCGGGGCGGAGGAGCAGGAGTTCCGCGTCACCCTCACCGTGGTTCAAGAGTTTCCGACGGAGGAGGGTCTGTGTCGCCTCGCCGCCCAGACGGTGCGCGTTCTCCGCTATGGGATCAGCCGCCCGTTGAACGTGCTGCAGTGGGAACTGAAGCACGTGTACTCCGGATCGCTCATCGAGGGGGTCGTCCGCAACGAGAGCGCCGATCGGCGCGTGACCCACGCCGAGGTGTACGCCCGGTTCTACCGCGAGCCAGGGCACGTGCTGGTGGGCCAAGCGCAGCGGGAGCTGTGGGACATCCGGCCCGGGGAAGAGCGGTTGTTCATGATCGCGACGTACCTCTGGCCGTGGGAGTTCGACTGGGTGGAGCTGCGCACGGAGGCGTTCACCGCCCAGCCCTGAGCTGTGCACAGCCCAGGGCTGGGCAGCGGAATGGTTTGATGCTCGTCTCTAGCGCGGAACGAACCCCGGTCCTTCCAACGAGGTGATCCGCTCCTTCACGTCTTCATCGTCCGGGAGGTCCTTCAGAGCATCCTGGTATGCAGCGAGGGCGGCCAAGCGCGCCTCCTCGATCGCATCGTCAATGACGCCGATCTGGGTTTCTCGCTCAGGGCTCTCCGGAAGTTGGGTCTCCAGGAACTCCTTGTCGGACTCCAGCAGCGCCATCTTCTCCTCGTACAGCGCGCCGATGATGAACGCGATGTACTTCTCCGTGACTACTCCTTCGGTCCGGATCTTCTCGAATGCGGCGATGCCCTCGTCGATGTTCCGGTCCTTCAGATACATCGCGTGGAGGATTGGATCGGAAACAGAGACCTGTGCTTCTTCGCGTGCCTTCTCCAACCACGCCTCGAACCTCTCGTTCGCGATCTCTTTCTCGGCATCGGACCGCACACGGTCGGCAACATCGGCGTACTCAGGCGCGGTGGCCTCGCGACGGTCTGTGACGAGGATGATGTGGAAGCCAAACTGGGTTTCCACGATCTCGCTTCTCTCGCCAGCGCCGAGGGAGAACGCCGCCTCCTCGAACTCAGAAACCATCTCTCCCCGGCCGAACCACCCGAGGTCTCCTCCCTGCGCGGAACTGGGGCAGGTGGAGCGTGCGCGGGCGAGCTCGGCGAAGTCCTCTCCGGAGGCCAGTTTCGCCACGATCTCTTCAGCCTCCTCCCGGGTGGCGACGAGGATGTGGGACGCTTTCAGTTGCTCTTCTGTTCCGTAGTCCGCGCGGTGGTCCTCGAAGTACTGCCGGAGATCGCCCTCGGAGATCTCGATCGGCCCACCAACGGCCTTCTGGAGGGCTTCGTAGAGGAGTTGTTCGGCGACGCTGGCGCGTCCCTCGTCCTTGAACTCGTCCAATGTCCCGCCTTGTTCTGCGAAGTACCCGATGAGGAACTCCTCGGTGATTTCGTACGTGTCAAGCATGGTTTGGTACTGCTTCTCGAACTCGGCTTCGATCTCCTCGGGGGAGAGGACGAGCCCACGTTGCGCGGCCTCAGCCTCGACGAGGCCGCGGGTGAGGAGGCTGGTCAGGGCACTCAGTTCCAGTTCGAGCTCAAACATCCGGCCCCGTGCGCCGATGAGGAAGATGCGGATGTCGATCCCGAACTGAGCGTACAGCCGGGCGTAATACCCGAGAATGGACGCCCGCATGTCGTCAAACGCTTCCCGGGTTACGGGGTGGCCGTTGATGGTGGCGAAGGGCCCCGCGACCGGGGGCAGCCCTGGCTCGACGGGGGTTGAGTCGGTCACGGTGAGCGTGGCGGGGTTCGACGTCACGGCTCCACACGCATGGGCAACCACGACCGTGTAGGTCCCGGCGTTGCCGGCCGTGACGGCGAGGATCGTGTACAGATCGCTCGTGGCGCCGGCGATGTCGGCACCGTCCTTCTTCCACTGGTAGGTCAGGGATTCGCCGCCGGTTGCCATCACGGTGAACGTGATGGAGTCGCCGACTGACGCGGTCTGGGAGATGGGGTGCAATGTGACGATCGGCGCGAGCGTGACGGTGAGCACGGCGGGCTCTGAAGTCACCGTTCCACAGCTGTTTTTGATCACGACGGTGTAGGTCCCTGCATCACCTGCAGCAACGGCAGGGACCGTATAGGTCGCCGCGGTTGCCCCGGCGATGTCGACGCCATCCTTCCGCCACTGGTAGCCGAGAGCCGATCCGCCCTCGGCGGCGACGACCCATGTCGCGGGGAGACCTTGACACACGGTCTGAGAAACAGGCTGAGCGGTGACCGTGGGGGTCACGTCCAGAGAGAGCGTGGCGGGGCTCGACGTCACGGTTCCGCATGCGTTGGTGACAACCACGGAATACGCTCCTACATCGGCTTCCGTGGCGGAGCTGATCGTGTACATCGCGGTGGTGGCCCCCGCGATGTCGGTACCGTTCTTCTTCCATTGGTAGCTCAGGGGAGCCGTGCCTCCGGCGGTGACGGTGAACAGCACGGACGTGCCCGCGCACGTCGATTGCGGGGTCGGTTGGGCCGTGATGGTCGGGGGGGAATTCACCGTGAGCGTGGCGGGGCTGGAGGTAACGGTTCCGGCCTTGTTCGTCACGACCACGGTGTACGACCCGGCGTGGGTTGCGGAGAGCGAGCTGATCGTGTAGCTCGCGCTCGTCGCCCCGGCGACCGCTGTTCCGTCCTTTCGCCACTGGTAGCTGAGGGGTGATGTTCCAGCCGCCGTCACGCTGAACGTGATCGAGTTCCCGGCACAAGCCGTCTGGGCTGAGGGCGGGGTGGAAATGGTGGGGGCCGTCCCCCTGCCGCATCCGGCGAGGAGAGCCCCAATTCCGACCACGAGAAACACTGCTGCAACCGTGCGCATCCGCATGTCAAGCCTCCTTCAACGGGCAGAGCTTACCCGGTGAGCCTGTCTTGCAACACCACGTGCCGCGGCGATACCGTCGCCCCAACCGCGTCCGGGGATCATCGTCTGTCGAGGTAGTCGCGCACCGGCCCCAACTCGATCTGCCACGTCGTCCACTCCTTGTACGGGCGGAACCCCATCGCCTCGTTGATCCGGAGCATCGGTGCGTTGGAGTTCGCGTTCCCGGTGCGCACGCGCACCACCTGGGGCCTCTCGGCGCGAACCTTCTCGATCATCGTTGCCTTGAGCCACTTCCCCAGGCCGTGGCCGCGGTACGCGGGGAGGACGCCGGTGTCCCCTTGCCACAGGGTCTGGGGCTGACCGCTCTCCCAGAACACCTCGGTGTACCCGGCGAGATCACCGGACGCCTGGTGCCGGGCGTAGAGGGTCCACCGCTCGGTGCGGCGCTCGGTCAGCGACCGCTCTCTCTGGCGTAGCATCTCGGGAGTCCAGGTCCAGTCGTCCATTTGGAGGTCGTCGCGTGGCGCGGTGTTCATCACGGCCTTGAGCTCGCAGATGGAACCCAGGTACTCCTCGGGGTACGGCCCGATCCACCACCCGAGGGTGAACAGGTCCCGTGGACCCTCGTCGCGCCATCGCTTCATCAGACTCCGGTCGAGGTGCACCAGATCGAGCTGGTTCGTACGGGAGACGATCCCCACCCGCGCGCCGATCTTCTCCATGAGCATCCCCCCTGCGGGAATGGCGGAGTCTGTGCCTGCAACGAGAAGCGTCCGGCCCTCTCTCTCGGCCTTCGCGACGATGCGCGCCAGCAGCTTTCTGGCAATTCCCTGGCGGCGGGAAGCGGGGTCCACACCGATGTAGCCGTCGGCGATGTGGCGGTTGTGTTCGGTGTCGAACATGTATACGTTCGCCGATGCGACGATCTGCCCTTCCTGCCAGGCTACCCAGCGGTGGACAGTCCAGAACGGTGGGACAGAACGGATACTCCTTTCCCAATCCTCCAACGACCGCGGCGGGTCCTCCGGCCAGGCTTCCGCCTCCAACTGAACGAGGAGCGCGTGGGCTGCCTGGAACTCTTGACGGGATGCCGTCGCGATGTCGAACTCGCGGATCGAGATCTGTCTCATGCCGCGTTCACCTCCGTGGACCACGAATGAAGGAAAGATGCATGGTACTGCGGAGCCCTTCTGCCGGCAATGCGGTAGGGGCCTACGCCTCGTCGTCCCCGATTGTGATCAGGTCGCGGAACCCGTCAAGGGTCTTCGATCCGATCCCCGAAACATGGGTGAGATCCTCGATGCTCGCGAACGGACCGTGCTCCTCGCGGTAGGCGATGATGCGCGCTGCGAGCGCCGGGCCGATCCCGGGAAGCTTCTCCAGCTCCGCTGCCGGGGCGAGGTTGATGTTCACCTTGCCGGGGAGCTTGAACTCGATCGGCACCACAAACGCTGGAACATCTACACGGCCGGGCGGCGTGCGGGGTGGGACGGATGGGGGGATGAGGCGCAGGGCGGCGTAGAGAACCAGGGCAACTACGAGGAGAGCCGCGCCCCAGAACCGAGGCTCAACGCCTTCTCTACGCGAAGATCTCCTTGATTTGCTGGACACCCCACTGCTCCTGCTGAGCGCGGGCAAGTTCTGGTTGCCGCTCGTAGCGCTCTGTGGCGAACTTCGACTTCCAGCGGGCGAGGTGGATCTCCCGCATCCGTGTGCGCAGGTTCGAATCTGTGAGAGCGGGATCTTCGCTCAGCGCTTCGACCTCGGGAAGGTACACATCGATGGCCGCTGCCTGATCGAACAGGCCCAAACTGGTCTCAGAATCCACCGAAAGCAGGTCCCTCGCTTGTTGAAACAGCTTCCGGCGGCGAAGCTCGTCAAGGGCTCGCTCCTGCATCCTCCGGCTCATATCACGATAAACACTCAGCTTCCACACTGGGAAGCGCCGCAGCTCGTGGGTACAACCGGTGTGGGGTGGGAACGCCTCGGGATGGCCGACGATCCGACCGTGCCAGGCGAGGCAAGCCTCGCACGTGCGCCACGTGACGCTCGTGTAGCACTGCCAAAGAGACGTACGGCCGCGGAACAAGTGCCCCAGCGCGCGAAGTCGATTTGTCATGGAGGCTCTGTGGTGCCGAGGGTGGGAGTCGAACCCACACGCCCTGCGAGGGGCACGGGATTTTGAGTCCCGCGCGTCTGCCAATTCCGCCACCCCGGCGCTCTGCTGATTATAGCTTCGCGGCGCGGCACGCTGGGCAAAGCCCGTAGCCCTGGACGACAACCTCGGCAAGCGTGAACCCGTGATGCTCCGCGGCCTTGGTCACGACTTTCTTCAGGCTCGGGTCGGAGAACTCCACCACCTGCCCGCAGACGCGACACACGAGGTGGCCGTGCTCCTCACGCCCCAGTACGTGCTCGTAGTGGGCGTGGGCCTCGCCAAACGACACGCGACGCACGAGTCCGGCCTGCTCGAGGAGATCGAGCGTGCGGTACACCGTGGCTGCCGATGAGACCACGCCCCGCAGCGCGGCCCACAAGTCGGCGGCCTCGAAGTGGGCGGGGAGGGCGAACACCGCCTCGACCACCGCCCGTCGTGGTCCTGTGACGTGGAGGCCCCGCTGGCGGAGGAAATTCTCAAACCGGTCCACCGCCTGGTCACTCATGTCCACACCACTGTGCCGCGATCGGGGAGGCACGTCAACCACGTCCCCGGAGGAGGGCCAGGCTGCCGACCGCGACGCCGGCCTCCCGTGCCACGGGTTGGCACTTGGCTTGGAAGAGGAAGAACAACGGAGCCGGCTCCTGAGACAGGCCCTCGAAGTTCCCCATTCCCTTGCTCAGGACCAGTCCGGTGTTCCGGAACCGCGTGCGGAAAGAAGTTGAGCAGGCAGCGAGGGACACACCGGGCACGTCGGACCCGGTGGTGATGATCTCCGCGATCGCGTTCAGTCCAACTGATTCTGCATCATCCTTGGTGACGTCGTTCAGCGTGGGCGCGCCGCGGACGGCGACGGTCACGTTCTTGCCGCGGGCAACGAGCTCCTCGATGAGGATCCGGTCGAGCACGATCTCGCCCGCGTTGTCGGCCAGGAAGAGCACCTCCCGAGATCGGTCCAACGCGTCACGAAAGGCTCCGTAATCGGAGCGGGCGAAGCCCTGCAGAGCGCAATCTACGTCGTGGTGGGGGTCTACTCCCGCGTAGAACCCGAGATCGAGAGCGTTCCCCGCCGCGGCGAGCCGCAGGGCGTGGAACAGCGGATCAGGGGCCCGGGCCACCTCCTCCTTCCATCGCGCGTAGTGTCCAAGGGCGGCCGTGTTCGCCGCGCGCTTCTCCCCTAGATACGGGTCGGTCTGCCCGACTCGTGTCCGCAGCAGGCGGCCGATCTCCGCGCCCAGGAGGATCGGGGGGAGTGTCCGATCCCAGTCTGCCGTGATCCGTGCTCCCTCGGCGACGACCGCCCACGCCTCCTCGTCCGGGGCGCCGGCGAGGCGCGCTCCGCCCAGGGTCGCCCGCAGAATGCACGGGATGCAGTCAGAATAGGTCCTCACGGGGTTATGTTACCGGACGGCGGAGCGGCGCAGCGGACTCGGGTATCCTTACCGGTATGCTGAAAGCGTTGCTTGTTGGGGTGCTGGGCTGGATCTCGGTGAGCTTGGCTTCTGCGGCCCCCGTCGAGCTCCACTACTTCTGGGCGGCGACGTGTCCGGACTGTTCGGTGATGAAGACGTACCTCGCCGACCTGGCTACGGAGTTCCCCGAGCTGCGGATCGTCGAGCACGAGGTCGGGTACAGCGGGGACAACTTCCGGCTGATGGCGGCGCTGGCCGAGGCGTACGCCCTGGAGAAATACGCAACTCCTGTGGTAGCGGTGGGCGACCTGGCTACAACGGGGATTGGTTTGGCGGTCGAGCTCAGGCTGTACGAGGAAGTCGCCCGTTGTGCGGCCGAGGGCTGTCCGTCCCCGTTGTCTCGGCTTCCCGATGCGCCGCGCTGGCGACTGAGCCCAATCGAACTGGTTCTCATCCTCGCCGTTGGCACGAGCGTGGTCCTTCTCTTGAGCTGGGTCTTCTCCCGGTAGGTGGCGGGTCGAACGGGGAGTAGAATCGGCGGCTATGGCCAAGGCCGCGGCGGGAGAGCGGTTCCAACTCAAGACGAAGCTCAAGCCTCAGGGCGATCAGCCGAAGGCGATCGCCGAGCTCACGGCGGGCATTCTCGCGGGCCACCGGTACCAGACCCTCCTCGGTGCCACGGGCACGGGGAAGACGTTCAGCATCGCGCAGGTAATCCAGAACGTACAGCGACCGACCCTCGTCGTCGCCCACAACAAGACCCTCACCGCCCAGCTGTACGGCGAGTTCCGGGAGCTGTTCCCCGACAACGCGGTCCACTACTTCGTGTCCTACTACGACTACTACCAGCCGGAGGCGTACATTCCGCAGACGGACACCTACATCGAGAAGGATGCTCAGATCAACGAGGAGATCGACCGCCTCCGCCATGCGGCGACGGCCAGTCTTCTCTCTCGGCGAGACGTGCTTGTTGTCGCTTCCGTATCGTGCATCTACGGTCTCGGTTCGCCCCAGGACTACGCGGCGCTCTCTCTCGTTCTCGAAGTCGGCCGGGAGTACAACCTCGATGAGCTCCTGCGGCAGCTCGTGATGCTCCAGTACCGGCGGAACGAGCTTGCGTTCGAGCGCGCGACATTCCGTCTGCGGGGGGACGTGCTGGAGATCATCCCCGCTTCCGAGGAGCTCGGATACCGGATCGAGCTGTTCGGCGACGCAGTCGAGCGGATCTCCGCCGTAGACCCGCTCACGGGAGACGCGCTCTCTCAGCGGGCACGGGCCACAATTACCCCAGCCACGCACCATGTGACCCCGGAACAACGTCTCAAACACGCTCTGGCCGGGATCGAGGCCGAGTTGGACGAGCGGTTGAAGGAGCTCCGCGCGACCGGGAAGCTCCTCGAGGCCCAGCGGATCGAGCAGCGCACCCTGTTCGACCTCGAGATGATGCGGGAAATGGGGTACTGCCCAGGAATCGAGAACTACTCCCGCCACCTTGATGGTCGGAGGGCTGGGGAACCCCCGTGGGTGCTCCTTGACTACTTCCCGCCGGGCTTCCTGACGGTGATCGACGAGTCGCACCAGACCGTCCCTCAGATCAACGGGATGTTCCATGGCGACCGGTCTCGGAAGGGAACCCTTGTCGAGTACGGGTTCCGGCTTCCCTCTGCCCTCGACAACCGTCCCCTCACGTTCGGTGAGTTCGAAGAGCGGGTGGGGCAGGTGGTCTTCATGTCCGCCACCCCAGCCGACTACGAGCGGCGCGTATCGGCGAAGATCGTCGAGCAGATCGTCCGGCCGACCGGCCTCGTGGACCCTGAGATCGAGGTCCACCCCGTCCAGGGACAGGTGGACCACCTTCTCGGCGAGCTGCGCGTAGTCACCGAACGGGGAGAGAGGGCCCTCGTGACGACACTCACCAAGCGGATGTCCGAGGATCTGACCGACTACCTCGTGGAGATCGGCGTGCGGGCCCGCTACCTCCATTCGGAGATCGAGACCTTGGAGCGGGTGGACATCCTCCGCGACCTGCGGTTGGGCAAGTTCGATGTGCTCGTGGGGATCAACCTGCTGCGGGAGGGGCTGGACCTCCCTGAGGTATCGTTGGTGGCGATCCTCGATGCGGATAAGGAAGGGTTCTTGCGATCTGGGACCTCGCTCATCCAGACGATCGGCCGCGCGGCGCGGAACGTGCGGGGGAAGGTCATTCTTTATGCCGACCAGTTCACCGACGCCATCCGCCAGGCGGTGGAGGAGACGAACCGGCGGCGGCAGATCCAGCTTGAGCACAACCGACGGTATGGGATCACCCCGCAGACGATCGAGAAAGAGGTGCGGGACATCGTGGCCGAGTTCCACGGCCGCCGTGCCGAACCGATAGAGATCCCGAAGATGCCCGAGAAGCTTCCCCGAGAGGAAATCGCGCAGCTCGTGCGGAGCCTGGAGAAGGAGATGAAAGGCGCGGCGGAGCGGCTGGAGTTCGAACTCGCCGCCGCGTACCGCGACAAGCTCCGCGAGCTGCGCCGCCTGCTCTAGCTCCCTACGTCCCGCGTCAGGTCGTCCGACGCCGCCGGGCCGTCGAGCGCGCCGGCGCCCTCTTCGTCTCCCCGGGCACGAGGTCGGTGTTCGCGGTCAGCCCCGCCACAGTGTGGGCGATGAGCTTCGCTGCATTCTCGACGTCCCTGAGCGATACGATCTCGCACGGCGAGTGCATGTACCGGTTGGGGATCGAGACGAGGGCGGTCGCCATCCCGGTCCGGCTCAGCTGCATCGCGTTGGCATCTGTCCCTGTGCCGCCCGGGGCGGCCTCGATCTGGAATGGGATCTTTGCCTTCTTGGCCGCCGCGATGAGGAGGTCGAACAGTTTGGGGTTGATGTTCGGGCCCCGGGCGATCACCGGCCCCTTGCCGAGACCGATCTCACCGAGCTTCTTCTTGTCGCCTTCTGTGCCGGGGGTGTCGGTGGTGTGGCAGACGTCCACGGCGATGCCGACCGTTGGGTCCAGACCGTAGGCGCTCGTCCGCGCCCCGCGGAGGCCGATCTCCTCCTGCACGGTGGCCACAGCGAACACCGCGGCCTTAGGCTTGAGGGCCTTGAGGTGGCGCAGCGTTTCGAGGGCCACGAACCCCCCGATCCGGTCGTCCACGCCCCGCGCCACGAGGAGGTCGTCGGAGAGCCGGTCTGGGTTGTAGGCGAGTACGATCGGGTCTCCGATCTCGACCCTCTTCTGCGCCTCGGCCTTCGACTTGGCGCCGATGTCGATCCACAGGTCCTCGACTTTGACAACGTTCTTCCGGTCTTCGTCCGCAAGCAGGTGGATCGGCTTCCGGCCGATCACGCCGAGCACGCGGCCCTTCTTGGTGTGCACCCACACCCGCTGGCCGGGAAGGATTTGTGCGTCCCAACCTCCGATGGGGCGGGTGTAGAGGTACCCCGAGTCGGTGATGTGGGAAACCATAAGCCCGATCTCGTCCATGTGGCCGGCGAGCATGACCCGGGGAGCGCCAGCCTCGTTGAGGGACGCAAACGCGTTCCCGTGGAGGTCCGCCCACGTCCGCTGGGCGAACGTGGCTGCCTCTTCACGCCATACCGCCGCCGCATCGGCCTCGAACCCCGACGGGCTGATTGTGGTGAGGAATCGCTCCAGGAACGCGTACTTGCCTTTGTCCATCGTGTGCCCTCCTGTCAATGAGATGCGTCAGTCTACCACGTCGGCAGTTCGCCGCACCTGGTCAACTTTGCGCTGCGGGACTATACTGCGCCTTACAGTGTTTGGCCCTGGGTGAAGCCCGGGACCCCGTACGGGGGGTGAGAGGCGTCCAAATGCGAGCGTGTGGAGGGAACCCGTGGATGCCGCGCGAAGGGCGGCGGCGCGGAAGGCTCAAAGGAGGCGACTCACATGAAGCGAGCGGCATGGTTTCTCGTGATGCTCCTGGCATTGGGATTGGTAGCGACAGCGGCGAATCCAGTCAAGATCACATTCTGGACGCATGAAGATCCGAATCGAACCCCGCTGGAGGAGGAGTACATTCGGCGTTTCCAGGCGCTCTATCCCCACGTAACGATCGAGCGGGTGACGTACCCATCGGCGCGGATCGCCGAGGTCCTGCTGACGGCATTCGCGGCTGGCAAGGGCCCGGACATGTTCAACCTCGAGGTGAACGACGCCTACCCGTATCTGGTTATGGGTCGGGTGGCCCCGCTGCGACCGGAGTGGGTGGGCTACGCGAGCGTGGAGTCGATCGTCGGGGCGTACCTCGGGGGAACCCTCGACCCGGTCTACAAGGATGGGAAGCTGTACGGACTTCCGCTGGAGCTTACGATTTGGTCGGTGTTCGTGAACAAGAAGTACTTCCGCGAAGTCGGGCTTGACCCGGATACGGAGTACCCGCGAACATGGGAACAGATGATGGAGGTTTCGGAGAAGCTCGTCATCCGGGAAGGCGACATCATCAAGCGGCGCGGGTTCGACTTCCGCTACGGGTACTACGTGGAGTGGCTGCTGGCGATGGTAGAGCAATTGGGGGGGGCGTTCCTGAGCCCCGATGGGCAGACAGCCGTGATTGGCGACGAGGCGTGGCTACAGGTGCTGCGGTTCATGCAGCGGTGGGGTCCTTTCGGGAAGAACCTGGGTTCTCCCACGTACACGGCGGCTCGCTCGTTGTTCAACTTCGACCGCAATGAAGTAACGATGTGTCTGAGTGGCTTCTACCAGATTGCGCGCATCAAGTCGAACAACCTCGCGTTCTACGAGAGCGGCGAGTGGATGGTCATCCCGTTCCCGGTGTTCGAGAACGCGGTGAACGATGTTGCTTCCCACTACTACGGGCATTACTACATGGTCAACGCGCAGAGCTCGCTCGAGACGCAGGAATGGACATGGCGGTTTATCGCTTACATGCTCTCGAACCCGGAGGAGTACCTCACCCGGGTGGGGTTGATCCAGCCACGGAAGGACCTCCTCGCGTCGGACGTGTATGCGGCCCAACCGTACGGCGATGTGTTCGCTTCGGACATGGCTCGGTCTTCCCTAGTGCAGCTGCACGTAGCCAACCCGGAGTTCAAGCAGCTCCTGGACGAGGCGGTGAAAGCGGTGATGCTGCAGGGCGTGACCCCGGAGGCCGCCTTGGCAACGCTTCGCACAAGGGCCAACGAAGTTCTGGCGGAGTACAAGTAGCGTTCAGTGACCGCATGGCGGGTTAGCTGAGATAGGATGGGGGCCCGGGCGGAACGGTGCCGGGCCCTCCTGTTCTCACAAGGGACGGGGGGTTGTGAGGAGGAGAAGGGCGAGGCGCGGGATCTGCGAGCGCCGAGGGCGGTGGGGATGGGCGTTTGTTCTGCCGAGCCTCGTGTTCTTCGGCCTGTTCAGCATTTACCCCGTGCTCAACGCGCTCTACCTCAGTTTCTTCCAGAAGCACCTCCTGTCCACCGCCGCGCCGAGGTTCATCGGGTTCGGGAACTACCAATACCTGTTCCAGTCGCCGACCTTCTGGAACGCACTCACGGTGACGGGCATCTTCACAGGAGGGACGTTCGCGATGCTTGTGGGCTTGAGCCTCGTGCTTGCTCTGTTCATCAGCTCACGGAAGAGGTTCCAGCGGTTTCTGCAGCTGGCGTTCTTCTCGCCGGCCGTGGTATCCACCGTGGTCGCGGCGGCGATCTGGCTCCTCATCTTCGACCCGCGGGGGATCGCGAACCAGCTTGTGAATACGCTCGCCGGCACACCCGGCGTGGATCGAAGGTGGCTCGTCGCACCAGGCATGCTCCAGCTGGCAACGATGTTCGTCTACGTCTGGAAGTACGTTGGGTACTTCACAATCATCTTCATCGCCGGGATCAGCAGCATCCCCCGGTCGCTCGTTGAGGCGGCACGGGTGGATGGGGCGAGCGTGTGGCAGACGTTCTGGAAGGTCACGTTCCCCCTCCTCAAGCCGACCACGCTCCTCGTCTCCGTCGTGGCGATGATCCAGTGTCTGCGGACGTTCAGCACGCAGTACCTCTTCTCTCAAGCCGGGTCACCCCGCGGTCCGATTGACGTCATCACGTTGAACGTCTACCACACGGCCGTGCGAACATTTCAGATCGGCCGGGCGAGCGCCCTAAGCATCATTCTGTTTGCGATCATGCTGTTCCTGAGCTGGCTGCAGTTCCGGGTAGCACGTTCGGAAGAGGTGAGCTACCTGTGAGGCGAACGCAGGTTCGGCGAGGCGGTCGGTCGGCATTGGCAACGGTCGCCGTGTGGCTCGTCCTGGGGGTGATGCTCGTCTACATCCTCGGCCCCCTCGTGTTTATGGTCACCGCCTCGCTCATGCCGGCGATGGAGGTGACGCGCATCCCGTACCGGTGGATCCCCCAGAGCTTCCACTGGCAGAACTTCTGGCAGGCGATCCGGGGGAATGATGGGCGGTTCTTCTTCGTGCGGAACATGGTCAACTCGTTGTTCCTTGCGACGGCGATCACGCTGAGCACGGTTGTCTTGTCCACGATCACCGGCTACGGCCTTGCCAAGTTCAGGTTCCGCGGGCGGAAGGCCGTCATGCTGCTGATCGTGGCGACGATGATGATCCCGTTCCAGGTCGTGATGATTCCCCTCTACATCATCGCCACGAGCCTAGGGATGCAGAACTCGTACGCCGGCCTGGTCGTCCCGTTTCTCGTGAACGCGTTCGGGGTGTTCCTCATGCGGCAGTACTTGCTCACGTTCCCCGATGAGATCCTCGACGCCGCCCGCATCGACGGCGCGAGCGAGGTGCAGATCCTGTGGCGTGTGGTGTTCCCCAGCAGCTGGCCGGCCATCGCCACCCTCGCCATCCTCACGTTCCGCTCCCAATGGGACAACCTGATCTGGCCGCTGTTGATCGCTCAGAGCCGCGAGATGCAGACGATCCCTCTTTACATCACCCTGTTTGCCGAGGAGAAGTTCACCGATGAAGGCGCGATGATGGCGACAGCGGTGCTGGCTTCCCTCCCCATGGTGTTGCTCTTCTTCGGGCTGTCGCGGTACTTTGTAGGTGGAGCGCGGCTGTTCTCGGCGCAGAAGGGGTGACCGGTGAAGCTGGTGATCTCCGATCTGGGGGGCGTTGTGGTGGATCACGCGGACTCGGTTCCTTCCATGGCGGACAAGTTGGGGATGACAGCGGAGGCGTTCCGGGCGCTCACCGTGGAGGACACCCATCTTCTGCTGGCGGGGGCGCTCACCGCGACGGAGTTCTGGGCACGGTTCCAGCGGAAGACGGGCCAGCAGGTCGGAGAGGACCTTTGGGAAAGGGAGTTCCGTCCCGTGCTGAATCCGGCCGTGCTGAGGCTGATCGCCAGGGTCCGGCAACGCGTTCGGGTGGTGGCGGGGACGAACACAATGGATCCGCACTGGCCTGCGCTTCGGAGATCCGGTCTGTTCGCGTCGTTCGATGCGGTGTACGCATCTCACCGGATGGGCCTCGTCAAGCCGGATCCCGGTTTCTACTGGAGGATCCTCGATGAGGAACGATGCGAGCCTTCTGAGGCGCTGTTCTTCGACGACCTCCCGGAGAACGTCGCGGGGGCGTTGCGGGTCGGGGTGAGAGCGTTTCGGTTTCTCGATCCAGACACTTTGGAGGTTCATCTGCGCTCCTTCGGGCTCCTCAACCGCCAACCCTAGACCGGTGTTCCCGTGAACGAAGCCCGCTGGGCGGCGCATCTGGCCGGCTTTCCCCACGGACTGTACTGAATCGGCAGACGAGGTAGGAGAAGCGCGCCGGCCATCTTCGCGTGGGCAAGATCGCTCAACGCCACTACCGCCGCGGCGGTTGGCGCAGAACCTTTTCGGTGACTAAACCCATTGTAAGCTTGTGAACCGAGCTTACAGGGTGTTCATGTGCCCAGACGTGATCCCCGTTCGGGAACCTTTCCTGGACCAGGGTGTATATGTTGGCGTGCGCTATGGCCGAGTGCTATAGTGACATATTCTCTCCTCGCGAGGGAAGGAGGCGGTTCAGATGGGAAAAGCATTTGGTAGGTCTCTCGCGTTGGTCTTGCTGTTGGCGGGGATGATCGTTCCGGCGATTGCGCAGACCACGCACCAGCCGTTCCTCCAGGATGTCGCGGCTTTGGCCCAGGCTCAGGCTGCCGCAGCGGCGAAGGCCGCTGCTCAAGCCCAGGCGGTGGCCACCTCGGCGCAGAAACTCCTGGACGAACTCAGTGTGGCGACGTTGCTCACGGCGGCTTCGACGGCGAGCGCGGAAGCCCAGGCGGCGGTCCAAGCAGTGGCCCAGGCCGCGGCTCGGGCGGAGGCAGAGGCGAAGGCGATGGCAGCGGCGTGCGCGGCGGCGAGTGCGCAGGCTCAGGCCAGCGCTCAGGCGTGCGCGGCGGCGATGGCCAAGGCCCAGGCATCGGCCCAGGCATTCGCCACGGCCTGCGCGAGGGCCCAAGCTGAGGCAACGGCATCGGCCGCAGCGTGCGCAACGGCGGATGCCGAGGCAGCGGCGGCGGTCGCGGCGATCGTCAAGGCGTGCGCGGTCGCCGTTGCAGAGGCGAAGGCGAGCGCTGCGGCATGCGCAGCGGCGGCAGCCGAAGTCCAGGTTTATGCCAAGGCGACGGCGGAGGCGTTGGCGACGGCGGAGGCCGCAGCATATGCCCAGGCCCAGGCGGCAGCGGCGGCGGTCGCCGTCGCTAGGGCGGAGGCTGCGGCGTGCGCGGAAGTGGCGGTCGAAGCCGCCGCGTTTGCGAGGGCGGTGGCCAGCGCGAACGCTTACGCTCGCGCTCAGGCTGCGACATCGGCCCAGGCGTACTCCCAAGCTCGGGACACGGCCCAGGTGGTCAACCAGCGGATCCGCGACGCCGTGCCGTGCGTGACCGTGGTCGCGGAGATCGGTGGGACGGTCGACGCTGTGGTCACCGCAGTTGCATCGGCGAGCGCGGCGGCCCAGGCGGCTGCTCAGGCTACGGCCCGTGCCGAAGCGTGGGCAGTCGGTCAGGCGGAGGCCGCGGCCGCGGCCCAGGCACGAGCGGAAGCCCAGGCCGCCGCGTGCGCGTTTGCCTATGCCCAGGCTCAGGCCGCTGCGCAGGCGGTTGCCCAGGCGCGGGCGAGAGCGGAGGCCGAGGCCAAGGCGGCGGCGAGCGCGATTGCGGTCGCCTATTCATCAGCCCAAGCGCAGGCGCAGGCGTGTGCCGCGGCCTACGCTGAGGCAGAGGCCGTGGCGGTCGCGGTGGCGAAGGCGATCGCGTCGGCAACGGCAGTGGCGGAAGCTGAAGGCAAAGCGATCGCCAGCGCGTGCGCCACGGCACAGGCGTCGGCGAGCGCGATGGCCCAAGCGATCGCGACGGCGAAGGCCAAGGCGGAAGCACAGGCCACGGCGTGTGCTCAGGCGTGTGCTCGGGCGGAAGCATCGGCAAAGGCGATGGCGAGCGCGGTTGCATCAGCTCAGGCTACGGCTCAGGCCAGCGCCTCGGCGGCAGCAAGCGCCTATGCCAAGGCCCAATCGGCTGCGAACGCGATGAGCGCTGCGGTGGCTTCAGCGGTTGCTGAAGCGAAAGCGCAGGCAGCCGCCGCGGCAGCCGCGGCGGCGACGGCCCAAGCAGAAGCAGCGGCGTGCGCGGCGGCAGTCGCGTCGGCATCGGCATCCGCCCAGGCGTCGGCTTCGGCGGCAGGAACAACAGGGAGCACCGCCTACGCCGCAGCCTATGCCCAAGCAGAGGGTTTCGCCGCAGCCGCGGTGTTCGCCCACGCTCAGGCATGTGCCCAGGCAGCGGTGCAGGCCCAGGCGGCAGCGGGAGCAGCCGCCAGCGCCTATGCCGCAGCCCAAGCCGCGGCCGCATCCGGCGTGCAAGCGGTGGCCCAGGCGGCAGCCGAGGCGCAGGCATCGGCGATGGCGTGTGTGGCTGCCCAAGCTCAGGCGGAAGCACAGGTTGCGGTGGGCGTGGCAGCGATGGCCGAGGCGATCTCCGAGGCCCATGCCGCGGCGTACGCGGCGGCTGAGGTGGCTGTATCGGCCTACGTTCAGGCGGTAGCTTGTGTCGAGGTCTACGCCAGTGCCCAGGCCGAGGCGATGGCCCATGCCCGGGCGGCAGCGCTGGCCCAGGCTCAAGCCGAGGCTCACGTCGCTGTCCACGTGCAGGCCGCGGCGACGGCGCTTGCCAAGGCTGCCGCCGCTGCTTACGCGTCAGCAACGGCGTTCGCGGGTGCACAGGCATCGGCGTTCGCCTGCGTCCAAGCACTGGCAATGGCTGAAGCTGAGGCGTACGCTTCGGCTCAAGCGTGTGCTCTAGCGTTGGCTCGTGCTGAGGCGAGTGCGACGGCAGCGGCTGAGGTACGGGTCCGTGCCGCCGCGTACGCAGCGGCGTGCGCAGAGGCGTTGGCTCAGGCCGAGGCGATGGCCCAGGCCTGTGCTCAGGCGGCAGCTACGGCGTCCACGTCGGTCAAGGTTGTGCCCAACATCGAAGCGTCCATTCAGACGTTCATTGACCCGGACTGTCTCCAGCCGACGTGCGATGAGTACGTGCCGCGGGAACCGCCGGGGTGTCCTCCTACGCAGGACCGGAGCTGGGACTTCGGCCAGGTGACCGCGGGCAGCAACGTGAACTCCACCAAGTCGTTCCCCGCTGACGTCACGAGTGCAGTCGCGTCGCTGGGGGTCGTGTCCGCCACGCGGGTTAGCTCGACGCTGCCGGCCGGTCTCACGTTCGACCTGATCCTCGCTTCGCGGCAGGGTCGGTTGTCGGGGACGGTGCCGCGGGAAGGCGGCCGGTGGACGGTGGTCTACCACCTCCTCGACCGCAACCAGTGCGTTGTTGTCCGGCTCACGATCAGCGTCTACACGGCAACGACCACCACGACCTGTCCGCAGTTCACCGGGCTGAAGTGGGACTTCGGCGAGGTCACCACCGGGCTGCATCTTCTCACGACGAAGGCCATTCCCAGTGCGGATCTCACCCGGTTCCGGTCGGCGGGCATCGAGCGAGTGACGACGATCTCGTCGAACCTGCCAAGCGGGGCGGCCCTGAACCTCGATCTCAACCAGGGGCTTGCGATCCTGACCGGCATACTTCCCACAGCTGGGGCCAACTACGATGTGTTGTTCGGCTTGTTTGATGGTCGGAACTGCGAGATGTTCCGCTACGCGGTGTCACTGCGGACCGCAGCGGCCGCCCGGGTGCCCGACCTCACGGTCCAGATCGTGCGGGTGGTTGTGGAGAAGGTGTGCGACAAGGAGTACAGCCACCTCGTGACCGTGTACTGGCAGGCAAGCGGCGGGACATCGCCGGTCCACGTCAGCCCGGTCAGCCTGGTCTATCCGAACGGTGCGACGCAGGCCGTGGTGGGGAGCTTCCCCGCCTCGGGGTCGGCCGGCATCCGGGCGAGCCTATCCGGCGGCGGTACGGTGACGGTGCGCGTTCAGGCCAACGACGCGGCCGGGCGAACGAAGACCGCTGAGCAGAGGGTAGACCTTGAAGCGTGTGTTCAGATCGGCATCATCGGTCCGATCATCGTCCGGCCGTTGGGGTACACCCTGGAGGTGTACGCGCGGCGCCAGATCATGCAGACGCCGGGGTACGAGGACCTCAGGGTGCCGGTGCGGATCACCGGTGAGACGTCCGACCGTGTGACCCCGTTCAGCGGGACGTTCTCCGCGGGATCGCAGGTCACGATCCGCTTCCCGGGACGCATTGCCGGCGGCTCGTACGGTCGCGGCCCCATCTACTACGACGAGTGGGTGGGGGATGTCATCAACCCCACTCGGAAGAACGGCACCTGGGACGCGAGGCGAGAGTACTACTCGATCACCGTCACGATGAGCGCCAAGGTGAAGATCATCGTCTGGTACCAGGACATCATCGGGTAGCAGTAGGAACTGCTGTTGACCGAGGGGCGGGCTCTGCCCGCCCCTCTCGTTTGGTCCGGACGCGCACCTGATCTGCTGCCGTGTCCGAGGCGAGGCGGCCACCAGGTCATCCGCAGCATCGAGGTCGTCCCAGACCCATCTTCTACAGTTCCCGGCGGTGTCAGGGCCTAGAAGTCATTTCACAACCATCCTCAAGCAGATGAGAAGGCATGCCACGGTGAAGAACGCGGCGTACACGGAGATCAACCGCTCGTAGCGCACCAGAAGGCGACGGAAGTTCCCGACCCAGGCGAAGGTCCGTTCGATGTGCCACCGTTCCTTGTACTCCTCATCCCAGGTCTTGCGCCGCCCTGTGCGGTTCTTCCGTGGTGGGATGCAGGGGATCACCCTCTTGCGACGGAGCCAGGCCCGGAACTCGTCGCAGTCGTACGCCTTGTCGGCGATCAGTTGCCGGGGTCGTT
>DLNB01000064.1:0-19342 GCA_002479455.1 Acetothermia bacterium UBA7521
GAGCTGGCTCTAGCGAGGTTCGGCCACCCAACCCACACGATTCCCGGAAGAGAAGGGGCCGCCAACGGCGGCCCCTTCTTGAGATCGATCCAGGTCGCGTCTCTACAAGCCGAGAGCTTGAAGGATGAGCGACCAGTCCAGCGCGTCCATGAACTTCTCCACCGTGTCCAGGCCGAATGAGCTGACGAGCGTGATCAGGAGGTTCTCAACACCCTCCGCGGGCGCGACCATGAGCATGCCGCTGAGGATCTCCGGGCTCAGTCCGAGCTGGCCCAATGAGACGGCGAGGGTTGTGTTGACGGTGAAAAACTCAGTGAGGAGCGTGGCGAACGCCTGCGAGTCAGCGTCGCGGAGCGAGACCAGCCCGCCCGCAATCACCTTGACCAGCGCCGGGACCGTGGCGAAATAGGGCATACCCACCGGCTTCTCGCCGATGAGCCACATCACCAGCACGGGCTGGGTCTCCATGGGCTCCCAGCGCAACTCGACGAACCCGCCTGGGGCGAGCTTGCCCTGAAACAGGAACTCCTCGCCCGTATCCGTTCCCGTGACGTTCTGCAGTCCGCCGAACACCTCGACCTTACCGACGATCGCTACTGGTCCGGCGAACGCGATGTGGAGCCCGGTCACCGTTTGGCCCGACGTGTTTCCGAACCAGTGAATGGTCCGCGTACCCACGGTGAACACCCGCATTTCCACGCCCTGGGCCATGGCCAGGCCTGCCAACGCCAGCAACAAACCGAGGAAGAGCGCACACTTCTTGGTGAACATACGGATCACCTCCCCTGAAGATGAGAAAGCATTCTAGGGCGTTGGTGGTAGGATGGCAAGCAGTCTCGGGGCGATGTCGCCTCGGGGCATCGGCCGGAGCACCGCCCCGCGATCGTACGCGGTATCATGTCGTGTGGGAAGGCTGAACATGAGCACGAAAGGGCGTCGTCTGCAGGCGTGGGGGGTCGGGATTGCACTCGCTGTAGCGGGGTTCAGCCTCACGGCGTGCGACGAGTGGACATTCGGTCCCTTCCGCATCGAGGCGAGCGAGGTCGAGCACCGCGCGCTGCCCGCGGAGGGATCGGTACGCCTGGTGGTCGAGTCATCGAACGGCCGGGTCACCGTCCGTGGCGAGAGCGGTCTGCAGGCTACTTCCGTCACGGCGACGAAGCGCAGCCGGGGACAAACCCTTGCCGACGCGGAGCGGAGGCTTGACCAGCTCGAATACACGGTGACGTCGGACGGGGTGTCCATCCTGCTCCGATACCGACAGGCGGATCAACCAGGGGACGTCGGACGATACAGCGGCGTGGACTTCGAGGTGGTCGTCCCCCAGCAGGCGGAGGTCGAGGTGCGCACCTCGAACGGTTCCATCGAGGTGGGCTCGATCATGGGACCGGTGCATCTCGTCACCTCGAACGGGGCGATCCACCTCCAGGAGAGCGTGGGAACCGCGTATCTCGCGACAAGCAACGGCCGGGTGTCGGTGGCAGACGGCGTGGGGGACTTGACGATTCGCACATCGAACGGCGAGATCCGCCTGGAGCGGGTTCGGGGTCGGGTGGATGGGGAGACGAGCAACGGTTGGATTCACTACGCCGGACAACCGGAGGGAAGCGCGCTCAACCGTCTGCGGACGAGCAACGGCGGTGTGGTCGTGCGCGTGCCGAGGGCGGCGGCGATCGCGTTCCGAGCGAGTGTGAGCAACGGGAGCATCTCCACGGACCTCTTCCTTGTTGGTGGCACAGAAGGGAGGAACTGGAACGCGGTTCTGAACCCTCCCGCTGCGACCGAGATGGACCTGCGGACGAGCAACGGCACGATCCGCATCGAGGCCGCCGACTGACGCGGTGGGTCAGGACGTGTCCCAGAACCGGAAGCTGAGCCTGCACGAGATCGAGAGCTATCGGAAGCGCCATCCCTACGATCATGCGATCGAGGTGGAGGAGGGGAAGATCCGGCGCGAGAAGGCGGCTTCCGCCATCCTGCGGCGGAAGGGGACGGGGCGGATCCGCCGCTGTCTGAACGGGCTTGGCGATCCGGGCGAGGATCTTGTGGTTGAGCAGTGCGAAGCATCAGCGATCCGCGAGCTGAGGAACGTGCTCGCGCACAAGCGGAGGTTGGCGAGGTTCGCGGACGCGGAGCTGGACGGGACGGCTCTCCGCGGAGCGAGGTCCTCAGAGCGTGAACCTTCCATCGTTCGCGGGGAAGTCGGTTAGCCAAACTGATCCCATCCCAGCCGGGGTGGGTTACAGACCTTCTCCTGCACAGGGCAAACGAATGACATGCCTTTGCTCTCCGTAACTCCTTCACGGACGCTCGATAACCTCTCCACCGCGGAGGATCACAGTGCCGATGAACGGACGGGAAGGAGGTTCGATGCCGGAAAGTGAGATCCGCGTGAGAACAAGAGTTCTGCACAAGGGGATCATCCTCGTGGTGATCGGAGCGGCGTTGGTGGGAGGGATGGCGGCGTTGGCCTCGTCGCAAGGCAGGCCGTCGCTCGTTGCGCCCTACGCGGAGAACGTGCCTGTGGAAGGGACGGAGACGATCTACGGGTTGCCGCTGGCGTGGGAGAACGCCCAGGTGTTCGCCACGTGGTTCGACGTGGTCCGGTTGACCGGGCAGGAAGAGAAGGTCCTCGAGGTGGCCCTTGCTCCGCTGCGCGCCCCGTGTTGCGACGACAACCCCCTCTCCAAGTGTTGCTGCGAGCGCGGAGGGCTCATCTGCAATGTGGTACGCACTGCGCGCGGTCTGGGCGCCTACCTCGTTCACGAGGGGTACACGGCAGCCGAAGTTACGGCGGCGATGGAGCAGTGGTTGCGGTTCATCCATGGCGATTACTATGTGGCCAAAGCCCTCGCTGAGCTGGGAGAGGATCCGCTCGAGTACGCTCTCTTCAAGCCCGAGAATGGGGCCTGCTACCGCAATCTGTGCACCGCCCCGCTTCGAGAAGGCGGCTGCGGGGGAATGGGTCCGCAGGTGATTGTGGAACGCCCTACGAGCTGAGCGTCTCTCCTTGTGGGTTCATACCTGACCGCCCCTGCGGGGGCGGTCCTGTTGTGGGGTCGGTGGGGACCTTAGAATGGGGCACGAAAGGAGGTCATGATGGACATCGTCGTGCCCGACCTCGGAGAGGTAGGCGAGGTCAAGCTCGTGCGCTGGTTGGCGGCCTTGGGAGAGAGCCTCGAGGTAGGGGAAGCGGTGGCCGAGGTCGAGGCGGACAAGGCGGTGTTCGTCGTCGAGGCGCCGGCCGCCGGGGTTCTGGAACGGATCCTCGTTCCCCAAGGGCAGCCTACCCGTCCCGGAGAGGCGATTGCCCGCTTGAGAAACGGTTGACTGTCCTCTACACCGATCTCGGGAGGGTCCGATACGGGCCGGCTCTGGCGCTCCAGCACCGCCTTCACGCCTTGCGGCGGGCGGGAGGGGTAGGGGATGTCGTCCTGTTCCTGG
This sequence comes from Acetothermia bacterium UBA7521, assembly GCA_002479455.1. Lineage (GTDB taxonomy): Bacteria > Bipolaricaulota > Bipolaricaulia > Bipolaricaulales > Bipolaricaulaceae > Bipolaricaulis. The sequence continues at coordinate 3,445 of DLNB01000064.1, forward strand.
AGCACGAGCCGGTGATCACAATCGGACGGGGAGGCGACCGCAGCCACATCCTTGCCCCACGGGACGAACTCGCCCGGGCCGGGGTCGAGGTGTTTCCCGTGGAACGCGGTGGCGACGTGACGTACCACGGACCTGGCCAGCTTGTCCTGTACCCGATTCTCGACCTGCGGGCGCGGGGCAAGGATGTGCACCGTCACGTGGGGGATCTGGAGGAGATCATGATCCGGACCGCCCAGTCATTTGGGGTCGTGGTCCGGCGCCGCGAAGGGTTCCCCGGAGCCTGGCACGATCAAGGCAAACTGGGGGCAGTGGGGATTCACGTGCGGAACTGGATCACGATGCACGGGCTCGCGTTCAACGTGAACCTCGACCCGGATGGGTTCCAGTGGATCATCCCGTGCGGGATAGCGGGGGCGAAGGCAGTGTCGCTGGCCGACCTTGCCGGGCACCCGGTCCCCATGGACGAGGTACGTGAGGCGATGCTCGTCGCAGTGCGGGACGTGTTGGGGGTCGACCTCGTCCCGGTACGAGGAGAGGTGATCTCGGAATGGCGGACGACAAGCCCGACTGGCTGAAGATTACGGTCTCGGCGGACGCTGCGGCCGTCGCGCGCCGGGTGGACGCCGCCCTGACCAGGCATCAGGTTCACACCGTGTGCCGATCTGCCCGGTGCCCGAACCTGCCCACGTGCTGGGGGCACGGGACGGCAACGTTCATGATCCTCGGCGACGTGTGCACGCGGTCGTGCCGATTCTGCGCCGTGAGCCATGGGTGCCCCTTGCCCCCCGACCCCGGCGAGCCGGAGCGTCTGACCGACCTCGTGGCTGAGCTCGGGCTACGGCATACGGTGTTGACCTCGGTGGATCGGGACGACCTCCCCGATGGAGGGGCGACCCACTACGCGCAGGCTATCAGGAGCGTTCGGTGCCGAGCGCCGCGGGCGATCGTGGAGGCGCTCATCCCCGACTTCGCCGGAGACCGAGACGCCTTGAAGACGGTCCTTGCGGTGAAGCCCCACGTGGTGGGGCACAACCTGGAGACGGTGCGACGGCTGACTCCGGACGTGCGTGACCGTCGTGCGGGGTACGACCTTTCGCTGTCTGTTCTGGGCGCCCTCAAGGAGATGTCCCCCGATCTCGTCACGAAGTCGTCCCTTCTCCTCGGGCTCGGCGAGACAGACGACGAGGTGGGCGAAGCCCTGGGCGACCTGCGAGAGGTGGGGACAGATGTGGTGGTCCTGGGTCAGTACCTGCGCCCCACACCGCGCCAGCTCCCGGTGAAGAGGTACGTGCCTCCGGACGAATTCCGCCTCTGGGAAGAGAGAGCGGGAAGGCTTGGGTTCAGAGCCGTGGTCTCCACGCCGCTTGCCCGGACTTCGTTTCGTGCTGCTGACGCGTACGCCTTGCTGCGATGAGGGTTCTCCTCGACCTCGCGTACCGCGACCCGCGTCTCAACCTCGCCCTCGACGAGGCGATCCTCCGTGAAGTCGCTCAGAACGTGAGCGAACCGACCCTGCGCGTGTGGCGGAACGGGAGGTGCGTGGTGGTGGGTCGGGGGCAGAGGGTCGAGGACGAGGCCGACCTCGCGGCGTGCCACAGGCTGGGGATTCCCGTGGTCGGGCGGGCTTCGGGTGGAGGCGCGGTGTACCATCACCCGGGGAACCTCAACTTCTCCCTGTTCCTTTCGCTGGTTTCTCCGTGGACATCGGTGCGAGAATCCCAGAACACGATTTCCAGGCTTCTCGCCCAAGCGATCCAAGAGAGGCTGGGAGCGGAGACGGACGAGAGGGATGGGGCGGTGTTCGTTTGCGGGTCGAAGGTCTCCGGCTCGGCCCAGTTACGGCGGCGAGCACTCCTCCACCACGGTACGCTCCTCTTCTCTCCGGACATGGTCGAGATGGAGGACGTTCTCCTCGCCCATCGGGCTGGGTACTGCCCCCAGGGGGTTCCCTCCCGACCGTCCGCGGTCGGCGATCTGTCGTCATTGCTGGGACGGGAGGTGACGATCGAGGATGCGATCCGCACTGTCCTCAACGCATTCCGACCTCTGGGCTTTGCGGGACGGGACACGATCTCCCTCCGGGAGTGGGCGCTCGCCGATGCCCTCTCCCGTGCGCCCTGAGGGAGCTGAGATGCTGGCTCCCCACGACCGTGTGACGGTGGAGTGGCAGCTCGGCCGTCCGCCGACGGGGGCCCTCGCGGTGGCTCACCGCTGCCCGTACGGGTACCCACAGGTGATCTTCACCCATCCACTGCATCGGACGGGAAGCGAGTTTATCGTGTTCCCAACCTTGTTCTGGCTCTCGTGTCCGTTCCTCGCTGCCGAGGTGTCGCGCCTTGAATCCGCGGGAGCGGTGCGGAGGTTCGAGGCCCGACTCGCTGCTGAGCCCGATCTGTCTTCCCAGTACGCCGCTGCCCATGACGCTTACCGCAAGGAGCGACTCACTCTTCTCTCCTCCGAAGACCGGGAGTTCCTCCGTCGGGTGAACGCCCTCGACCGGATGGAAACGGGGATTGCCGGGCTGAGCAACCCCAGGCGCGTGAAGTGCCTCCATTCTCATCTGGCCCATTTCCTCGCCCGCAGGGGGAACCCGATCGGCGAGGCTGTGGCGGCAGGTCTACCGCGGCTCTTCTGCCTTCCCGAGCGGGTGGGCTGCGCGGAGGCGGTGCGGGAGAAGGCATCGCAGGGTTGTCAACCCTGAACCCCGTTCCCTATACTGCCCCTCCAAAGGAGGCAACCATGCAGGAGTACCTCACGTTCCGAAAGATGTTCACGCCGGTGGCGATCCAGGTCATCTTCTGGATTGGCGTTCTGGCGTGTGTGGTGTTCGGACTGGTGTCCATTGTGAATGGCGCCTCGGCCCGTTACGGAGGGGGATCTCAGGTGCTGAGCGGCATCGTGACCCTCGTCCTCGGGCCGATCGCTGTACGGATCTGGTGCGAGCTGCTGATCGTGGTGTTCCGGATACTGGATACCCTGGGCGAGATCAAGAACAAGCTGGGGAAGAGCTGATCCTCGGGGAATCGAAGATGAAAAGGGGCCGCCCACGGGCGGCCCCTCTTCTTGGGTCTAGAAGCAAGGGGTCTTTACGGATCCGCCTTCACCTGCGGCGGCCGGTTCACGTTGAGAACCTTGATCACCATCGTGTCCTGAGCAACCGCCCCGCACGGATCCATCACGCACAGGGTTACCGTGACGTTGATTGCATCGCAACCCTCGACCTCAGGGGCAATGAAGATCGGGCACAAGGTGTCGGCGTTGATGAGCGTACCCGCGCTCGCCCACCACGACACGGCGAGCTTCTCCCCATCTGGGTCCCTCGCTTTGCCGAGGATCATGATCTGGGCCTTCTCCGGCACCTGGAGGTCCGGACCGGCATCGGCCCACGGGGGCTTGTTCAGGTTCCGTATGTGGACGCGCATCGTGTCCCTCGCCACTGCACCACAGGCATCGGTGACGGTGAGTGTGAGCTCGACCGTTTCCCCTTCGCAGCGACTGGTGAGGGGTGCGGTGTAGACGGGCTGAAGCGCTCGTGGGTTGTCGAGCGTCCCTCGCCCGCAGCTGATGGTCCACAGGAAGCTCAACGCATCGTCGTCTGGATCGCACGCCGAGGCGAGGAGCCTCACCTTGCCGCCTTCGTCCACCGCGAGGTCAGGCCCTGCGTCCACAGCCGGCGGGTTGTTCAGGTTGAGCACGTGGAGAATGAGCTTGTCCACCGCTTGCGCGCCGCAGGCGTCGACTGCGGTAAGGGTGATCTCCACCAGTTCGCCGTCGCAGGATTTGACCCATGGCGCGTAGTACGTCGGCTCGAACGCATAAGGATCGGAGAACTGCCCCTTGGGCGCAGACCAGGTTACCCGAACGGGATCACCATCGGGATCGTGTACGATCGCCCGGAGAACGATGCTGCCGCCCTCAACGACCGTCTTGATCTCGGGTGCGACTTGGCACACGGGTGAGACGGAAGGCTTGGGGGTCGGTGGGGCAGGCGGTGTACAGACCGGCGTGCACACGGGGGTCACCGGTCGAGGGGCGCAGGTCCCTTCGTCGTAGACGAAGTTCTTCCCGGGCCCACCATCGATCACGTTGCACCCAGACCCGCCGAGGATGATGTCGTTGCCCGGACCGCCGAACAGTTTGTCATTTCCAGCCTCGCCTTCGATCCGGTCGTCGCCGTCTTCGCCGTAGACGATGTCATCGCCGGCGCCGCCGAACAGGAGATCGTTCCCCGGGCCACCGAGAATGAGGTCGTCCCCGTCGCCGCCCTGGATCAGGTCGTTCCCCGGACCTCCGATGAGGAGGTCGTTGCCGGCGAATCCGAAGATCTGATCATCGCCGCCAAGGCCGAGGAGGAGGTCGTTACCGGGTGTGCCGAATAGGACGTCGTCGCCCTCAGTTCCCACGATCACGTTGTCCGGGGGGTTCTGCTCTAGGAAGCAGAGGATGACGTTCCACATCGGATCGGTGCACGGATCGTAGGGGAGGTACTTCACGAGCAGAGCCACGATCTCCGAATCCACCTTGTACTTGGCAAGGCAATCCGGGATTGCAGGAAGAGGCGGAGGAGGCGGGACCGGCGCCACCAACTCGCAGAACAGCGCAGGAAGGTCGGCGGGGTCGTAGGCGATCACGAACTTGCCGCCCCCGATCTCTGCCAGGGCCCTGAGACGAAGCTCAAGGTCGGGGGTAAGGCCAACGGCGATGACATCGATCGTGTACCCGGAAGCTACCAGACGCCGGGCCTCGGCAAGCTTATCCCCGCCGCACGTCTCCCCTCCATCCGTGAGCAGCACGATGCGGGCTGGCGGGGGAACTCGGGCGGCCACGAACCTAAGCGACTCGGCGAGAGGGGTCTTCCCCATCGCCTCCAACCCCGCGATCTTGGCCGCAACTGCCACCCGTTCGGCCGCCCCATACGCCTGGAATGGGACGATCATCTCGATATCCCGGCACGTCGCAGGCTCTTGCGTTTTCGGGATCCGGTGGCCGAACACCGTGATCGCGAATACCGTGTCCAGGGCAAGGCAGTCCACGGCACGTGTCAGGGCCTCCTTCGCCCACACGAACCTCGTGGGGCCTCCGTCAAGGGCGATGTTCATCGAATCCGACGCGTCCAAGATGAACGCCAGCCTCTGCGGGGTCGCCCACGCGGTCAGAGCGAGCGCACAGAACAACACGAACAACAAAGTCTTCCTCATCGTCGCCTCCCTTGCTTCATCTCAGCAATTCCTGTTCGTCCATCATGGACGGCCCACGGGGGCGTCGTCCGTGGGACAACCGGGAGGAGTATAGCGGGGAATCCGTTTCTGATCTGTAATGGAAGCTACATTTCACGCCCGGACGTACTTCCGGCCCGGGAGTTCGTGCACATGGCCTGACAGCATGAGGTCGAGGAGGATCTGGGATACCCGTGCGTGGGGAAAACCTGTTTGACCGACGATCTCCGAAGGGTCGAGCGGCTCCTGGGAGAGGAGGTCGTACACCCGTTGGACATCGGGGGCGAGGTTCGGCGGGGGAGGGAGAGCGAGCGACGGCATCCCGAGCTCGGACAGGATGTCTGTGGCGGAGAGAACGAGCTTTGCCCCGTCCTGGATGAGTCGGTTCGATCCCCGGGACGCCTCCGACGTGATCGGTCCAGGAACGGCGAGGACGTCCTTTCCTTGGGCCAGAGCGTAGTCAGCGGTGATGAGCGCACCCGACCGCTCTGGCGCTTCGATCACGACCACGGCTTGGGCGAGGCCGGCGATGATCCGGTTTCGACGGGGAAACGTCCACTGGGATCCGCGCGTCATCCAGGGAAACTCGGACAAGACGGCGCCGCGCTGGGCGATCTCCTTGATCCGGCGCTCGCTGCCCGCTGGGTACGGATTCCCGAGCCCGGTGCCGAGGGCGGCGACCGTGCGCCCAGAGATCAAGGCTCCCTCGTGAGCCGCGGCGTCGATCCCCGGGGCGAGCCCGGACACCACGGTCACCCCCTGGCCTGCGAGTTCGGAAGCGAGTCTCTTCGCCACGAACCGTCCGTAGCTCGTGCACCTGCGGGTGCCGACGATCGCCACCGCGCGCGTGTCCTCAGGTTCGAGGCTCCCGAGCACGTACACCACGGGTGGCGTGGCTGAGATATCCCGGAGTACGGCCGGATAGTCAGGGTCGTCCAGGGTAAGAACCCGTGCCCCGGCTTGTTCGGCAAGGAGGAGTTCCCGTTCCGGATCGGCCTGGTGAACTTCGGACCGAGCCGTGTCCCCGATCTCCGAGCGGAGATCGCCGGGCACTCCCGCCGCGAGCGCTTCCCATGCCTGGACCGGCCCGCCGTAGCGTCGAAGGAGAAGATCCCGTCGCCGCGGGGTTAAGGATGGAAGCAGGTTCATCCCCACCCAAGCCAGCTTGCGGTTCATCCCCACGATGGTAGCAGGATAAGGCCTGGGTGGGGTAGGATGCACATCAAGGAGGCCAGCGATGGTACTACGCTACGCAGGGATCATCTTCCTGATCGTGTTGGGAAGCGTCGGGCTGACAGGAGCAGCGCAAGGGGTGATCGAGGGGACGTTCGACGAGCACGCCTTGGCGAGGATCGGGCACGAGACGTTCGCCGTGGCCCAGAACCGGATGGTGGAGCTCCGGTCGTGGGCAAACCCCGATCGAGCAGACCGAACCCTGCGGGGTGCGGAGGCGTTTGTGGTCTCCCTCGCCGTCTCCCCCGACGGTCGGCTCCTCGCCGCCGGGGACAAGGACGGCCATATCATGGTATGGGAGATCTCCTCGGGCAGTCTCCTGTTCAAGAAGTACGCCCACCGGTTCTCGGTGTGGACGGTGGCCTTCTCTCCAGATGGAACGCTTCTCGCGTCCGGAGCGTTCGACGGCACGGTGCGGCTGTGGGACACGGGGTCGTGGATCGAGGTTGGGCTGCTCATCGAGCCCCGGCTCGTGGACGCCGAGACCAAGGATCGGGCGCACATGGGGTGGGTGCGGTGCGTGGCGTTCTCGCCGGATAGCCGGACGATCGCCACGAGCGGCTGCGATGGCTACGTGCGCGTGTGGGACGTGGACACCCTTCGCTTGCGCCAGGACGCGATCCAGGCGGGGATCAACGTCTACTTCGTCGCCTTCTCCCCGGATGGCCGGTACCTCGGGTGCGTGACCAACCCCGGCGAGATTCGCCTCTATCGCACGGATACGTGGGAGGAGGCGATGCGCCTCCGCGCTGGGCGGATCAGTTCCGTGTACGCGATGGCCTTCTCCCCCGATGGGGCAACGGTCTTCGTCGGCGGGTTCTCGAACAAGGTCGAGGTGTGGGACCTGGGGGCGCGGGCCATGCTGACCGAGCACGTGGGTCATACCGACAGCATTTGGGGCCTTGTTGTGTTCCCCGACGGGGAAAGGGTCGTGACCACATCCCGCGACGGGACGGTGCGGCTGTGGAGGATCCCCAAGTAGCGCTGGAACGCCTCTCCCGGCGGGTGGTGGCTTGCCGGCGCTGCCCGCGGCTTGCACTTCACCGCGAGCGCGTGGCCCAGGAACGGCGCCCCGCGTACCGCGATGAGTCCTACTGGGGCCGTCCTGTTCCCGGGTTCGGGGATTCGCGGGCACGTGTCCTCATTGTCGGGCTGGCTCCTGCTGCGCACGGAGCGAATCGGACTGGACGGATGTTCACCGGCGACGGCCCGCGGGGCGCGGGGGACTTTTTGATGGCGGCCCTTCGCCGGGCGGGGCTCGCCAACGTGCCGACCTCCCAGCACCGAGGCGACGGATTGGTACTCCACGGTGCGTACCTCACCGCGGTCGTCCGTTGCGCGCCGCCGGAAAACCGCCCCACGGCCAAGGAGATTGGGAATTGCCTCCCCTACTTGGTTGAGGAGTTTCAGATACTGACGGAAGTCCGGTCCATCCTTGCCCTGGGGAGGATTGCGTTCAACGGGTGTGGCGCTGTTCTGCGCTCCCTCGGAGCCGATGTCTCGCAGGCGGCTTTTGCGCACGGGGCACGCTATCCTCTCGGAGAGGCGTTTCCCACGCTTGTCGTCTCTTACCACCCCTCGCGGCAGAACACCCAGACCGGCCGTCTCACGCCGGCGATGCTCGATGCGGCACTGGTCCAGGCCTTGAGTTAGTTTCCTCCAGCACGGTTCGAAGGAGCAGGATGCCCAGTGAGGCGAACAGGCACCACGCGCCGAACCCCGGGCCCACGGGGAGCGACGCTCCGGGCAGGGATGACAGCCACCGCACCACCGTGAGGTACGGACCCACGAGGACCACCTCGGCGACGAACCCCAACGGCAGCGAGACCGGGAGCGCGGCGAGCACGATGAGAAGAACGCCACCCCACAGGAGGAGCCCCGTCCACGGGACGAGCAAGACGTTCGCCAGCACTCCGTATGGGGAGACATAGCCGAACACCGTCCCAATGATCGGTACTGCGCCTGCCTGGGCGCACAGCGTCACCGCGAGGATGTCCGCGGGGCGACGGGCCCACCCCGGGAGCCGCGCGCGCAGCTCCGACCCTGTCCAGCTGCGCAGCAGCACGAGGATCCCTGCTGTGGCGAGGAACGACATCTGGAACCCGCTCTCCAACGCGGACCACGGCCAGACGGCGAGCACGACAATCGCTGCTAAGGCGAGACCTTGGAGAGGATCGAGCCACTTCCGCAACACCCACCCCCGCTCCCAGAGGAGCCAAAACAGGCCGAGGATCGCGAACATGATCGCTGCCCGAATGAGCGACACCCGTGCTCCACCCACCAGCACGTAGAACCCGACTGAGGGCACGAGGATCAGGTACCGCCACGCAGCTCGGATCCGCGCAAGACCGAGGAGCCACCAACCTCCGGCGGCGAGGATTCCCACGTGGAGCCCCGATAGGGCGAGGACGTGCGCCACGCCAGCGATCCTAAACGCCTCCTGTTCATCGTCGGGGAGCCGTCCCCGCGCCCCGAGGAGGAGTGCCGCGAAAAGGCCCGCCTCTCTCGGAGCAAGGGCGTTGTCGAGGTGGATGAGGAGATCCTGCCGGGCCCGGGATGCCCAGTGAACAAGCCCCGGTCTTCCCCCTGCGAGGACCTCGACCTCGTCTGCCCAGAATAGGCCGTAAGTCCCGCGGCGGGCGAGGCTTTCCCGCCATGCCTCCGGCTGCGGCAGCCCCCACCGTCCGACGAGTTTCACCCGATCCCCAGGTCCCACGCGTGGTTCCTGCGGGACGTAGGCAAGCAAGGTCACCGCGAGGGTGTCCAGGAAGAGGGTGAACGAAGTGTTCTTCGCGCGGGGCTCGGGGACATCGAGAACGCGGCCAGTGACCTCGTACAGGTTGGGGAGCTGGAAGTCATAGTGGGACGGGAGCGTCTCCCGAACGGGGAGGCCGAGGCCCAGCGCGAACGCAGCGGCCCACAGCGCTACGACCGACCGCCGCCCTGCCGCGACGAGCAGCGCTGCGCCTGCCGCAGCCAAGGCGAGCGGGCCGGGGGTGAGGAGGTAGCCGAACGCGATCCCGAACCCGAGCGAAGCCCCGAGCCCGGCAAGTAAGGCCCGTCCCACTAGCCATCGCCTCCGACGGCAGTATAATCTTCTGGCTTGGGGGTGACCGGTCTCGACGGGAACACCGAGGCCAGGCAGCAGGCGGAGGTCCGTCTCCTCCTAAATCCGGCGGAACGGCAAACAAACGCCGACTACGCAACTGTTCCTGCTTACGCCCTGAACTAGGCGTAAGCCGTCCGCGGCGCCCCCGCCCGTGGGGTACCGTTGGGCGTCGACAAGGCGGGCTAGCCCGGTTGGCTTGCTTTGGGCTGACGGGGTGAACCTTCACAAGGCTGGGGGCTGAACGATCCCGCCCGTGGGAGCGTGAAGCCCGAGAACAAGAACGCGGGCTAAGCTTGTAGAAGCCGAAGCCAAGGGGTTTTCGGACGGGGGTTCGACTCCCCCCACCTCCACCAGCCGGCGGCGTAGCCAAGCGGCAAAGGCGAGGGACTGCAAATCCCTTATTCCCCGGTTCAAATCCGGGCGCCGCCTCCAGAAGGGCGGTTTGCCGGTTGTTCGGTTGCAGGTTGGCAACTTCGAACCGGTGAACCGACAACCAGCTAACTGGTTTGTCGGGTGGTTAGCTCAGCTCGGTAGAGCACGCGCTTGACGTGCGCGGGGTCGCAGGTTCAACTCCTGCACCACCCACCATGCGCCACAGGGCCCCGTGGGCGTGTCAACCACGCCGCGTCTCCACGGACGTGAGGACGCCGCCGCGGAAGGAGAGGATCCGCGTTCCATCGAACACCCCTCCCTCGTACACCCACAGTTCGCGAACCTCAAACGTCGTGGTCGTGCGGGTGACCTTAGTCGGCAATCCCCATGCCACCAACACCTGGGTGTCGGTCATGCCGACCCCGATGCGGCCCGCGAGGAGCGCTTTCCAGTCCCAGTCCCGGCATCGAGGGTCCAGCATGTGGCAGGCGGACAGGGGGCGGAGTTGCTTCCATTCCCATTCGGACATCATGGGGAACGCTTTGTAGAGCTGGCCCGCCTCTTGGATCGACAGGCATCCTCTCACCACCTGGGCGCAGAGAGCCTGCGATCCCACCCCAGCCTCGTTGAGGCACGCGGTGTAGATCCGCGCGGCTTCCGCGACCGACATCTGGCCGCTCGTCGCCACCTCGCGGCACAGGTCGTGAGGCAAGCCGTGCACAGCAACGCCCGTTTGCGTTTCCATCGCGATCCACAGGGTCTGCCCAAGCGACAGGAGCGCCAGCAGACCCGCCACGATCCACAAACTCCATGTGTTCATCGTTCCACCCCTCCCTGCGGGGTGCTCTGCCGCGGCCCGCTGCTGCGACGGGCGACCCTGAAGGAGGTTTGCAAAAGGCTTGTCGTCCTCCTTCACGTCCAGGCTAGGTGGATGCAGGGTCAGATAAGAGGACGAATGGGTCGAGGGTGCGGTACGTGTGCAAGCTGTTCAGTAGACAACTGCGCCTGAGGCGGACGGGCGCAGGGCGGCGCACGCCTACAGTGCGTCCTCCCGAGCGGTGGCTTGAAGCTTGGTCAGGATGCGGAGGATGGTTCTGCGATCTCTCCACACATCGAACGCGTGAACCCAGACGACGATTCCGAACCCGAGGGCTACGACCCACACGGCGTCCAACTCGGCCAACCACGGAGGGGTTGCCCCTGCCGGGTGGAGCTTCTGCCACCCCAGAAAGACCCCAAGCGCGACGAACCCCGCGCCGGTGAGGGTGCCACCCATGATCCAGAACCGCAGGTGCTGGGCCAACGCCCGCAGCTCTTCCTGGGTCGTCATGCCCTGATTGCGTAGAAACCGGTTCACGAGCTCGCCTCCTTCAGCTTAACGTACAGGGTTCGCTAGGTTCGGTGGGAACGCCCAAGACGTGACGAAGTCTAGAACCTCGGGACCCCACCCTCCTTGGCCATAGACTCCTTCAGGATGCTTTCCTGACGCGGAATGCGTCCCCGTTCCGCGCCGAGCGGGAAGTACAGCCCGCAGTAAGTAACCTGATCGAGATCGCCTGTCCGATCGCGCATCGCCTCCCCGTTGGTCGTCCCCGAGGATACCACGTCTGCGGAGGGCCTACGCTGCCCAACGCCAGAGTCTGTCCAGAATCGAGGCCGGAACAACGTCGTTCCGCAAACCAGGTTTACGCCGACCGGCCAGCGCGAGCGCAGAGTCCCTCAGAGGGAGGGGCCTTTCGCCACGCTCGTTGACGAAGGCCTCACGATCTGTCGGTCATGTGCGCGCAGGGTAGTTCGTCTGCGCATCGCCCCCCTGTGCGCTGGCTTCCTGTCGCATCTCCTTCCCTTTTACTTCAGCTGCCTCACGCGTGGGGAAGTAGTCGAACTTGGGCCATGGCATGGAGGGCGTTCGCCATCTCAAGACCCATTCGCCCCTGCGCGGAGGGCCTGCCGGATAGATCGTCGTCTCGATCTTCATAATCGTTCCTCCCTCTGGTGTGCCCAGTGAGTGACCTGGCACGGTTGACACTGTAGCCCTCTTTCATTCTGGCGGCCAAGGTCGTTCCTCGGGGCGCCGATGTTAGGGTCCGGAGCTGCCGATCGAACAACCACGATCCTCATGCCTGCACTCCTGAGCCGATGCTCGCCTGATTCGGTACGATCCCGGCATGGTGGTGCAGATCAGTCGGGAGAGGTTCGAAGAGCTGGTGCGCGAGGCCCTGACCGAGCTTCCGGCAGAGTTCCGGAGATACCTGAACGGCCTTGAGGTCCGCGTCGAGGACTACCCGGACGACGAGCTGATGGCAGAGTGGGGCCTCGTCCCCCCGGACTACCCGTTCGGGATGTACGAGGGGGCATCGCTTCCCGATGTGGACACGCCGAGCGACTTTCCGGGAACGATCGTCCTCTACAAACGCCCGCTGGAGGCGTGGGCTCAGAACGAAGCGGAACTCCGCGACCAGGTGCGGCGGACGGTGTACCATGAGCTTGGCCACCGGTTTGGCTACTCCGACGAAGGGATGCTCGACGAGCTGCGCGGCGGGGCGGGCACGCCTTGGCCCGAGGAAGCGCGACAAGCCGAGGCGGACCGCCACCTCCGCCAGGCGGAGCACGACCTCGCGGCCGCGGAGGCGCTGCTCGCGGCAGAACACCACGATTGGGCGCTCGACTCCGCCCTCGTCGCAGGCGATCGTGCTCTGAGGGCGTTCCTCCTCATCCAGGGCGAGGACCCGGAGGCGATCGGTCACGATGGGATCCCGGATCTTCTCGCCCGCGCCACCCGCCACAACCCTGATCTGCGCCGGCTCAAGAACCTCCTCCGCTTGGACGGGATCTCGCTCGACATGGGAGATGCCGGGGCTCCACCTCCTGCCGATCGGGTCCGACCCCGAACCGCTCACGACGCGGTCTCCTCGGCTCAGGACCTCGTCCTGGTCGCTCGTCAGGCGCAGGAGGTGGGCAGGTGAGCGTGATCAGGTTCGCTGTAAGCAAGCTGTAGCGCGAGGGAACACGGCGGGTGGATCGTGCGGCTGCGGCACCGCCTGGCTTGGGGGTGAAGCAGAGGGCCGGGGGTACAATGGCCGTCCTATGGCTGAGGTCAAGCTCAGCAAGCGGCGGAAGATGGTGCAGGCGATCTTCCCCGATGGCCGGGTGTTCGAGGGTCCCGCCGGAACGGCGTTGGGGGAGTTTGTCCGGGCCGCCTACCCGGATCCCCAGGTGCCGGCGATGGCGGCGGCTGTGGGCGGGGAACTGCGGGAACTCTCGTTCCCCCTCTGCGAGGACGCCGAGGTGCGCCCCGTGTTCCTCACCGACTCGGAGGGGATCCGGATCTACACCCGCTCGCTGAGCTTCCTCCTCGCCGCGGCGGTCCATGCCTTGTTCCCGGAGGCCCGGCTGATCATCGACCACTCCGTCCCGTTCGGGGGGTACTACTGCCGGGTGGCCCGGCGGCCGTTGTTCACCCCGGAGGAGTTAGCTCGGATTGAGGCCCACATGCGGGAGTTCGTCCGAACGGATGCTCGTATCGTTCGGGAAGAGGTCCCGATCGCGGAGGCCCAAGCTCGTCTCCGCGGCGAGGGCTTGTTCAACAAGGCAGAACTCCTCGTTCAGGGAGGGGTTGAGGACACGGTTCCCCTCTACCGGCTGGGGCAGTTCCAGGATTACCTGTTCGGGCCGATGGTGCCCTCCGCCGCTCTCCTCCCCCAGTTCGCCCTTACCCCGTACCCGCGGGGATTCATCCTTCGCTTCCCCCGCCGCGAGCGGCCAACCGAGCTTGCCCCGGCCGAGGACTATTCGGCGCTCCTCCAGGTCTTCGAGGAGTACGGACACTGGCTGGACCTCCTCGGCGTGTACGACGCGTACACGGTCAACGAGGCCGCGCGGACGGGACGGATGGTGGAGTTGATCCTGGTCTCGGAGGCTCTTCACAGCCAGCGCATCGCTCAGATTGCGGACACGATCGCGGAGCACCCCTCTTCCCCGCGGCTGATTCTCATCGCCGGCCCATCCTCGTCGGGGAAGACCACGTTCACGAAACGGCTTGCGATTCAGCTCCTCTCGCTCGGGCTACGGCCGTACCCGGTGTCCATGGATGACTACTTCCTGCCCCGTGACGAGATGGCCCGCCGGGGCCTGACCGACTTCGACGACATCTCTGCGGTGGAGGTATCCCTCTTCCAGCGTCAGATGGAGGAACTCCTGAAGGGGAAAGCTGTGCAACTGCCGAGGTTCGACTTCGCCTCGGGCCGACGTGAGGTTGGAAGCCAGCTTCAGCTGAAGGAAGACGGGATCCTCCTCGTCGAGGGGCTGCACTGCCTGAACCCGCAGCTCCTTCCCCCCGGCTTGGAGGGACGTTCGTTCCGGATTTACGCCTCGGCTCTGACGCAGCTCAACCTGGACGACCACGTGCGGATGTCGACCACCGACACGCGGCTTCTGCGGCGCGTGGTGCGCGACGCTGCGTTCCGCGGTTACTCCGCGGAGGACACGTTGCGGATGTGGGACAACGTGCGGCGGGGGGAGAAGCGGTTCGTGTTCCCCCACCAGGGACAGGCGGACGTGATGTTCAACTCCGCCCTCGTCTACGAATGGTCTGTGCTGCGCTTGCGGGCCGAGCCGCTGCTCCTCCAGGTGCGGCACCCTCGATTGCGCCTGAGGGCGGAGCGGCTCCTCGAAGAGCTGCGCTGGTACACTCCGTATCCGGGGGACGAAGTTCCCGCGGTGTCGATCCTGCGCGAGTTCATCGGCGGGGGGATCCTCGCCGCGTACTACCCAAGCCCGTTCGAGCGGGCGACCTGGAGGAGGGAACCATGAACGCGATTGGCCCATGGGACCGATTCGACGAGGCTCAGGCGCAGGTGCTGCATGGGAATGGCGCGTTCCTCGTTGCGGTGGACGCGACGGGCCATCCGAACGCGATGACGATCGGTTGGCTCCAGCTCGGGACGATCTGGTCACGGCCGGTGTGCCACGTTCTCGTCCGGCCCTCGCGGTACACGCACGGCTGCATCGAGGCGAGAGGAGCGTTTACGGTGAACGTGCCCCTGGGAACGATGGTGGAGGAGTTGACGGTGTGCGGGAGCCGCTCCGGGCGCGACCTCGACAAGTTCACCGAGCTCAGCCTGCGCACGACGCCGGGCACCAAGGTCAAGGCGCCCCTGCTCGTCGGCTGCGGCGTGGCCTACGAGTGCCGCGTCGTGGCCCGCGCCGAGCTTGATCCAACGGGAATCCTCGACGAGGGCATCCGCGCCAAATACTACCCGCGGGGCGACTTCCACACCCTGTTCTTCGGGGAGATTCTCGCCGCGTGGGAGATCAATGCCTGAAGGCCCCGTTCACCGCCGAGTGCGTGGAGATCGCAGAGGGAAGACTGTAGTGTCGGGGTTCATCCCCGACGGCCGGAAAAGCGGTTCGCCGGTTCCGTCAAAAGCCGTCGCAGACGAGCTGCAACGCTACGCCAGCAAGGCCGCGGACGTCCGGGTCCGCGGACCCGGCAATCCGCACACAGCCTCCTGTGAGCTGGCCTACTCCTTCTCCTCCCCGGGGGTGGGTGCCTCCGGCTGGGGTTCATCGGGCGAGCCGATCCCGCCGAACGAGATGCGGAGCCCAAAGAACGGTGCCCGCAGGTCGAGCTTGGGCCCAGCGATCTCCCGCCCTCCCTCCTCCCACTGACCAGGGAAGGCGAGGAAGTACCCGGCCCACCCTTCCACCGCAAGCCAGTGCAGGGCTTGGATCTGCAGCCGGAGGTAGGCGAGCCCGCCGAAGAACCCCAAGCTGAAACGGCTCACTGCGGGTGTGGTCAGGGAGTCGGCGAAGTCTACGGGGTAGCGCGCCCGCGCGGTGAGATCCAGACCTCCCCCGCCGAGCACGGTCCCGACCGCGATCACCGCTCCTTTCCCCGCCTGACGGGCGAACTCGACCACCACGCCGCCGTAGCCGAGTTCGAGATCGGTTCGCTTATCTGCCTCCG
>DLNB01000064.1:19524-26388 GCA_002479455.1 Acetothermia bacterium UBA7521
GGTTCGCTTATCTGCCTCCAGTTTGCTCAAGCTTCCGCCGAACCCAAGTCCACCAAACACGGGCCCGCCGAGGATACCGCCCGCCCCGCCGCCCCCGAACACCGCCATCGGGCCGTCCACAGCCGGGTACCCTGCTGCGGTTAGGGCCGCGGTGAGCGGAGAGAGGTCAAAGGTGAGAAGGCCGATCAGGGGCCCTCCCGAGCCCAGCCCCACCGAAACCTGCCCCAGGGCCGCCACGGCCCCGCTCAGGGCCACCACCAGCACAGCTACCCACGCACTTCGCACCATCGTTTCCTCCTCTGACACAGTCCCAAGTCAACAAGTCCCAAGTCCTACCGGATTGTACCTAGCGCACTGCCGTTCGACTCGGGCCCCGCGATGGACACGGCAGATCCGCCGGCCTCTAGAACGGGTGCAGACTGCGAACTCACGCTGATCACCTGGACTTGCGACCTGAGGACTTGTGACTGTGCGAGTCCCAGGGGATGAACGTGCCATGCCCGGGATGTGCACAGAGTTCCCCGTCCCGCACGAGCCACGTTCCCCTCGAGAGAACCCCCACCACCCGCCCGGAGAGGGCCCGGCCTTCGTACGGAGAGAAGCCCGTCTTCATGTGAAGTTTGTTCGCTCGAACCGTCCATGTCTTCCCAGGGTCGAGGAATACGAGGTCGGCGTCTGCGCCAACCCGGATCCCGCCTTTGCGTGGCCAGAGACCGAACGCGCGCGCTGGGCCTTCGCTGAGGTGCCAGACGAGGTTGCGGAGGGTGATCCGCCCCCTGCGAACCCCCTCCGAGTAGAGGAGAGGGAGGAGCGTCTCCACTCCAGGAAGTCCCGATGGAAGGCGGCCGGGATCCTTGCGGAACGGGTCCTTCTGGTCGTTCGTGAAGGGGCAATGGTCGGTAGCGACAGCCTGAAGCTGGTGTCTGGGGAGGGAGTGCCAGAGCGCAGTGCGATCTGCTGTGCTGCGCAGGGGTGGGGTCACCGAAAACCGGTGACCATCCGGTTCGGTGTAGACCCGCTCGTCGAGGAGGAGGTAGTGGGGGCAGGTTTCCCCAACGATGGGTGCGCCAGTCCTTTGGGCCGCCCGGAGGGCCGCCAAGCCTTGGGCCGTCGAGATGTGGGCAACGTAGGTCGGGCAGAGTGCCTCGCGAGAGAGGATACCCAGCTCGGCGATTGCCACTTCTTCGGCAATCGCGGGCCGTGCCGCGGGGTACGGGCCGCCCAAGGGCTCCACCAGTTCATCGGCCTCAGCGTGGACCATCGCTACCCCCCCGAGGTCGCGGATGCTCCGCATCGCTTCACGGAGGACCCCAAGCGGGGTCCGGCGGCCACTGGATGCATAGGCGAGGAAGAACTTGAACGCACGGACTCCCAGTTCCGCTGCTGCGGCGAGTTCCCCAATCCGGTTCGGGGTCCACCCCACCATTTCCGCCCGCAGACCATAGTCCACCACAGCCTCTCTGGCTTGGGCGATCCGCCGTTCGATCTGAGCTGCAAGCGGCACCTCGGCCGATCCGATGGTGAAGTCCACCACGGTCGTGACCCCGCCTGCAGCGGCGGCCAGCGTCCCGCTCCTCCAATCGTCCGCGGATCGCGTATCGGCAACGGGAAGGTCGAGGTGGACGTGGGCGTCAATCGCACCTGGAAGGACAAGAAGCCCGTGTGCCGACACGCTTCGTCCCCGTGCGTGGGCCTTTCCCAACCGGGTGATGCGTCCATCACGGATGACGATGTCGGTCTCCCGTGTTCCCCGTGGGGATACAACCGTCCCACCGGCGATCACCAGCCCGCTCACAATGATGGAAGATAGCCCTGAGCGGGAAGATCGACAACCCGGGCTACAATCCTGTCATGGATAGCCGTGATCTACTTGATCTGTCTCTCCCGGAGCTCGCCTCCGAGATCACGGCGTGGGGCGAGCCCTCGTTCCGGGCGCGGCAGGTCTGGGAGTGGGTGTGGAAGCGTCCGGCGACCGACTTCGCCTCGATGACGAACCTGAGTCGAGTCCTACGCGGGAGGTTGGCACGTGCGTTCACGATCAGGCTCCCCACCGTCGCCGCCGGCCAGGGTGACGAGGAGGGTACAGACAAGGTCCTCCTCACTCTGGCCGACGGGCAAGCGGTGGAGACGGTGCTTCTGCGGGAAGACCGCAGACGAACGGTGTGTGTGTCGACCCAAGTCGGTTGCCCGGTGGGTTGCTCGTTCTGCGCCACGGGAGGGATGGGCTACGTGCGCGACCTCACGGCTGGGGAGATCGCCGCCCAGGTTCTGCACTTCGCCCGGGTGCTGCAATGCGCTGGGGAGGAAGTAACTCACGTCGTGGTGATGGGGATGGGCGAGCCCCTCTTCAACTACGACGCTACTCTCAGGGCGATCCACAACTTGAACGATCCCCAGGGGTTCGCACTCGGGGCGCGACGGATCACGGTGTCTACGGTGGGGGTCGTGCCGGGGATCCTGCGGCTTGCTGGAGAAGGGCTGCAGGTGAACCTCGCCGTCTCCCTTCATGCGCCGGACGAAGACTTGCGCCGCCAGCTCGTGCCGTTGGGCGAACGGTGGCCACTGCGGGAGGTCCTCTCGGCGGCCGATCATTACGCGGAGAGAACAGGCCGTCGGGTGAGCTACGAGTACGTCCTCCTCCGCGAGGTCAACGACCGGTGGGAGCACGCGCACGCCCTCGCCCGGCTCCTGCGGGGACGGATGGCGCACGTGAACCTCATCCCGTTCAACCCGGCCCCCGGGTTGCCCTACGAGCGGCCTGAGGACAGTCGAGTGGACGCGTTTCGCCGCCTTCTCATCGGGTCAGGAGTGGATGTCACCGTGCGTCGCTCCCGAGGGGTGCGGATTCAGGCCGGCTGCGGCCAACTCCGTACTCAGCAAGGCGGTTCGCCCGCTGCTTCGCATGAGGCCGATCGGGTGGGTTAACCTGTCATCGTTCGATCGAGGCTCTGCGCTTGCCACTGCCCGGCCAGACGCTATTTCCGGGGAGTTCTGGAATGGATCCTTGCGGCACGGGGTAGAGACGAAGCCCCTGTCAGGCGAAAGCCCCTCGGCTCTGGAGGGGCCTTCGCTCTACCTGGCGGGCTCAGGAGGAGGCAGAATCCCGCGATGCACCCCCACCATGAACAGTAGCCGTTGCCTCAGAAATACAGTTTAGCAATCATTCAGAGCTTCGTCAAGGTCTGGCGGTTCCACTGCGCTGCAGGTCAGGGAACACCGGTAACGCAGTTAAGGCCGTTGGTCGACGTTGTTGAAGCGGGGCACTTGCCCGGTTTCAATGGAGCACCTGGTTCGGACCTGTGACGAAGGCGCGGGTGGATCGTACGGGCTACCCGCCACCCACCGGCGGGAGGAGGATCAGGAGGTCCCCGTCAGAGAGCGGAGTGGCGAACCCCTGTTTGAACTGGATCGAGGTCCCGTTGACGAGGGCCGAAACGTGGCGGTGGATTCGTCCCTCGGGGCCGTAGAACCGCTCTCGGAGCTGAGGGTAGTCGGCGACAATGGCGCTCACTGCGGCCGAGACATCCACCTCGGGAGGCAGGTCGAGCGTAACGGGCCCGTCGCCGATCTCGGCCCGGAATGGGAAGAACACGTGAACCTCGACCTTCAAGGGTCTCCGACGAGGTTTCGCGAGATCTGCCGCTGTCGGGGGATAGACTCATAGAGCTGTTCATTCACAAGCTTCCCGTTCCGCACACGGATCTCGCCGTTCACCATCACCAGGTCCGCATACTGGGCTCCGCAGTGGACAAGGGCCGCCACTGGGTCGGCCGCGCCCGCGAACTCGAGGGCAGAGAGGTCGAACATGACGAGGTCGGCGCACTTTCCCAGTTCAAGCGACCCCAGTTCGCGTTCCCGGTGGAGGACGCGCGCTCCCCCGAGGGTCGCCAGTTCCAGCGCGGTCCGGGCGCTCATCGCCTCTGCTCCGTGCTTCACCCGAGCGAGGAGCATCGCCTGCCGCGCCTCGCGGATCATGTTCGAGGCGTCGTTGGAAGCGGAGCCATCCACACCCAGGCCGACCGCCATCCCTGCTTTCAGAATCTCCGGCACGGGGGCGATTCCCGACCCGAGGATCATGTTCGAAGTCGGACAGTGGGCCATCCCCACCCCGGCGCGAGCGAGCCGTTGGATGTCGTCCTGGGAGAGGTGCACGAGGTGAGCGAGCCACACGTCGTCGGCGAGCCAGCCCACGCTTTCCAGGTAGTCTACCGGCCGCATTCCGAACACGTCTAGGCAGAACGCGTCCTCGTCGGTCGTCTCGGCGAGGTGGGTGTGGAGGAGGACGCCATGGTCTCGAGCGAGTGCGGCCGTTTCCCGCATCAGACCTTGCGTCACGGAAAACGGCGAGCAGGGGGCGAGGGCGATCCGCACCATCGCCCCGAACCCAGGATCGTGCCACTGCGCAATGATGCGTTCGCTGTCCCGGAGGATCTCCTCTTCCTTCTGGACGACGTCTGGCGGAGGGAGGCCGCCGTCGTCGCGGGACAGCGACATCGAGCCCCGGGTGGGATGGAACCGGATGCCAACTCCCTCTGCAGCCTCGATCTCGATGTCGGTGAGCTTCTCCCGTCCTCGGGGGAAGAGGTAGAGGTGGTCGGTGGTCGTGGTGCAGCCGGAACGGAGGAGCTCCAGGCACCCCACGATTGCCGACGTGCGCACGGCGTCCTCGTCGATCCCCCGCCACTTCTCGTACAGAAACACGAGCCAGTCGAAGAGCTCCTTGTCCTGAGCCCCCGGCACGGCGCGGAACAAGGTCTGGTAGAGGTGGTGGTGCGTGTTGATCATCCCCGGGATCATCACCCGATCCCCGCCGGAGACCACCTCGTCGAACGAGCCTGCGGGCGGAGGCGCGTTACCGAGCGCAGCGATCCGGTTTCCCTCGACAAGCAGCCACCCGCCGCGGAGCTCGCAGCGCTCTGCATCGAAGGTGGCGATCGCGTCCACGTCGCGAAACAGGATCCGGTTCACCGTATCCCCCTCGTCCTGCCCTCTCCCACCGGGGGAGAGGGGTTCACCCAGCGTCGGACCTTGTGTCCAACCTACGCCCCGTCGCCGGGCAGGAAGCCCGACGCTCCACCAGCTATAGCTATCGGGGGCGAGCCCCGAATCTACAATCTGAGGTCGGCCTTGTGACACGCCTCGAGGAACGCGGTGAGGAGCTTGATCGTGGCCTCGATGTCATCCATGTGCGCCGCTTCGACCACGGAGTGCACGTACCGCGTGGGCACGGACAGGGTCACCACCGCCGCCCCCTCTTGTGCCAGTTGGATCGCGCCCGCATCGGTCCCGCCCCGGGGGAGGATCTCCATCTGGTACGGAATCTTCTTTGCCTCAGCGAGATCCACGAGGAATCGCACCAGGCCGGGGTGGGAGATCGAGGCGGAGTCCTTGAGCTTGATCGCGGCGCCCTTTCCGAGCTTCGTGACCTGCTCGTGGGCGGAGACGCCGGGCATATCGCACGCCAACGTCACGTCGAGGGCGACGCCGATATCGGGGTTGATCGCGAATGCGCTCGTCCGCGCTCCCCGCAGCCCGACCTCTTCTTGAACCGTCCCCACGAAGTACACGTCGGCCTGGTGTGCTTTCAACCTCCGCATGGCCTCGATCCCTACGTACACGCCGAGCCGGTCGTCGAGGGCCTTGCCCGATAGGAGTTTCCCGACGCGGGTGAACGACTGGACCAGGGTTACCGGGTCGCCCATTCGCACCTTCTTGGCGACTGCCTTCCCCGGGAGCCCCAGGTCTACGAACAGGTCTTGAACGCGGAGCTCCTTTCTCTTCTCGTCCTCGGTGAGGATGTGGATCGGTTTCGTCCCGATGAGTCCGATGAGGGCGCCGCCCGCGGTGTGGACCGTGACCCGCGACGCGATGAGGGTGCGGGGGTCGAATCCTCCTACCGGCTCGATCCGCAGGAATCCCGTCTCCTCGTCCACGTGGGACACGATGAACCCGATCTCGTCCATGTGGCCAGCCACGACAACCTTCGGGCTCCTGCCCTTCTTGTGGGCGATGAGGTTTCCCAGTCGATCCACTTCGATCGTGTCCACGTGACCCTTGAGGGCCGTGCGGGCGATCGTCCGAACACCTTCCTCGTGGCCAGGGATCCCGGCCGCCTCGGACAGCTTGCGCAGTAGTTCCACCGTCACCCTCCTTATCCTTGCGCATGGTAGTATCGGCGACCTCTGAGCACAACTACCCCCCACTCTGCCCGGCCGCTAGAATGGAATCGAGGAGCCTAAGATGATCCCACTGCGCGACGGTCGACCGAGCGGAATCGTGCCCTACGTCACGATCGCCCTCATCGCTCTGAATATCGTGGGGTTTCTGTACACCCTCAGCTACTCCGACCAACGTCTGGTGTTCCTCGACCGCTGTGCATGGGAAACTGCTTTCGGGCAGCCAGCTCCCGGGTTCAGCCCGGTTCTCTACCGTCGGTTCGGGCAAGGGTGCTTGTACCCGGTGATGGAACGCGATGAATTTGTGATCCGCTACGGACTTGTGGCGGCGGAGATCTGGTCAGGGCAAGACTTGCCCCCCCGTGTTCCGTTCCCGATCTGGCTCACGCTGTTCACTTCGATGTTCCTCCACGGGGGATGGCTCCACTTGCTGGGGAACATGCTCTACCTGTGGGTGTTTGGCGACAACGTCGAGGCGGCGATGGGGCGGTGGAGGTTCCTCCTGTTCTACCTCCTCGCGGGCGCCGGAGCAGCGCTCCTGCAGCTGGCGGTGTTTCCGCGGACGACGGTGCCGATGGTTGGGGCATCGGGGGCGATTGCGGGGGTTCTGGGGGCGTACCTCGTCCTCTACCCGTGGTCGCGGGTCCTGACCGTGGTCCCGCTGTTCTTCTTCCTCCACCTTGTGGAG
>DLNB01000045.1 GCA_002479455.1 Acetothermia bacterium UBA7521
GCCCCAGAGTGCACTACGACGGCAACTCGCCGAACTGCGGATGGTGCACGGCGATTCACTTGACCGCCCCCCCCGTCAGCCCGGAAACCAGATACCGCTGACCCAACAGGAACAGAAGCAGCACGGGCAACGTCGCGAGAAGCGCTGCAGCACTGAGAGGTCCCCACTGCACGACCCCCCCAGACCCGACGAAGCGCGCCAAGTACACGGGAAGCGTGTAGTTCACATTGCTGCGCATGACGACAAGCGCGAAGAAAAACTCGTTCCAAGACAGAAGAAGCGAGAAGGTCGCCACCGCCAGGAGCCCGGGGACGGAAAGAGGGAAGACGACCCTCACGAGCGATCCCAGACGACTGCACCCGTCGATACGCGCAGCCTCCTCAAGTTCCACGGGGATTTTGTCGAAGTACCCTTTCAGCAGCCAGATCGAAAACGGCATGCTGAAACTCGTGTGCATCATGATCAACCCAGGCAGGCGATCCACCAACCCGTACACCGTGAGCACGGTGAACAGACCGAGCACCATGATGATGCCCGGGAAAGATTGGGTGGCCAGCAACCACATGGAAAACAGCGTGCGCCCCCGAAACCTGAACCGGGACATCGCATACCCGGCAGGAGCAGTCACCACCACCGCCAACAACACCGTACTGACGGCAACGATGAAGCTGTTGCGCATGTTGACGGAGAACGTCGTCCCAAGCATCACGGAGCGGAAGTTCGCCAGCGTGGGTGCTTTGGGAATCCCCAACGGCGCATCGAAGATCTCCACCTCAGACTTCAGGGAGTTGAAACCCAGCAGGATCAACGGGAATGTGAGCACCCCGATCATCACCACAACGCAGACATGGAGCAGCGCTACACGCCACGGACGGAGGCTCATCGCAGTACCTCCCGGATGTAGAAGACCACAGCCAGGAGCAACACGGACAGAATCACCACGCCGATAGCCGCGCCATAGCCGGCTTGGTAGTACATGAAGGCGTTC
The DNA here is from genome assembly GCA_002479455.1 of Acetothermia bacterium UBA7521. Taxonomy (GTDB): domain Bacteria; phylum Bipolaricaulota; class Bipolaricaulia; order Bipolaricaulales; family Bipolaricaulaceae; genus Bipolaricaulis. The sequence goes on from DLNB01000045.1 coordinate 989, forward strand.
TGGTACGCATACAAGGGGAGCGTCATGGATGCGCTGCCCGGCCCTCCTTTGGTGAGCACGAACACGATGTCGAAGGAGTTGAACGTCCAGATCGTCTCAAGCGTGAGCACAATGAGAATCATCTTGCGCATGCTCGGCATGATGACGTGCGCCTGCGACTGAATGTAACTGGCCCCGTCGATAGCAGCCGCCTCCAGAAGCTCCGGCTCCAGCGACTGCAGCCCGGCCAGCAACATGACCGTGACAAACGGCGTCCCCATCCAAACGGTGGCAATCACGCAGGTCCACAGGGCAAGGCTGGGGTTCGTCAACCACTCCGGACCCCTGAGCCCGAGCGAACCCAGCACCGCGTTGAGGGGGCCGTTGGGGAGGAAGATGTACCTCCAGATGAGCGAGATGACGACTCCCGGAAGCGCCCATGGGACGAGCGAGGCGGTTCGGAAGAACCTGCGGAACCGCAGGTGCTTCGAGTTGAGCATGGTGGCGAGCGCGTACCCCAAGAGGAACATTCCCGCCACGCTGGTCGCTGTCCAGACAATGCTGTTCAGAAAAGCGGCGCTGAACGTGGGGTCAGAAAGCAGCAGCGTGAAGTTCTCCCACCCACTGAACACATCCTGACGCGCGAGGGCGCGATACGAGTAGAACACCCTCGAGACGCCCTGGACCAAGGGGTACAGGCTGACCATGCACAGCACAACGAGCGCCGGCAACAGGAAAGGAAGCGCACGACGCCCCTCGCCCCCCGGCCAACGTGAGATCGTTGAACTACTCCGCATCGGTGAACCCGACAACGATCTTCATTTCGTCGCCTCGCTCTGCCGCGGCGAACGCATCGCCAACGCACGAGAACGACGTGACTGCAGTGATGAGCTGTTTCAGCTCGCCGGCGTGCTCAGCTGCCCACGCTGCGGCGCTCCGGAAGTGGGCGAGCCGGTATCCGAAACTCCCCACCACCGAGACCTCGCGGTAATGAATGTCGTAGGGATCCACAGACATGACCTCCCCCTTGGGAAGGCCGCCGAACAGGAGCACGCTCCCGCCAGGGGCGGTCAGGCCCACCGCTGTCTCGGCAACGTGGCGATGGCCCACTGCGACCAACACCTTCTCGGCGTTGGGAGCCCCGAAAGCCGTCTCCAACGCCTCTGAGAGCGGGACATTCGTAGGGTCGATCGCAGCCAGGCCCAGCTGCTCCAGACGCCGCCTCCGGATTCCGTTGATCTCGCTCACCAGAACCCGGTTTTCACGCGCGCGGGCCAGCAAGGCCAACAGGGCCCCCATCGGCCCTCCACCGATCACCAGCACCGTTCCGCCACGCGTCACACGCGCCCGCTCGATCCCGTTCATCGCGCATGCGAGCGGTTCGAAGAGCGTGGCGGTCGCGTCATCAAGAGCAGCCGGTACGGGGACGATCGCTCTGCCCACCATGTTCCCTGGCACCCGGACGTACTCCTGCAGCGCTCCTGAGATGAAGTCCTTGTTGTTGCAGAGCTCGCCAAGGCCCCGCCGACAGATCGCACAGACACCACACTCGGCGTACGGCGCACAGGCCAGTCGCATGCCCGGTGCCATCCCCACCACCTGGGAAGCCACGGACACGACCACCCCTACCACCTCATGTCCGAGGACGCACGGGGGCTGAAAGAACGGATGCCCACGGCGATAAGCCTTGATATCTGTGCCGCAGAGCCCGACGGCCAGCGTCTTGAGGAGGACGTCGCCAGCTTCGACGTCGGGGACGGGCACCTCGCGAATCGCGATCCGTCCCAGAGCTGCAAGCTCCGCTGCTTTCATTCGCTCGGGCTTCATGTCCGTGAGCGCCCCTTTAAGTCGACCGTTGGAGGTCGTGCAATGCCGTTGGCGAGGGGGGAACGGAGGTTCCCCCCTCGCCTATAGGCAGAGTTCAGTACTCGATCCGGATCTCAACTACGAACCACGACCACATCTCAGGCGCGTAGAGATCCTCCACGCCCTCGATCTGGTACGGGAATACAAGCTTGAGCGGTCCGCCACGGCTGGCACGGATCCTCTCCCCGCCGGAGGAGTACGCAATCAGGATCGGGTAGTAGAGCGCGTCCTTGATCTCTACCGGGAACTCCTTCGCATCCGAAGCGACAATGACGGCTCGCTTCGCCGCTGCGGGAATGCCCACGTAGTGCAGAAGAGAGCTGAGATCTACCCCCCCATACACCTGCGTGCCCAGCCAGGGGTCTTCCACTTCATACGCGACGAAGGGCAACGCCTTCAGCATGTCCAGATCGAACTGGAATACCTCATCGGCATTGCGCAACGCGATTGAGCCCGACAGGGTCAGCACAACATCGCCAGCCGGCGTCGGAACTTGCCCCATCGCGAACACCCCGGCCACCAGTGCCGCCACCACTCCCATGCTCAGAACTCGCTTCACAGCCTACCTCCTTGTTCGTTCATCAGGTACGTGTCCGTTGTCCGATCCCCACCAACGTGTGCCCCCTCCGATCACCTCCCTCCCTCATTGCAGCCCCATCCTTCTGAGGAACTGGTTGCCCTGAACCGTCGCTGCCTGCAGCGCGCTCTCAAGGGTCTGTCTCCCCAAGATGACCAGCTCTATCTGCGGGATGAACGACTGCCATTCCCAGGCCAGAATGCCGAACATCTGTGGCTTCACGTCTTCGGCGTACGGTAGCCACTGGTACGCCACATCCCATTGGAACTCCGCGCTGCGAAACTCCGGACGCTCCAGGGCTGAGGAACGTGTCGGGAACAGCCAATCCGCTTTGGCAAGTCGTACCTGGTTTTCCGTGTTGGTGAAGAACCTCAAGAACTGGGCCGCCTCGTCCTTATGCTTTGATCCCGCGTAGATGCCCACCGCTTGAGGATTCGCCTCGGTCACATTGCGCACCGGCCCCTTCACCCAAAGCATTCCCCAATCCAGCTGCTTGCGCCCCACCATCTCCAGCCACTGCCGTACCCAACACCCGAAGCTGAACATCGCGTACCGGCCATCACGGAACCCGGCAAGCAAGCTCATGAAGTCGTAGCTCAAGATCTCGCGCGACATCACCTGGTCGACAATGACGAGATCGATGTAGAAACGGATTGCTTCCTTGGCTGCATCGTCGATGTCCACAAACCACCGTCCGTCATCGCCCTCGCGGAGCACCCGCCCGCCGTTCTGCGCAACAAGACACCACCACAGCCGTTGTTCCAATGGCGCCATGAGACCCCAGGTCGTCACATTGCCGCGCGCGTCCCGTCGGGTAAGGGTCTGCGCATACTCCCGTAGCTGTTGCCATGTGAGCATCCCGTCTTCGGGGACTTCCAGCCCCGCTTCGCGGAACATGGCGCGGTTGTAGAAGATCACCTGCGTCTCCTGGAGGAAGGGGGTCCCGTAGATCAAGCCTTGGGGATCGGCTACCTCTTCCCAGCTGCGTTCTGTGATGTCATCCCACGTTGCCGCGTCGATGTACGCGTTCAGCGGCTCCGCATACCCCAGCAGCCCGTACTCGTAGCACATGACAGCGTCCTGGTGGAACAGATCAGGCGCTTGCCCTGCCTGGAAGCTGGTCAACAGATAGTCGTTGATGTTCTCCCACGGTACCCACACCAGCTCGATGTGGATTCCTGGGTTCGCGGCATTCCACTCCGCAACGACGTCCTCGATCTCGTCCACCATCTCCGGTTGCCATGCCGGCGTCACGAACTTCAGCGAGACCCGGGCTGCCGCAGTTCCCGCCAGCAGCAAGACACAGAACAACGCAGCCAGCCACGTACACCTACCTCTCATCAGCCCTCCTTTGAAGAACGGGATCACTTGCCCTCATCCTTGGTGTAGAAGTACGGGACGAACACCTTGAACGGCGTCGTGCTGGTTGGATGATAGAAGCCAAGGACTCCGATCCTATCCCCACGCTTGAGCGCGAAGGGAACCTTGTTGATGATCATCGTCCTCGTACCATCTGTTGCTGAGATATCGGACCCCATCACAGCCCGAACCTGAAGGTTCGGCGCAGCCACGAAACGTCCCTGGAACGTCTCCGGATGGGTGAAGATATCCTCCAGCGTCAACTCTGGGCTCAGCACATAGAATGAACGTATCCCGGCAGCTGTACTGCCGTCCTCCAGAGAGAACCGCACATTGAGGGTCCGGTAGCCGGGTTCGAGGACGGACACGTTGAGGAACCCCGACGCTGTGCTCCACAACCCGTTGCTGTGAACCTCAAGACGGATCTCCGGCCCGTCATCCCACCAGTGAACGGCTCCCACAGCTCGTCCCCACACTTGGGCGATCGCCCGGTCGGCCCACGCCAGGATAGCCGATGCAGGAGATGGGATTTGAACTTGCTCACCGGCACCGATCTCCCGCCAGATCGAATCCAGTCGCCCCCGTTGGAGGCGATGGACGCGATAGCCGAACGACGATCCATCTGGCCCAGGCCCTTCCCACCAAGCGCCGGACACAGCCCCCGAAGTCCATTCGGGGAACGGGGCCTCCCGCAGCATGGCGTTGGTGTGCCAATGTCCTGTCAGAAGAGCGGTGATCTCCATCTCGGCCAGCAAATCGAACAGCGCCGCGTTCTCGGGCGTGGCAGCCCAATCCCACGACGGTTGATGTGCGAAGACCAGGACAGGGATATGCTCAGGAACCTGTGCCAAGTCGGCGCGCACCCACGCCAGCTGCGCCGCGTCGATGCCGTAGACGAGTCTTCCCCCCGAAAGGTAGTTCGTATTCAGGACAACGCAGTGCACTCCCTTCATGCCAAACGAGTAATACGTCGGACCAAACACCTGTTCGTACGGTCGGGTCCCGATCGCCTCATCTCTAACGACATCGTGATTCCCGACGGTGGCATAGAAGGGGACGCCAAGGCGGGCCGGCAACAGGTCGCCCACAATGGTCATCCATTCCGCCACGCGATCCGGACTGGGCCGTTGTGCATCAGCCACCAAGTCGCCGACGAGGATCACAAAATCCGGGCACAGGTCGTTCAGCTCACGGGTCAGTTCATCGAGAACCCCGTCGGGGTGTACAACCATCCGTCGATCGATGAGAGCGTCCTTGAACTGCTCTGGATCAGGTGCGTAGTGGACGTCCGCCAACAGGGCGAACACCAACGGCCCGCTGTCGTCCACTTCCACAAGGGTGAAGTCATACACCTCGTCCCCAGAACGGGATCGATACCAGCCGTTCTCGGGGCGAAACCCGCTGGGTACGGAGATCCAGACGAACCGTGCCCCATCAGCAAGATCCAGTGCGAACCGGCCATCGGCATCTGTCAGCGTTATCGTGTGTCCGTCGCTCACCACAACACCGGCAAGACCCATTGCACCTGCCTGTGTCCCAGTGCCGTTCAGGACTTGCACAGTCCCCTCGATGGGCTGCGCCTGCGCTGCCCAGCACGCCAGCAAGCAGGAGACCACCGCCAGACCTGGTCCCGTCCACCGCTTAACGGTCCACATGCGCTCCTCCTTTCACACCGTGCACAACTTCGACCAACCTCCGCACAACGGTTCCCGGATCGTGCGATCCGAATACCGATCGTCCGAAGGCCACGCCCGCCGCTCCTGAGGCGATCACCTTCCGGGCGAGCGCGATGGGATCGTCACCGCCCGGTCCACCTGCAGCCAGTACTGGCACAGGGCACTCCCGTACTAAGTTGTCGAACCCCTCTTCGCTCGCTCCGTAGACCTTGACCACATCGGCTCCCAGCTCGTACGCAACCCGGGTCGCAGGTTCGATCCACTCCAGGTCATGAAACCGCTCCGGTACCGACATGAGCATCTCCGCGATGAGCGGCATCCCCCAGCGTCGGCAGGCTGAAGCCACACGGGCCAGCTGTGCCAAGGATGGCGCTTCACCCTTGCCTCCCACAAAGGCCATGGCAATCACCGCGTCCGCTCCGGCGGCGACAGCATCCTCCACAGGCAGAATCAGCCTGTGGTAATCGAAGCAAGGATCTCGATCGGTGCTCGCACCTGTGACTCTCAGGATCAGCGAGACGTTGCGATCGCAGACTTCCCCCCCCATACGCATGGCCCCAGGGTTCAGGATGAGACCCTCCGCTCCCGCCTCAACGACCTGACGGATCGTCTCCCGAAACGGCGAAAGCCCGGGCAGGTTCCCCTTGTGCTGCCCATGATCGAGGGCGACAACCACAGCGCGCCCGTCAGCAGCAAACAACCGCCTCATCCGAATATGCCATCCGCTCATCGCATGCTCCTTCGGGAACAGGTTTCCCCTGGGATGATCCGCACCGGGAGCAGCAGCGATTCGACGCTCCCTTCCAGAAGCATCCGCGCCGCCTCTGTGCCCATGTGTCGGGCGGGCACTTCCACTGTGGTCAACCGAGGACGGACGAACGCTGCCCACGGCACATGGTCAAATCCCGCGACACCAAGATCGTCAGGCACAGCCCTTCCCAGTTCCTCGGCGGCGCGCATGACCCCGACAGCCATCAAGTCGTTCGCGGCAACGATGGCGTCGAGGACACTGCGCGCCAGGATCGCCTTGGCGGTAGCGTAGGCAGACTCATACGTATACGGACTGTGCCTCACACAGACGGGGGACATGTTCCTGGCCCTCAGAGCATCGAGAAACCCCGCAAGGCGATCATTCGCCGTGCTCACATCCGAGGGCCCCGCGATGTAGGCGATCTGACGGTAGCCAAGCTCCAACAGGTGCTCTGTGAGCATCCGACTGCCCGCCCTGTTGTCCGCGCTGATCGTGGGCAGCCCACGAACCTCTCGGTCCGCGACCACCACACGCACACCACAACGGGCCAATCGGTCGATCGCATCCCGATCCGGTTGTGCAACAGGGACAAGCACGACGCCCTGAACCCTTTCTGCGAGGAGGAGCGAGAGATAGCGCGTTTCCTTAGGGACCAGATTGTCGCTATCGCAGATCAGTGTTGAGCATCCTGCATCGAAGGCCACGGCCTCCACTCCGCGAGCGAGCAGAGCAAAGAACGGGTTGGAGATGTCGGGGAGGAGGATAGCGAGCACCTGGGAGCGTTGGCGACGCAAGGATCGCGCTGCCCGTTGAGGCGTATAGTCCAGTTCGTGAATCGCTTCCAGCACCCGATCTCGCGTCGCCGGTCTCATATGCTGCCCATCGTTCCCGTTGAGCACCCGTGAGACGGTGCTGGGGGAGACACCTGCCAGCGCTGCGACTTGCCGTATAGTCGGCTGCCGGATCATAGGAAATCGGTCTCCGAAATCGTTGCCATGATAGCGAATGAGGGAGGACAGTCAAGGAAGGAGTTCGAGAACGGCGGAAAATGTTGTCTAGGTCAACCCTAGAGTGGTGGGGATGCCTTGAAGCGGGGGCCCTCGAACAAGACGGAGTGGAGATCGAGAGGACCGGCTGTTGAACCGGGAGGACTCACCCCGACCACAGAAGCGGGACCTCCCGACCCGCGCGCAAGCGAAGTCAAGCTTCTGAACACAACTCGGGCACCCCAGGCTCCCACGCCCCCGTCTGCCGAGTGGCCGTCCGCCGGCTACAAACAGTGAATCACGCGAACGAGGCACGAGGCGATGCTGGCGCCACAGGAAGTGCCCACCCTGATTCAACGGTTTCGAAAGAACCGCGCCCCGCGGTGAAGGTCCGAGACGGCGCGGCGGTCGCAGATCACGGGCCGTCCACAGAAGACGTTGAGACGTTTTTGGAACTCCTTTAGCGCGCTCCTGAACTGCATGCGCACCAAGACGCCTCTGAGGCGGCGAGATCCCCCAGGACGCCAGTCGGGAACTGCGGACTGACCGACGATACCATAGAACCCATCTACAACAAAGCCTTTGACCTGATAGCCGAAGGGCGTCGTCTGATCCCATGGCTGGGAGAGAGGGATTCGAACCCCCACTAACGGGTCCAGAGCCCGTCGGCCTACCGTTAGCCGATCTCCCAGGACGTGAGCATTCTAGCCTTCGCCCGCGTGAGGAGCAAGCGTTGCGGTCCGGATTCCATCCTCGGTACAATGAGCCGATGGGCAGACGTTGGCCGTGCGCAGCAGGTACGTTCTACCCCGCCGATTCGCAGAGGCTTCATGACGAGGTCAAGGCGGCCTTGGGCGGGGACCATCGGGACCTCGTCCCCGCTCGGGATCTCACAGGCCCAGTGGGAGCCCTGCTCCCCCACGCTGGGTACCGCTACTCAGGCAGGGTAGCGGGAGCGGGATATCGGGCGCTCGCCACACTGGGACGGCCCGAGGCCGTGATCGTCCTCGGCACCAACCACACCGGCCTCGGCGGGCCGATCACGGTGGGGGAGCCTGGAACCTGGGACACGCCGCTCGGCGAGTTCTCGGTCCCTGCCGACCTCAGCGGTCGCGTCGCCGAAGCCCTATCCGCCGACCTGTCGGACCTCCCGTTTGCTGACGAGCACTCGGTCGAGGTTCAGCTGCCGTTCCTGCGCCACCTGTTCGGACCGGTGCCCGTTGTCCCGGTCGTGGTCCAGCACCTGGGCCCTGAGCACGCCGCGGTCGTCGGCACCGCGCTCGGAAAGCTCGTCGCCGGCCGTCCGGTGGCGCTCCTCGCGTCGAGCGACCTCACCCATTACGAACCGGACGAGACGGCACGCGAGAAGGACCGCCGCGCTCTCGCCGCGATCTTGAACCTGGATGTGGACGGGTTCTACGCGACTGTGATCCGATACCAGATCTCGATCTGCGGTGTGGGAGCGATCGCGCTTCTCCTCGCTGCGGCACGGGAGGCGGGGCTGTTTGGGGCCGAGCTGCTCGACTACCGCACCTCGGGTGAGGTAGCGGGGCACCTCGAGCAGGTGGTGGGGTATGCCGCGGTCCTGTTCAGGCAGGTGGACGACGTTGCGTAGCATGACGGGGTTCGGCCGAGCACGGGCTGCGATTGGACAGCACGCTGTCCAGGTGGACCTGCGCAGCCTCAACCACCGCTTTCTTGAAGCCCGGGTGCGGGGGCTTGCCGAGTTTCCCCTCCTTGCCCAGCGCTGCGAGGAGCGGTTGCGAGAGGCATTCGTGCGTGGCTCCCTTGACCTCTACGTACGTTGGGAAGCCGGCAACCGGCCCAAGCGGCTCGGGCTCGACTCCGCCCAGCAGTACCTCCGCGATCTGACCCAGCTTCAGAGGGAACTGGGCCTTCCCGACCCGCCGTCGCTGGCCCACCTTCTCACCCTCGGCGTGTTCGCTGAGGCAGCCCCAGAAGAGGAGGATGTGGGGCCGATCCTAGAACAGGCTCTCACCGAGGCGATGGGGGCCGTGGTCGCTGCACGGGAGAAGGAGGGGGCATCGCTGCGGGCGGCCCTGGCCCGTGAGGCCGATCAGCTCCGCGCGGCGGTCGCGGAGGCCGAGCGGCTGGCCCCGCACGCCCTCGACGACGCACGGGCCCGAATTGCTTCACGGATTGAAGAGCTGAAGGTCGAGGCTGATCCGGTACGGATCGCGACCGAACTCGTCCTGTGGGCGGAGCGGAGTGATGTCCAGGAGGAGTTGGACAGGCTGACGAGCCACCTCGGCCGGTTCACGGAACTCCTCGGCGCTGTGGTTCCAGTGGGGCGAGAGCTGGATTTCCTCGCCCAGGAGATGGGGCGCGAGGCGGGAACGCTGTCTGCCAAGGCCCGATCGGCGGACCTGGCTCAGGTGGCGGGGATGATCCGACTTACGGTGGATCGGATCCGGGAACAGGCCCGGAACGTCGAATGAAGGACTTCCTTCCGGAAGGCTGGACGGTGCAGGAAGGGCACGGAATCGCTCTCGTGATCGCGGGCCCGTCCGGCGCCGGGAAGTCGTCGGTTATCGCGGAGATCCTTCGTCGGGATCCCGGCCTCGCGTTCTCCGTGTCCGCCACCACCCGCCCCCGCCGCCCCGACGAGGTGGATGGCCGCGACTACCACTTCGTATCCGATGCAGAGTTCAGCCGGATGATCGAGGCCGCGGCTCTCCTCGAGTGGGCCGCGTACGGCGGGCACCGGTACGGCACGCCCCGCAGGGAGGTCACAGCGCGCCTTATCGCAGGTCGGGACGTGGTCATCAACGTCGAGGTTCAGGGCGCGCTCGCCCTCCGTCGCGCTGATCTCCCTCACCCGGTGGTCCTCGTGTTCCTCGTCCCCCCGAGCCGCGACGAACTGGTGCGCCGCATCCGCGGCCGCGGCACGGAAACGGGCGCGACGCTCGCCGCCCGGTTGGCAATCGCTGACGAGGAGGTACGCCACATCCCGGAGTTCGACTACCTCGTGGTGAACGACGTGCTCGATCGAGCGGTAGCGAGGGTGGAGGCGATCCTCGCCGCAGAGAGATCTCGCCTCCGGCGATGCTCGCTCTAGGCGTGGACCTCGTCGAGGTCGCCCGCATCTCCGCCCTCGTCGAGCGCAAAGGTATGGAGCGATTGCGGCGTCTGTTCACCGAGGCCGAGCTCGCCTACGCACGCTCCTCTCCTCCGCTCGCCGCCCAACGGCTGGCGGCCCGGTTCGCGGCGAAAGAGGCGTTCTGCAAAGCGATCGGCCGCGCTGTTCCGTTCCGCGAGATCGAGCTCGTCACGAAAGGGAAACGGCCCTGCCTCGCCTGGCATGGCCGTTTCTACCCCGTATCTCTGACCCACACCGCGTGCTACGCGGCAGCGGTCGTGGCGCTCGAATCTACTCCGTCTCCTCTTCGGTCAGACCCTTCAGCCGCTCCCGCAACGTGAACGTCTCGCGCCCGGCCTGAGGGGTGAGGAACCGATCCTTCTCCACGTCCTCGACATCCTCGGAGATCTTCTTGATCGAGAGGCGCACCTGGCGCTTGGACTCGTTGATTCCGATGATCTTCGCCGATACCTCTTCCCCCAACCGGAGCGCTTCGGAGGGGCTGGCGATACGGTCGGGCGAGATCTCCGACACGTGGATTAGTCCCTCCACCGCCGGGGTGATGCGGACGAACGCCCCGAAGTCCTTGATCTGGGTAATGGGACCCGACACGACCGAACCCACGGAGTACTGCTCGAGAAACTCCTCCCACGGATCCTGCTGCAGCGCGCGCAACGAGAGACTGATCCGTCGTTCCTCTTCATCCACCTTGAGCACGATCGCCCGAACGCTCTGCCCGGGTTCGAGGACCTCCTTGGGGTGTCCCACCCGTTGCCAGGAGATCTCCGAAATATGGATGAGGCCCTCCACGCCCTGCTCGAGCTCCACGAACGCCCCGAAGTCGGTGATGTTCGTGACCTTACCCTCCACGAGCGCGCCCCGCGGGTAGCGGTGCCCGACGTCGTCCCACGGATCGGGCAGAGCCCGGCGCAGGGACAGGCTGATCCGCTTCCGATCCGCGTCCACGGTGAGGATCACCACTTCCACCTCGTCGCCCTCGCTCACCACGTCCTTGGGATGTTTCGGGGTGGTCCAGGAGAGCTCCGAGATGTGGATGAGCCCCTCCACGTCCTCTTCGAGCTCGACAAACGCGCCGAAATCAGTCACAGAGACGACCTTGCCCTTGATCCGCGCTTTCGAGGGATAGCGCTCGACGATCCCCTGCCACGGATCGGGGCGCAACCGCTTCATGGACAGGGAGATCCGCCCCTCCTCTCGATCCGCCTCGAGCACCATCACCTGGACCTTCTGACCGGGTTCGAACTTCTCAGGAGGCGGTACGGGGACGTCTTTCCAACAGATCTCGGTACGATGGACAAGGCCGTCGTGCCCTCCCACGTCCACGAATACCCCGAAGTCCACCACGCTTTTCACCATCCCCTCGACCACGGTTCCCGGAGTGAGGGTGGCGAACAACGCGTCACGCTCCTTCTCCTCCAACTCCTTCAGGAACTCGCGGCGGGAGACGACGATGTTCCGGTTGCGACGGGAGAACTCGATGATCCGGAACTCGAGGTCCTTGCCCTTCAATCGATCGATCTTGGTGGAGATGCCCTTCCCGAGATGAGAGGCAGGAAGGAAGGCGCGAATGCCGCCCAGGCTGACGTTGTACCCCGCCTCCCCGACCTCGTCGAGGATCACACCCGGGACGGAGGCGCCCATCTTGTAGGCCCGTTCCAGTTCGCCGTAGCGCTTCGCGAAGTAGGCCTGCCGCTCGGAGATGAACACTGTACCGTTCTCCTCATCGATGTAGGTGATGAGAACGTCGATCTCTTCTCCCGGCTGAGCCACTTCACGATGGGGGGCAAGCTCGCGTTTGGGGAGGACGGCCTCGGACTTGTACCCGATGTCCACAAGGATGTCCTGACCTGCTTCTTGAACCACACGGCCTCGCACCGTGTCCCCGCGGCTGAACAGCCGCACGTCGCTCTCATCGAGCGCCTCTTCCATCTCGATCCACTCCACCATACCGAAACCACCTCTGTTGGTTTCCCCGTTTTCGGGCCCGCGACAATGCGAGTCACACGGCGAACCCCGCGTGGGCAAACACGAGGATCTTATCCCCGCCCTAGGGGAGGCTCAAATCACGCCGCGTGGATGAGGCCCATCAGCCGCTCGGTGAGAACGCGGTGACGATCGGAACGGGGCAGATCGGCGGAGAGCCCGCGGCCTAGTTCCGCCACCGTGATGGGAGAACCGATCCGAACCTCGATCCGGGGGAACCGCACCGGGATCCGCAGGAAGCGCTGCGGCGGGTACGGGCCGCGGGCGACGATGTTCACCGGAATGAGGGGGCGATCCAGCCGATCGGCGAACCTGACGGCTCCCGGTTTCGGCTCCGCGCCAGGCCGGGTTGTTCCCTCGGGGAAGATGCCCAGGAAGCGTGCTCGTTTGGCTACCGCGAGGGCCCGGCGGAAGTCGGCGATCCCGAACGCCTCACGGTCAATGGGCACAGCAAACAGCCGCACGAGTGGCCCCAAGACCGGGTTCCGGAGGAGCCCGTGCCGAGCTAGGAAGGTGATCCGTCGGAACGGACCACAGGCAGCACCGAGAAGGGCCGTGTCCCAGTACGAACGATGAGCGGCAACGAGCACTCCGCCTCCACGTAGGTGATGACGTCCGCTCACCGACAGCCGGAACAGGACCACGACAATCGGCCAGCAGAAGCCTACGAAACACCCGTACGCGACGTCGCGAAAGCGATCAGCGAGAAGAGTGCGCACGGCGCTCCGCCACGAGGTTCAGCACAGACATGAGAACTTCGGCAGGATCCTTCCCGGTCGTGTCCACGACCACCGCGTCCGAAGCCTCACGCAAGGGCGAGTCAGGCCGGGTAGAGTCGCGCTCATCCCGCCGTCGAATGCCAGCCAGGATCTCCCGCAATTCCCCACGCTGCTCCTCGTGCCGCCGTCGGGCCCGCTCCTCTTCCGTCGCCCAGAGGTAGATCTTCAGCTCAGCGTCGGGGAGGACCACCGTGCCGATGTCCCGCCCCTCCATCACCACGCTCCCGTTCGCGGCGATGCGCCGTTGGATCTCCACCAGGCGCCGTCGAACGCGGCTGTCCACAGCCACCCGCGACGACAGCTCATCGAGGTCAGGACGGGACAGCACATCCGTCACGTCCTCTCCGCAGAGAGAGACCCGCCCCCCCCCTTCCACGGAGATCTCCATCGATTCCAATGGGATCTGGCGCTGGCGGGCAAGGGCCGCCGCACGGTACATCGCCCCGGTGGGGACGAACAGGTACCCGAGGGCCTCGGCGAGGGAACGGGCAAGGGTCGTCTTTCCTGCCGCCGCCGGCCCGTCGATGGCGATCCTCATCGCTGGATACGGTATCCCCAGGCACTTGGCGATGCAACGAAGATCTCTCCCGTGAATCGGGAGCGAAGCCGGTCGGCTGCGTCCTCGGCCTCAACGCGGGAGGGGAACGGAGCGAATAGGGCTGATCCAGAACCAGTCATCGCCACCACCCCCGGGGCCACATTGGAGAGGAGGTCGCGGACTCGGCGGAGCTCGGGGTAGAGGTGGACTGCCGCCGACCACAAGTCGTTCGTGAAGGTCATGTTTTCCCGAGCAGACCCACCGAGCCAAGGAGGGGAGAGCGGAAGACGTAGACCGTCGAACGCTCGGTACACCTCCGGCGTTGGGCAACGGAAGCGCGGGACGAGGACGAGGAACGCGGCGGGGAGCGCGACGTCAACCGGGGTGATCTTCTCCCCAATCCCTTCGATCCACGCCGGGCTGGGTCCCAAGAAGAACGGAACGTCGGCCCCGAGGCCCGCCCCAATCCCCTGGAGCTCGCTGAGCGACTTGCCCAAAGAGAAAAGCTCGTTCAGTCCGGCAAGCACCGCCGCAGCGTCGGAGCTCCCCCCTCCGAGGCCGGCTCCGGCAGGGATCTCCTTCTCCAGTTCGATCCTCACCCCCGGTCGATCCCCAAGCAGGAGGGCCCGCGCGGCGCGGAGGGCGAGGTTGCGCTCCGGAGGCCCGAGGCCGGCCGGGGCGACGAGTGCGATCCCCTGTTCTGCTGGGGTGAGCGTGATCCGGTCCGCGAGGTCCACCGCCGTGACGAGGGACTGGAGTTCGTGGTAGCCATCGGCCCGTCGGCCGACCATCCGCAAGGTCAGGTTGAGCTTGGCGTAGGCGTAGACCCGTAGGTTGTCCATCTACCCAGAGCGATCGTTCTTCCCCTCTCCTCCCCGTGGGAGAGAGAACGGGTGAGGGGGGAGGACAACTCCTCCCCGCACCACCGCCCAGGCGAGATTCCCCCCGATCCAGTACGGAATCTCCTCGTAGGTGCGAGCGTCCCACGCCACGAGGTCGGCCCGTTTCCCGGGTTCCAGGGACCCGACCTCGTCTTCCAGTCCCACTGCCGCGGCGGCGTTGAGGGTTGTCCCGATGAGAACCTCCGCAGGGCTCATCCCCAGCTTGAGGATGGCAAGCGACATCGCCAGCGGCAGCGACGCGACCGGCGACGAGCCGGGGTTGAAGTCCGTCCCCAGGGCCACGGGCACCCCGGCCGAGATGAGATCGCGCAGCGGGGGGAACAGCTCGCCGAGGACGAACGCCGTCCCCGGGAGGAGCACCGCCACCGTGCCCCCCTGGGCCAAGGCGCGGATCCCCGCCTCCGAGACGTGGAGGAGGTGCTCGGCGGACGTGGCGGAGAGATCGCCGGCGAGCTCGGCTCCACCCACATGGACAAGCTCGTCGGCGTGGACCTTCAGCCCGAGCCCGGCACCCCCTGCCGCGGTGAGGATCGCCCGCGCTTCATCCGCGGTGTAGAAGCCCCGGTCGCAGAACACGTCGCAGAACCGGGCCAGGCCGTCCCGCGCCACGGCAGGGATCATCTCCTCGACGAGGAGGCGCACGTACGCGTCCCGGGGGACCTCGGGGGGGAAGGCGTGAGCGCCCATGAACGTCGGGACGAGCGTCAGCGGGAGTTCGTCATCGAGCCGTCGCACCACGCGGAGCATCTTGGCCTCGTCGGCAAGGGTCAGCCCGTACCCGGATTTGACCTCCACCGTGGTGACCCCCTGGGCGAGCATGCGGAGGAGCCTGGGGCGGGCAAGTTGCACCAGCTCGTCCTCGTCCGCCTCGCGCGTGGCGCGGACGGTGGTGAGGATCCCGCCGCCTGTGTACCTTTCCCCCCGCGCCCGGGCGAGGAACTCCTGGACCCGGGAGCCCGCGAACACGGCGTGGGTGTGGGGATCCACAAGCCCGGGAGTCACACACCGGCCCTCCACATCTAGGGCTGGGCCAAGGAACCGAGGCCTGCGCCCCTCTCCCACATCGGTGATCCGCCCATCTCTGACGACCACATACGCGTCCCGAAGCACGGTCAGCTCGCCCTGGGCCGCGCCCCGCCGCGGCTCCTGGCCGAGCGGGGTGGCGAGCTGGCCGATCCCGTACACGAGGAGGTTCATGGAACGAGTATACCCACCGGGTCCGCTACCCTGCGCGAAACCCCGCGGCTATACTGGGCTGCCGTGATCGAGCTCGATGGGCATCTCACGCCGACGGACGCAGAGGCGATCATCCTCGGGGGAACCCCCGTCGCCCTCGCCGCGTCCGCCCGGGCCAAGGTCGAAGCCTCGCACAAGGCGCTCCAGGCGATCCTCGCCCGTAGCGAACCCGTATACGGCGTGAACACCGGGTTCGGGGCCCTGTCTACGGTGCGCATTCCCGAGACGGACCTGGTCCAACTCCAGAGGAACATTGTCCTCTCCCACGCCACCGGGGTCGGCGCTCCCCTTCCCGACGCGATCGTGGGGGGGATGCTCCTGTTTCGCTTGAACTCGTTCCTGCAAGGCGCAAGCGGAGTCCGACCGGAAGTCGTAGACCACCTGGTGGGGATGCTCAACGCCGGGGTGTGTCCGCTGATCCCCGAGCAAGGTTCGGTGGGCTCGTCGGGCGACCTCGTGCCGCTGGCGCACCTCGCCCTTCCGCTGCTGGGGGAAGGCCGGGCCCGGTTCGGGGGCGAGGAGCTTCCCGGCGGAGAGGCCCTGCGCCGGGCGGGACTGACACCGCTGGCCGACTTGGCGCCGAAGGAAGGGCTCGCCCTCCTCAACGGAACCGCGTACATGCTCGCCTGCCTCTTTCTCGCCTGGCTCTGGGGATGGAGATCGCTCCAGACGGCGCTGGGGTTCGCCGCTCTCTCCTTTCAGGCCCTCCGTGGGCGGATGGAAGCCCTGGACGCACGCATCCACGCCCTACGCCCTCATCCTGGACAGGTCCAGGTCGCGGCGTGGCTGCGGGAGCTCCTCTCCGGCAGCGCGCTCACCGACTCGCACCAGGCCGATGTCCAGGATCCGTACTCGCTGCGCTGCCTCCCCCAGCTCCTCGGTCCGGTGGTCGAGACTCTGTGGGCGGTCGAGGGACGACTGCGGGTAGAGATGAACGCCGCCACGGACAACCCGCTCATCCTTCCCGAGGGGCGCGGAACCGCGCTCGCCGGGGGGAATTTCCACGGGGAGATCCTCGCCTTCGCCGCGGAGTGGCTGGGGATCGCGCTCGCCGAGCTAGGGGCGTCCTGCGAGCGAAGGCTGAGCGTCCTCCTCACCGCGGAGGGGCGGGGCCTCCCGCCGTTCCTCTCCCCGGAACCCGGAACGGGCTCCGGCCTGATGCTCCTCCAGTACACGGCGGCCGCGCTCGCCGCGGAGAACAAGGTCCTCGCCCACCCAGCAGCGGTGGACTCGATCCCCACTTCGGGAGGCAAGGAGGACCACAACGCGATGGGCGGCACATCGGCCTGGAAGACGCTCCGCATCGCGGAGAACGCTCTGTCTCAGGTTGCGTTGGAGGGCGTGGCGGCGCGGTGGGCGGTGGCCCTGGCCGGCGAAGAGGACCTGTCCCCGGCGAGTCGCCCCCTGTACAAGGCCCTGTGTGGGCTCGTACCGCCGCCGGGCGAGGACCGGTACCTCGGCGAGGAGATCGAGCGGGTCCGTCAGGCGATCCGGCAAGGAGGGCTGAACCACCATGAGCTATAGAACGGGCACCGTCGCAGTGGTCGGCCGGACGAACGTCGGCAAGTCCACGTTCATCAACGCCGTCGTCGGCCGGAAGGTGGTCATCGTCTCCTCGCGGCCCCAGACGACGCGGAACCGCATCCGCTGCATCCTCACCACCCCCGACGCCCAGGTCGTGTTCGTGGACACGCCCGGTCTCCACCAGCCGGTGAACAAGCTGTCCGCTCGGCTCCAGCGGGAAGCGCTGCGCTCCCTCGCCGGGCTGGATGCGGTCGCGTACATGGTCGAGCCGAGCGGGCAGGTGGACTCCTACGACGCCCTGATGCTGTCCCGCATTCAGACGCTGCCCTGCCCGAAGATCCTTCTCGTGAACAAGAGCGATCAGGCCCGGGGGAACGCCCTCCCCGAGACCCTCCTCGCCTACGACCGGCTGGAGATGTTCTCGGACATCGTGCCCATCTCCTCGACCAAGGGCACCAACCTCGATCGGGCCCTCGCCGTGATCATCGGCCACCTTCCGGAGGGCACGCCCGCCTACGAAGAGGGAGTGTCCACCGACCGCCCGCTCGCGTTCGTCGCCGCGGAAACCGTGCGCGAGAAGGTGTACGCGGAGACCTACCAGGAGCTCCCGTACGCGACCGCGGTCACCATCGAGGAGATCGAGGAGCGAGCCGATCCGCCGCTCACGTCAATCTACGCCACGGTGGTCGTGGCCAAGGAGTCGCAGAAGGCGATCGTCATCGGGAGCCGCGGCGCGAAGCTGAAGGAGATCGGGACCCAAGCCCGGGTGGACTTGGAGAACCTCCTCGGCCACAAGGTGTTCCTCTCCCTTCACGTGAAGGTGAAGCCTAAGTGGACGGAGGACGAGGCCGAGGTCGCCCGCCTCACCGGCGACTGAAGCGCAGGCAACGCGTCCGCGGAACCTTCGGCCGAGGACTCGTTGCCCGTCGTCCGTTACCCGTGGTCCGTAATCCTGTTGCCCCGTCGAACCGGGCCGATACGGTCCGCGGATCACGGACAACGGATCACAGATCTCTGTGCCGTAGGTCCGCGGACACCGGGTTCTCCCAGGGGTCGACTGGGGTAAGATCGCCTCCATGCCCAGCGACGTGACCGAGCCGGTGGACTTCATCCGCGAGATCATCCGCGACGACCTCCAGACGGGGAGGTTCGACCGGGTGCACACCCGGTTCCCCCCCGAGCCGAACGCCTACCTCCACATCGGCCACGCCCAGGCGATCCTCCTCAGCTACGGGATCGCCCAGGAGTTCGGGGGCAAGTTCAACCTCCGCTTCGATGACACGAACCCGGAGAAGGAAAGCCTCGAGTATGTGGAGGCGATCAAGCACGACGCGCGCTGGCTGGGGGCGGACTGGGAGGATCGCGAGTTCTACGCCTCGGACTACTTCGAGCAGCTCTACCGGTGGGCCGAGGAGCTCATCCGCAAGGGTGTGGCCTACGTATGCGACCTGTCCCCGGAGGAGCTGAGCCAGACCCGCGGCCAGCCGATCCGCGACGGAGACCGCGTTATCACCCCACCAGGGGTGGAGAGTCCGTACCGAAACCGGTCTGTGGAGAAAAACCTCGACCTGTTCCGTCGGATGCGGGCCGGCGAGTTCCCCACCGGGGCCAAGACCCTGCGCGCCAAGATCGACATGGCCCACCCCAACCTCAACATGCGCGACCCGGTCATGTACCGGATCCTCCACGCCTGCCACCACCGCACCGGTGATGCGTGGTGCATCTACCCGAGCTACGACTGGGCGCACGGGCAGTCGGACTCGATCGAGGGGATCACCCACTCCATCTGCACCCTGGAGTTCGAGAACCACCGCCCGCTGTACGACTGGTTCCTCGACCAGCTCGGCGTGCACCATCCCCGGCAGATCGAGTTCGCGCGGCTCAACCTGACCTACACCATGACGAGCAAGCGGCGCCTGCTCCGCCTTGTCCAGGAGGGGCACGCCCGAGGACTCGACGACCCCCGGGTGCCGACGATCGCTGGGATCCGCCGCCGCGGGTACACGCCGGAAGCGATCGCCGACTTCGTCCGCCGGATCGGCGTTTCCAAGTCCGAGAGCGTCCGCGAAATCGAGCTTCTCGAACACTGCCTGCGGGATGACCTGAACAGGCGCGCCCCGCGGCGGATGGCGGTTCTGGAGCCCCTGAAGCTCGTGATCACGAACTACCCGGAGGGAAAGGTCGACCAGTTCGACGCGGTGAACAACCCCGAGGACCCCGCGTACGGAACGCGGAGGGTCCCGTTTTCCCGGGAGATTTGGATCGAGCGGGAGGACTTCATGGAGAGCCCCGTGTCCGGGTTCTTTCGCCTCGCCCCGGGGCGGGAGGTGCGCCTTCGCTACGCGTACCTCGTGAAGTGCGTGGACGTCGTGAAGGATGGGTCGGGGAGGGTGGTCGAGGTCCGCTGCACCTACGACCCGGTGACGCGGGGGGGCGATGCCCCCGACGGGCGGAAGGTGAAGGCGACCCTGCACTGGGTGTCCGCCCGTCATGCCGTGGACGGCGAGGTCCGGCTCTACGACCGGCTGTTCACCGTCTCCGATCCCCTCGACGTGCCGGAGGGAGAGGACTGGATCGCCAACGTGAACCCGAGCTCCCTCGTCGTGCTCACGGGCTGCAAGCTCGAACCGAGCCTGGCCGAGGTCGAGCCGGGGGAGCGGTTCCAGTTCGAGCGCAAAGGGTACTTCTGCGTGGACCCCGACAGCCGGCCCGGGGTGCCCGTGTTCAACCGCACCACCACCCTCCGCGACACCTGGGCCAAGGTTCAAGGACGGGCGTAGCACAGCGCCCCGCCCAACGGGGGATCAACAGGACTTGACCATCACCCCAAGTGTTGCTACTATCCTACGTATATCCGTAACTACGGAGGACAACATGGCGTTGAAGTGGGACCTGGGGCACCTGGAGGCCGAACTCCGCCAGCTGGCCGATGCCCTTGCTGGCCTCCAGCGAGGGACCTTTGCACCTGATGAGCAGGCCACGGCCGCTCTGGTGGCGGCCACCCCGCCCTCGGGAATCGGCGGGGTGGTGGCCGAAGCCTTGCGGTCGTTGCAGGTGAGACTTGGGGAGAGGGAGGGCGTTCAGGTCCTCATCGTCGGAATCCGCCGCGGGCCGGAAGGTCGGGCCACCACCTGGTGCGAGCATTTCTCCGACGAGGCTGTCCCCAAGGTCTTACGGGACCCAGGACTCCTCCGTACCCTCGAGCTCGTCGCCCACGGGGAGAGGCTGCGCCTCCTGTGGGCACTGGCCTCGGGGGCCACGGGGTCGGCGGAGGCCATGGACCGGAGCGGTCTCTCCCAAGGCCAGTTCTACCACCACCTCAGGGCCCTCGAGGCGGCGGGCATGGTGCGCAAGGTCACCCGCGACCTGTACGAACCCACGATCCACGGGACCTCCGCCCTCTTCACCATCCTCGCTGCCTTGGCCTACATCGGGCACGGAGAGCCAGCGGAGGGGGAGGAGGAATGAAGGGCTCGCTGGCGCGATTCTTCGCGCGGTTCATCCTCCCCCGGTGGGGGCAGGGCCTGACCCTCCTCGGCCTCATGGTCGCCTCCACCGCCGTCACGTTTCCCATCCCGCTTGTGGTGAGACTGATCATCGACCGGGTCATCCCCCAGGGCCGGGTCGACCTCCTAGCGGGGTGGGGGGCAGGGCTGGTGTTCCTCGTGGCCCTCCAGGCCGGGCTGGCCTACGCCACCCAGTACCGGACGGTGGTCATGCAGGAACGGCTGCTCTTGGACGTCCAGGTGGCGCTCTTGGACCATGTACTGCAGTTGCCCCACGCGTTCTTCCAGGAGCGGCAGGTGGGGTACCTCATGGCCCGGATCCGCAGTGACCCCGCGGTGGCCAAGGACTTCCTCTTCGGAGGCCTGAACCTGGCCAGCGACGCCCTGTTCGTTGCCGTGGGCGCGGGGCTCCTCCTCTACCTCGATTGGCGGATGGCGCTCCTGGCGCTGGCAATCCTGCCCGCGTTGGCGCTTGCTTCCAAACGGCTGAACACGCGGATGGGGGAGTTCTGTCGGGATATCCAAGAAGGAGACGCGCGGGTATCCCAGGAACTGGGAGAGGGACTGAACGCTGCCCTCACCGCCCGCCTATTCGGCCTGCGCTCGTGGATTGCCGACCGGGTATCGGGGGCGTTCACGTTCCTTCAGGAGGCCAACGTGCGCACGAACACTTTCGCAGCTGCGGCCGGAGGGGTGCTCACGTTCATCACCGGTGTCGGGCCGATGCTCCTCGTCGCCATCGGTGGGTATGGTGTGATCCGGGGCCAGCTCACCCTGGGTACAGTGATCGCCTTCATGACCCTCCTCAGTTATCTCTATAGGCCTACACAGAGCATGATTACCACCCGACTGAACCTTGAGCGGGCCAAGGTCGCCGCGGAGCGGGTGCTGGAGCTTCTCGACAAGGAGCCCGAGGACAACAGAGGTATCTCCCTGCCCGCGCCGACAGGACGTATCGAGGTTAGGGACCTCTCCTTCGCCTACCCCAACGGGAAGGCGGCCCTGCGGCATGTCGCCCTCCGTGTCGAGCCAGCAGAATGGGTAGCCCTGGTGGGGCACACCGGCTCCGGGAAGTCCACCTTGCTTTCCCTCCTCCTGCGGCTGTTTCCCATTCCGGAAGGGACGATCTGGGTCGACGGCCAGGACGTCGCACAGCTTTCCTTGTCTTCCCTCCGCCGCGAGGTCCTTCTGGTCAGCCAGGATGTATTCCTGTTCTCTGGGACGGTGCTAGAGAACGTCCGTCTCGCCCGCGCGAGGGTCACCGACGAGGAGGCGATCGCGGTGGCCCAGGCGCTGGGAGCGGACGGGTTCATCCGCGGGCTGCCCGATGGGTACAGGACGCTGGTGGGGGAGCGGGGAGCGAAGCTCTCCGGCGGGCAGCGCCAGCTGATCGCCCTGGCCCGCGCCGTACTCCGGCGGCCGAAGGTCCTGCTCCTCGACGAGGGCACTTCCGCCTTGGACTCCGAGTCCGAAGCGAGAGTACTCCAGGCCATCCGAACCCTCTTGCCGACGACCACAGTGACCCTGGCGGCGCACCGATTGTCCACGGTGTGGGCCGCAGACCGGATCGTGGTCCTCAAGGATGGGCGCGTAGTGCAGGAAGGCCGACACGATGAGCTCTTTGCTGCGCCGGGCGAGTACCGGGAGGTGTTCGCCGAGCAGCTGGTGGGGGCGAAGGAGGAACAGTGAGCTTCAAGATCGTGCTGGAAGTCGGCGGGGCTGACGTCTTCCGCCTCTGCCCATGCAGTTGTGAGCCCGGGGCAGGGAGGGGAGCAGGCGAAGGAAGGTCCGCCAGAAGATACCAGAAATCCGGGATGTGGGGCAATACCCGGCGCCCCTGTTCTTTGGGAGAGAAGACTCGCTCGAAGAAGCCTACCGAAAGGAGGTGAAGACCATGGAGAAATTCAGGATTGTGCATGCAGCAAGCCCGATTCCTGGGCCACAGCCCATGGGCTGCAAGTGCGGCTGCGGGTGCGCTGGCGGCGCAGGGGGAGGAGAGGGCTCGGGAGACCTCCCGTTCTAGCCTAGGCGGATCTCCCTACAAGGACGAGTAACAGCAGATGGGGGCGCCGGGTGTTTCTCAAAGGAGGGAGACCTGAACTACAAGCTGCGCTCGACCGTGATCCATCAGGTGCGGCGAGGCTGGCATTTGTTCTGGGATCAGGAAACCGTCGCGTGGACCCTCACGGACGACACGGGAGCATCTGCGCTCGAGTCCCTGCGACGTCCCCAGACCGTGCACCAAGTTGCTGTCAAGCTCGCAATGCAGACCGGCTACAGCGTCTCTGACGTTCGCCCAGAGGTCGCCCGCCTCATTGATTCGGCGGTGAGGTGCGGGGTGGTCGAGGCGGATCGTGAACCCCGTCGAGCCCCTGAACCCACCGCGACCGACTGTGCTCCCCACCCTGCGTTTCTCTATCTCCACCTCACCTCAAGGTGCAATCTCCGGTGTTCTTACTGCTATGCGTCCCCTGGGCCCAACAAGGAGCGCGAAGGACGTGACATTCCCTTTGAGGTGGCCCGCGAGGTCCTTCATCAAGCCCAGGGCCTCGGTGTGGAGAACGTGGTCATCACGGGCGGGGAACCGCTCCTTCACCCCCGGGCCGTGGAGCTTATTGAGGAGGCCAAGCGGTTGGGGTACCGGGTGAACCTTCTGACCAATGGCCTACGGATCGAGCGTCCGGTCGCGTGGCGGTCGGCAATAGCCTGTGAGCAAGTCACCATCAGTCTGGATTCGGCGGACCCGACGCTCCACGACCTCCACCGTGGGCACGGCAGCCATAGGCGCGCATCCAGGGCGATCGCCGTCCTCCGCAAGGTCGGGTTCTGCCACGTGGTGGCCGCAGGGGTGCTTACGCGTCACAACCAACACGAACGCCACGAGGACTTCGAGACCTACGCAAGGAGCCTGGGTGCGGAAAGGGTATCCCGGGCGCCGTACATCCTACAAGGGGATGCCCGTGATGCATGGCTGCGTCCCCACTTTGCCTCCTTCTTGGCCCGTCTGCGGCAGGAACTCGACGTCGCGATCGAACGGGCCCGGCCTCGGGAGGAAAGGCCTGGCTTGGTCTGGCGGGACCGGTGTGGTGCGGCGTTCGGGGTGGTGGCCATCGGCGCCGACGGAGTGGTCTACCCGTGTCAAGGCCTGATGCGCCCGGAGTTCGCCGCCGGCAGCCTCCGAGAGGAGCCGCTGGAGAGGATCTACACGCAGGCACCGGTCCTCACCGAGTTCCGGGCGATCACGGTCGCGGACATCCCCGGATGCAGCCGTTGTGCGTACCGTTTCCTCTGCGGCGGAGGGTGTCGGGCGCTGGCCTATAACGTCACCCGCGACATCACCGCTCCGATCCCGGGGGAGTACTGCGCCCTCGCCCAACTCCTCGCCCAGTGGCGGCTGTGGGGGACAGCACTCGGCCAGATGCCCCTCTCGGCTCCTGCTGAGGTGCCGCTCTAGCCAGCCCCTCGCAGCTCCGCCCGTTGTCACGGGCCCGCTCGGACGGGGACAGTGGCACGCTATGCTTCCCCCCGCATGGAACTGCGCGAGGATTCGGTGATCGAGCCGGTCCGGGAAGGCGCGAGCTACCAGACCTACGAGTGGCCCTGTTCAAGGCGAACGGAAGTCACAGCAGCTTGAGCCGTTTCAGATCCGCCTCGGTCCAGCTGAGGTCGTCCAGGATTGCCTGCAGGGTTCGGAGAGGGAACGTATCGCCAGGACGCCGGTACACGATCACCGCGCGTCGTCCATCTCGCGGGTTATGGTAGACCCGATGGCTCCCTCGTTGCCGGTCGAGCAAGAACCCATCCCGCTCCAACGCAGCACAGAGTTCCCGGACGGTGATCATTCGCAGTTCGGGAGGGACCCTCATACCGTGACGGTGAGGGCCTCCTCTTGGGTCGAGGGAAGGTGCTCAGGGCCCTCCACGGGAATCGGGTCGCCGTGCGCGAGCATGGACTCGATATAAGCGGCAGCGGCTTCTCGGATGTTGACGAGCGCCTCATCCCGGGTGGCTCCCCAGGAATGACAGCCACGAAGCGCCGGGCAGTAGGCGTGGAACCCGCCTTCATCCGGTTCCAAAACGACACGAACGCGAAACGTCACCTGTGCCATCCCCTCCAGACGAAGTATAGCAGGCCGCTGCTCGGAGGGAGGCAAGAGAAGACTTGGCTCGGCAGCGCGAGGCACAGAGATCCGTGATCCCGTTGTCCGTAATCCGCGGTCCGTATGAGCCCCGTCCGACCGAGCAGGAGAATTGCGGACCACGGGCTACGGACGACGGGCAACGAGCGAAGCCGGGGAAGGGGCGGCTATACTTCCCCCCGCATGGAACTGCGCGATGATCTGGTGATCGAGCCGGTCCGCGACGGCGCGGGGTACCGCGCCTGCGAACGGCTCCAGCAACAGGTGTGGGGGTTCGCGGACCTCGCGGTGGTCCCGGACCACCTCATCCACATGGTGGTCAACGCCGGTGGCCTCCTCCTCGGCGCATTCGACGGGATCGGACCGGGGCGGGAGATGATCGGGTTCACCCTGTCCGTGGTCGGCCTTCTCGACGGCGGGGTGCTCCGCCACTACTCCTTGATGGCCGCGGTGCGGCCGGACTGGCAGGATCGGGGGGTGGGGTACAAGCTCAAGCTCGCCCAGCGGGATCGCGTGTTGGCCCAAGGTGTCGGGATCATCACCTGGACGTTCGACCCGTTGGAGTCGCGCAACGCCTACTTCAATCTGAACAAGCTGGGCGGGGTCGTCGGCCAGTACCTGCCGAACTACTTCGGCGAGCTCCGCGACGCGCGCAACCGGGGGATCGACACGGACCGGTTCCTCTGTCAGTGGCACCTCGATGCTCCACGCGTGAGGAGCTACCTCGGCGGCGGCAGGCCGCCCGCCCTCGCCCTCGGCGACGTGGAGACGATCAACCGCACCCAGCGCACGGCAACGGGGCTCCGCGCGCCGGCGGGGTTCCGACCGGATCTGCGTGCTCACAACCTCTTGTTCGAGATCCCGTCGGACCTCCAGACGATGCGCAAGGACGACCTCGACCTCGCCCGGACGTGGCGGCTCGAGGCGCGGCGGGCGCTGGGGACGTACCTCGACGAGGGCTACGTCGTGACATCCCTCTTCCGCCAGGGCGACCGGAGCTTCCTCGTCCTGGAGAAGTCCCCCCTTCCCAAGGTTCTGGAGCGGCCGTGATGCGGATCGAGCGCGCCGCCCTCTACCTTGTGGAGATACCCCTCGTCGCCCCGTTCGTGACGAGCTTCGGGGAGGAACGGGTCCGCAGGGCGCTGCTCGTCTCGCTCACCTCCGACGGGCGCACCGGGTGGGGGGAGTGCGTGGCCAGCATGGGCCCGTGGTACTCGGCGGAGACGAGCGAGACGGCCCGCCACGTGATCCTCGACTTCGCCCTCCCCCTTCTCTCCGGGAAGCGCATCGCCCGGCCCACGGATGTCCCCCAGGTTCTCTCCCCGATCCGCGGGCACGCGATGGCAAAGGCGGCAGTGGAGGCCGCCTTGTGGGACCTCCACGCCCAGGCGGAGGGGAAGCCGCTCGCCGCGCTCCTCGGCGGAACCCGGGACCGGGTCCCGGCCGGGGTGAGCGTGGGGATCCAGCCCGACGTGGCGACCCTCGTCTCCCGCGTCGCGGCGTACGTGGCGGAGGGGTACAGGCGGGTGAAGCTCAAGGTCAAGCCGGGGTGGGACCTCGAACCCCTGCGGGCGGTGCGGGAGCGGTTCCCCGACTTCCCCTTGTCGGTGGACGCCAACGCCGCGTACGCGCTCGCCAACACGGCGCACCTGCGGGAGTTCGACCGGTTCGGGCTCCTCATGGTCGAGCAGCCCCTTGCCCACGACGACCTCGTCGGCCACGCCCGGCTCGCCCAGGACCTGGAAACGCCGCTCTGCCTCGACGAGTCCATCACGTCACCCCATCGGGCGTGGGAGGCGCTCGAACTCGGGGCGTGTCGGATCCTCAACGTGAAGCAAGGCCGGCTGGGCGGTTTGTCCGCAGTCCTCGAGGTGCATAAGCTGGCTTGCGAGCGGGATGTGCCCCTATGGTGCGGGGGGATGCTCGAGACGGGCGTGGGCCGGGCCGTGAACGCCGCCCTCGCCTCGCTCCCGGGGTTCACGCTTCCCCACGACATCTCGGCGACGGACCGCTACTACCGGGAGGACATCGCGCTCCCCCCGTTCCGGCTGGAGGATGGGCACATCCGCGTCCCGACGCAGCCCGGCCTCGGGGTGGAGGTGCACCTGGAGCGGCTGCACCGGTTCGCGGTGGGGATGTGGGCGTGGTGCCAGTGAGGAGGAACCGATGACGAAGGCGGAACTGGCGAAGACCATCGACCACACCGTGCTCGGGCCGGAGACGAGCCGGGCCGCGGTAGAGAAGGTGTGCGAAGAAGCGATCGAGCACGGGTTCGTCGCAGTGTGCATCCCGCCCGGGCACGTGGCGTGGGCGAAGGACTTGCTTCGGAACACAGGCGTCCTCCTGTGCACGGTGGTCGGATTCCCCCACGGCCAGCACAAGCCGGAGGTCAAGGCGTTCGAGGCGCAGCAGGCCGTGGCCGACGGCGCGGTCGAGGTGGACATGGTGGTGGACGTCGCCGCCCTGGAGGAGGGGGACCGGGCGCGCGTCCTCGCCGACCTCCGCGCGGTGCGCGAAGCGGTACCCCGGCCGATCGTGCTTAAGGTGATCCTGGAGTGCTGCCTCCTTTCCGACGACCAGAAGGTCTTGGGGGCCCAGCTTGCCCAGGAGGCCGGAGCGGACTTCGTGAAGACCTCGACCGGGTTCAGCACCGGCGGGGCCACGGTCGCGGACATCGCCCTCCTTCGCCGGACCGTGGGAACAGGGATGGGGGTCAAGGCGTCGGGCGGGATCCGCGACTATGCGACGGCACTGGCGATGGTCCAGGCTGGCGCGAACCGCATCGGCGCCTCGAAGAGCGTTCAGATCGTCGCCGGAGCTCCCGGTTGACCCGAGGGGACACAACTCGACACTCCGTCAACCCCGCGCTCTGGTTTCACCGCCGAGATCGCAGAGACCGCCGAGAGTGGGCTTGTGACTGGTGACCGGTTGAAGACTGCGCGGACTCCGGAGCACGGCCCACGGATTACGAACTACGGGTCTTCTCTGCGCTCTCTGCGTCTCCGCGGTGGCCCCGCCGATGGGGCCAAGGGCGGGTGAGCAGGGTGGCTGAACTCGCCCGGGATCGCGGGATCGTCCTCCGCACCCAGGACTACGCGGAGACGGACCGGATCGCGGTCCTCCTGACCTCCCGCGGCCGATTGGACGTCCTGGCGAAGGGCGCCCGCCGCCTGGAGCGCTCCACCGGGGCAGCGCTCGATCCGCTGCATGTGGTGGACGTCATCCACTACCGTCGCCGTGGGCTGCACCTCCTCAAGGAGGCGAGCTTCGTCCGAACGTTCCCGGCGGTGCGGGGCGATCTCGAACGGGCCACCGCAGCCCTGAAGGCGCTCCGCTGGGTGGTGGACCTCGTGCCGACCGGCGCGCCCGATGACCGTCCGTACACCCTGACGCTGGAGTTTCTCGCCGCCCTCGACGGAGGCCTGCACCCCCCGGTGTTCACCGCCGCCTACGCACTGCGGCTCCTCTCTGTGGCCGGGCTCGAACCTCACCTGGCCGGTTGTGTCCGCTGCGCGAGGACGGAGGACTTGACGTGGAGCCCGGAGCATGGGGGACTCCTCTGCGCGCGCTGCGGCGGGCGGGGGACTCCCGTGTCCGCCCGCCTGTGGCGGTCGCTCGACGCCCTGGCCCGGCTTCCCTTCCCCGCCCTCGCCCGGCTGAAGCTCTCCGACGAAGACCTCGCGATCGGGGTCGCTCTTCTTCACCAGTTCCGCGCCGCTCAGCTCGGCCGGTAGAAGGGCGGCTCTCCCAGCGCTATAGTCCCTCGCCATGGAATGCCAGATCGTCGCCTGTGAGCAGGTGGTGTTCGCCGGCGCTTCCACGGGGGTCTACGCCCGGAGCCACGACGGGTGGTTCGGGGTTCTCCCCGGCCACGCGCCCGCGGTGTTCGCGTTGAGGGATGCCGAGCTGCGGGTGAACACGGAGGAGGGTACACGGGTGTTCCGCGTCCGCGGGGGAACCCTCTACGCGGCTCCGGACAAGGTCACGGTACTCACCGAACAGGCGTTCCCGGTCGCGTAGCGCAGTTCATCTCGCCCAAAAGAGGAAGGGCCCTGGTTTCCCAGGGCCCCTCTAGTTGGCACAGAGCGGCTACTACCGCGGCGTAACGTTCTTGGCCTGCGGGCCCTTCGGGCCTGCCTCTACGTCGAACTCTACAACCTGTCCCTCGCGCAGGCTCTTGAACCCGGGCATCGTGATCGCAGAGAAATGCACGAACACGTCCGGGCCCCCATCCTGCTCGATGAAGCCGTACCCCTTCGAGTCATCGAACCACTTCACTTTACCAGTGGCCATCCGGTTGTTCCCCCCTTTTTCCTTGTGTCTCGACCGTTCTACATGAGCCCCTGCGCTGCGAGGGAAAACCCCGAGCAGCCACCCCGGTGCTGCATTTCGTACGGTCCTGCAGAGGCTAGTATAGCCGCGCAAGGACGGAAGGCAAGTCCCTTGGATCGCCGTTGGGGTCGAAGTACACTCCACTCAGGACGGTACGATGGACCCCCAAGAGCAGGAGACCACGTTTGTCGAAGAGGGACAGCACCCCACCGAGGTGGATGCGCTCACTCTCTACCTCGCTGAGGTCGCCCGCATCCCCTTCCTCACGGAGGACGAGGAGCGGGACCTCGCACTCCGCATGCGCAGCGGGGATGGCGGGGCCCGCGAACACCTCATCGTGTCCCACCTCCGCCTCGTGGTCTCGATGGCCCGCGAGTACGGCGACGTGGGTCTGGACCTTTTGGATCTCGTTCAGGAAGGAAATCTCGGTCTCATCGAGGCCGTGGATCGATTCGACATCGAGCGCGGTGTCCGCCTTTCCGCCTACGCCCGGTGGTGGATCCGGCAGACGATGGGCGCCGCGATCGAACGCCACGCTCAGCTGATCCGGATCCCCGCTCACTTGTTCCGGGCGATCGTCCGGTTCCACCGCTTGCAGGCAACGTTCGGAGCAGAAGAAGGAGAAGAGCGGGCTGACCTGTTCCTCGCTCCGGGGATGACCCTCGACCGCGTGCAACAGGTGGAACGGACCGTGGCCGACGTGATCTCGCTCGATAGCCCGATCGCCGATGAAGAGGGTACGGAGACCCTCGATGAGATCATCGCCGACGAGACCATCCCCGGCCCGGAGAAGGCCGCGCTCGAAGCCCTGTTCCACGATGAACTCACGGCAATCGTGGACCGCCTGCCGGCGCGCGATGCCCAAATCCTCCGCTGGAGGTACGGCCTGGAAGGAGCGGTCCCCCAGACCCTAGCCGAGGTCGGAAAGGCCCTTGGGGTATCGCGCGAGCGAGCGCGGCAGCTCGAGGAGCGAGCCTTGAAACGCCTCAAAGAAGCGTGGGGGGAGCAAGCCCTCCAATTCTACCGCCGCCTCATCGCTGACCTGTAGCGATCGATGTCAGGAGCCGCCGTGGAGCCTGCAGCCACGTAAGGCAGAGGGGCTGTAACAAACTATGAGGATGTCAAGGGTACGTAGGGCCGGTTATCCCTCCAGATGGCGAAAAGGACGTGGACGAAGTGGTTCATCACTGCTCCGAGGGCGCGGCGGTGGGGCTTGCTGCGGGCGAGGTGACGTTCGTAGAGGGCCTTGAACTGGGCATCGGTGCGCACCGCCTTCTGGCAGGCGAGGTAGATGGCACGGCGCAGGTGGCGGGAGCCCCGCTTGGACATCCGGACCTGGCCCTGGAGGGAGCCGGACTGGCGGAGCTTGGGGTCGATGCCGGCGAAGGCGACCATCTGCTGGGGACGAGCGAAGCGGCGTGCAGAGCCGAGTTCGGCGGCGAGGATGGCGGCAAGGAGAACCCCGACCCCGGGGAGGGTGTGGAGAGGCAGGTCCAGGTGGGAGTAGGCGTGGGCGATGTGCTTGTCGAGGGAGTCGATCTGCTCGTTGAGGAGGCGGACCTGAGCGAGGAGCAGGGCGAGGGCGATCTCGGCAGCGGGGGAAGGAACACCGACCGAGGAGGCAGCGGCGTCGAGGATCCGTCGCGCCCGGGCCTGCCCGAGCTTCCCCCGACTGGCGCGGCGGAGGAGAGCGGTGAGGGCGTTGGGTCCCAGGGCGAGGATCTTCGCGGGAGAAGGGGCAGCTTCGAGCAGGGCGAGCGTGGTAGGGGAGGAGCGTTTCTTGGGCAGGAGCGGCGGGAGCTCAGGGAACAAGGAGGACAAGAGGCTGTCGATGCGCAGGGTGGCGCGGGTGCGGTCCTTGACGAAGGAGGTGTGGAGGCGGGTGAGCTGGCGGAGTTCGAGCGCGCTGGGGTGGAGGCGCTCACGAGGGGCTTGGTCCTCCCACCGCAGGGCCTGAGCGATGAGCACGGCGTCGATGCGGTCGGTCTTAGCGCCGCGGATGCCGTAGTTGCGAAGCGAAGAGGTCTTGATGGGGTTGTCCACGACGCAGGGCCAGCCTTGGAGGGAGAGCCACCGGGCCACCGGTTGCCAGTAGGGACCGGTGGCTTCGATGCCGACGCGCAGCTGTTCCTTGGGGGGCAGGTGGCGCTGGACGAACGCGCGGAGGGTGAGCAAGCCCTCTGCAGTAGCCGGGAACTGGGGGAGCAGAGCGACCGTGGCGCCGCGGGGGTCGACAAGAGCGGCGGCGTGGTGGTACCTGCCGACGTCGATGCCGAGGTAGAACATGCATGACCACCTCCGAACGTGCTAAGATGGAGGGCCCAGATCGGGTGGAGGGCAGGGCGGCCACAAGCTCGTGGGGAGATGCGTAGCGCCTCCAGGGAGGCCTACATCAAACCGATCCGTGGCCAGGCCCCGCGGGTTGCGTCTCGTTACAGGTCGTGGCGCCCGAAGGGCCCACAAGCGTCGGGACGGGCTCACCCCACTTGGGACCTCAAGCCAAGTGTACGGGACCGGTCACCGGCTACCCTGCCCTCGCTTCCCTCACTACCAACATACGAGCGTCGGGCTTCATGCCCGACGGCCGGAAAGGCGGCTCGGCGGTTGATGGTCTGACGGTTGGCCTAGAAGGCACAAGAAAGCCGTCGCAGACAAGCTGCGACGCTACGAAAACCTCTCTGAGGAGACCAGGAAGGGAGGGAAACGGAGCTCGAGGTTGCGAACTGAACCGTCGTCCCGAGCTCTCCTCCTGTGTTCCTGGTTCCCTCAGCGGTTTGGGGTTCCTCTGCGATCTCGGCGTACCCGGCGGTGAGCAGCTCTGCCCATCGGGGTTGCGTTGCCCGCAGTGAAAGGCCGCGCGCCGACTTGCCTGCGCGCGGCGTGCAAGCAGGAAGCCCGCACGCCGCAGGTCCGCGGGCCCGAGGCCCGCACCCAACCTAGAGTGTTCCGTTTCACAGTAGTGTTGACAGGTGGGGGTGTGGGGAGGGGGTAGCAGGAGCGAGGGTCACCGCGGCAAGCTCACCAGGGATCCGACAAGAAACCTGGGAGGAAGCCCGATGACCATCGAGGACAAGGTACACGGTTTCCGGCTCCATGCACTCCGCCGAGCGGAGGAACTGGGCAACGTGAGCGCGGCGTGTCGAGAACTTGACATCTCGCGCACGGTGTTCTACCGGTGGAAGAAGCGCCTCCGGGCGTACGGGGCGGATGCTCTTCATCCCCGACGAACGTCCGCTCGTCCCGGACGACCACCGCTGCTGGGTCCTGTGGAGGAACGGGCGATCGTAGCGACGGCGCTGGCGTGGCCAACGTGGGGACCCAACTGGATGTCGCTCCAGCTTGCGCGACAAGGGGGCCACGTCTCCCCAAGCACGGTGTGGCGGGCGCTGCGGCGGATGGGGCTGGGAAGACGTGAAACGCGGCTCTTGGCCGTGGAGGGCCAGGCCGCCAAGGCTG
Source organism: Acetothermia bacterium UBA7521 (assembly GCA_002479455.1). Lineage (GTDB taxonomy): Bacteria > Bipolaricaulota > Bipolaricaulia > Bipolaricaulales > Bipolaricaulaceae > Bipolaricaulis. The sequence goes on from DLNB01000045.1 coordinate 33,698, forward strand.
CGGGGCTCCTCACCGAGCGCACGCGAAGGAACCTCCGGCGGACCCGGCACGTAGCTGTAGACGAACCCGGGGAGCTGGTGTGCCTGGACACGTTCTTCATCGGCAAGCTCAAGGGCGTAGGGCAGATGTGGCAGATCACGGCGTGCGATGCGGCGAGCTCCTACGCCTGGGCCAAGGTGATCCCCGCCCGCAACGCGAAGGAGGCAGCACGGTTCCTGACTGAGGTGCTCGTGCCCCAGTTCACCCGGGCAGGGTGGAAGCTCCAGCGTGTGCTCACGGATCGGGGGAGTGAGTTCAAGGGCGAGTTCGACCAAGCGTGTCGGGACCTTGGGATCACCCACTCGCGGACGAAGCCGCGGCACGCGTGGACGAACGGGTTCGTGGAGCGGCTGCAGAGGACCATCCTCCACGAGCACTGGCGGGTGGCGTTCCGACAGAGGTACTTCACCCGTGCTCACCAACTCCAAAGATCCCTTGCAGGGTTCTTGCGGTTCTACAACGAGGCGCGACCGCACCAAGGGTACCGGACTCAGGGACGCCCCCCGGCGGAGGTGTTCTGGGGAGCGGCGGCTCAGGCGTCAGACAAGGAGGCCTAACGTGTCAACAGTATTACGGTACTGGACACCCTAGTGACCGGTGAGGGTGCTAAACTCCGCCTCGGTGAGGATGGGGATTCCCAGCTCGCGCGCGCGACCGAGTTTGCTCCCAGGATCCTCCCCGGCAACGACGTAGTCCACGCCGCGCGACACGCCTGACGCCACCCGGCCGCCCAGACTCTCCACGATCTGCCACGCCTCCTCGCGCGTGAAATCGGACAGAGTCCCAGTGAACAGGACCACCTTCCCCGACAGAGGACCGCCGCGCGCCGACGGGGCATGGGGCGCGATCCCCACCTCCGCCAGCTCCATCACCAGCTTGCGGTTCTCCTCGTTCAGGAAGAACCGGACGATGCTCTCGGCGATCTCCTCTCCCACGCCGCGGATCGGCACCAGCGTCCCGGCCTCGGCGCGGGAGAGCGTCTCCAGGGAAGAGAAGCGCTCCGCAAGGAGATCCGCGACCCGCTCCCCCACGTGACGGATCCCCAGGGCGTAGATCAGCCGGGACAGGGTCATCCCCTTCGAGCGCTCGATCTGCTCCAGCAAGTTCTGAGCCGACTTCTCACCCATCCGCTCCAGAGCGACGAGGTCCTCCCACCCGAGGCGGTAGAGGTCAGAGATCCGGCGCACGAGCCCCGTCTCCACGAGCTGATCCACGAGCTTCGTCCCCAGGCCCTGGATGTCCGCGGCGCGCCGGGAAGCGTAGTGGAGGATCGCCTCCTTGATCCGCGCCGGGCAGGACAGGTTTTCGCAGCGGTGCACGGCCTCGTCTCCCGAGCGCGTCACCGGCCCGGCACACACTGGACACCGCCCCGGTATCCGGAACTCCTGCTCCTCTCCGGTACGGCGCTCGGGGAGGGAGCGGACGACCTCCGGGATCACGTCCCCGGCCCGGCGCACGATCACCCAATCTCCAACCCGGACGTCCTTGCGCCGCACCTCGTCCTCGTTGTGGAGGGTGGCCCGGGACACGGTGACCCCGGACACCTCGACCGGCTCAAGGTGCGCCACCGGGGTCAAGGCACCCGTTCTCCCCACTTGGACGGAGATCTCTCGCACCTGGGTGACCACTTCCTCGGCGGGGAACTTGTAGGCGATCGCCCACCGCGGGGCGCGGGCGATCTCGCCCAATCTCTCCCGTTGAGCGAAGACATTCGCCTTGACCACCACACCATCGGTAGCGTAGGGGAGGGCGTCCCGGTCCCGGAGTATCTCCCGGTAGAAAGCTCGTACCTCCTCCAGGTACGAGCACTTCTGCCACAGGGGATTCACCGGAAGGCCCAGCTGAGGAAACACGGTGAGGAGCTCCGCTTGACTGCGGATCTCCTGCCCCTCCACCCTCCCCACGTGGTAGAGGAAGAGCTTGAGGGGGCGGCTCGCCGTCACGGACGGGTCGAGCTGGCGAAGACTTCCCGCGGCAGCGTTGCGGGGGTTGGCGAACGGTGGCTCCCCACGCCTCCCCCGCTCGGCGTTGAGGCGGCGGAACGCATCCTTCTCCATGTACACCTCGCCCCGCACCTCGAGGAGGCGGGGCACGGTCCCGTTCACCGGGAACAGCCGCAGCGGGAGCTGGCGGATCGTCCGCAAGTTCTGGGTTACGTCCTCTCCGACCCGGCCGTCGCCGCGGGTCGAACCGACGGTGAACACCCCATACTCGTAGACAAGTTCCACCGACAGCCCGTCGAGCTTCGGTTCGCAGACGTATTCCACGGGTTCCCCACCAAGGATCCGCCGCACCCGATCGTGCCACTCCTCGAGCTCGGCGTTGGAGAAGCAGTTCTGGAGGGAGAGCATCGGGATCGCGTGCGCGACGGGCGCAAACCCCTCCGCCGGCGGGGCGCCGGCCCGCCGGGTGGGCGAGTCCGGGGCCACGAGTTCGGGGTAGCGGGCCTCGAGGTCCAGCAGCTCCCGGAACAGCCGATCGTATTCCGCATCGGTGATCTCCGGCCGGTCCAGGACGTGGTACAGGTGATCGTGGCGCCGGATCGCGGTGCGCAGCGCCTCGGCTCGCGCTCGAACCTCTACGGGAACGGCCATCCTCTCTCCCTTAGGAGCGGTCCCCGTCCGCTCCAGGCTCCTTCTCGCTCCGTTCATAGGCGTCGATGATCGCCTTGACAAGCGGATGACGGACCACGTCCCGTCGGTCGAGGTGGACGATCGCGATCCCCGGGATCCCCGCCAGGATCCTCCCCACCTCGGCCAGCCCGGACGGACGACCCTCGAGATCCACCTGGGTGATGTCGCCGGTGACAACGGCCTTCGACCCGAACCCGAGCCGGGTGAGGAACATCTTCATCTGGGTGTGGGTCGTGTTCTGGGCCTCGTCCAGGATCACGAACGCGTGGTTGAGGGTTCGGCCGCGCATGAACGCGAGCGGCGCGATCTCGACCCGTCCGTTCTGGATGTGCTTGTCGAGCTCAAGGGCGGGGATCATGTCGTAGATCGCGTCGTACAGGGGCCGCAGGTAGGGGTTGACCTTCTGGAAGATGTCCCCGGGGAGGAACCCCAGCTGCTCGCCGGCCTCCACCGCCGGTCGAGTGAGGATGATCCGCTTGACCTGACCCCGCTTGAGGTACCCGAGGGCCATCGCCACCGCGAGGTAGGTCTTGCCTGTGCCCGCGGGGCCGATCGCAAACACGGCGTCGTTGTCCCGGATCGCCTGCACGTACTGACGCTGGCCCGCGGTCTTGGGGCGGATCGCCTCCCCCCAATGGGTCACCTGGACGATGTCGGTCAGCAGGCCGGCAAGATCCTCCCCGTCTTTGACCTGGGAGATGAGGTAGCGGACCTCGTCCGGAGTGGGGTGGTGGTTCCCCTTCACAACCTCGATCAGCTTCCCGAGAAGTCGTTCCAGCCGTTGGACTTCGGCTGCTTCGCCCTCGATCTCGATGTGGTCGCCCCGCGCCGCGATGTGGACGCCCGCAAACGCCTCGCCGATGAGACGCAGGTTGCGGTTGTACTGGCCAAGAACCCCTACCGCCACATCGTGGCTACCGAACTCGATTTCCGTCGTCTTCCGTGCTATCGGTCCTCACCCCCACAACGTGTTCGGACGCCGCCTCCACAAGGCGCACCGGAACAATTGTACCGCGCGGCGTCCCCTCTCCTCCCCGCACCTCTACCCACAGGTAGTTCTCGCTCCGGCCCCATGCCCTGCCGTCACCCTCATCCTCCACCGCCACCTCGACCGTCTCCCCTACGAACCTCCGCCGGACAGATCTGACCCACCCGTCAGCGAGTTCAGCGAGTTCGGCCGCCCGCCGGGCGGAGTCCTCGGGGGAGACCCGAGGAGAGAGCCGCGTCGCCCTCGTCTCAGGTCGAGGCGAATACCGAAAGACGTGCACGTTGAGGGGCGTGAGCGAGTTGAGGGTCTCCACCGTGCGCGCGAACGCCGCTTCATCCTCCCCCGGGAACCCCACCATCGCGTCAGCGCCCAAAGTGGCGTGCGGGACGGACGTGAGGAACGCCTGGGCTCGATCGACATACTCGCCCCGCGTGTAGGGACGTCCCATGCTGTTCAAGACGGCATCGTCACCGGACTGGAGGGGAAGGTGAAGGTACGGGCACAGGCGCCGCTCTTGGGCGAAGAGGGCGACCAGATCATCGGTTACCCCGTTCGGGTTGAGGGATGAGAGCCGGATCCGAACGCGGGGCACCTTCAGGACCTCGACGAGCAGATCGAGAAACCTCGGCTGGGAAGGGAGATCCTGTCCGTACTGAGCGAGGTTGATCCCCACGAGGACGATCTCGCGGTGGCCGGCTTGAGCCAGGGCCTCCGCCTCGGCCCGTGCTGTTGGTGGTGTCTTGCTCCGCAACGGACCCCGCACCTGCCACGTCCGGCAGAACGAACAGCCTACCGTGCAACCGTCCTGGACCTTGAGGACAGCACGTACGCGGGGTTCGGCGCCGGAGAGGAACTCCTTGTCCAGGGCTTCCCACTCCCCTTCCCACGAACTCCCGTTGAGGAAGAGGCGGATCACCTCGGCGGCCCGTCGCTTGTCCCGGTTTCCCACAATCAGGTCCGCCCCCGCGTTCCGAAGACTCCCTCCCGCCCCGTCCGCACCGCAGCCTACGGCCACAACGAGGGCTTGCGGGTGTTCCCGTCGCACGCGGGCGACGAGCTGGCGAGACTTCCGATCCGCAAGCCCGGTCACGGTACACGTGTTCACAATGTGAACGTCCCGCGGCCCACTGAGGCCCGCCAGATGCTCGGTGAGAACCTGCGACTCGTACTGGTTGACCCGGCACCCCAATGTGTGGACGACGACGCTCATTCCGTGTGTCGCTCCACCGTGAACCGCCACATCTGGCATGGTTCGTCGGGGGAGATCCCGGCCTTCAGCCGGGCGATCCGAAGCTGATCCTCGACCGTGTCCACGCCCGAGAGGTCGGGAAGGAGGAGACCCCGCCGCCACCCAGATTGGACGATCACCCCGTACCGTCGCGGATCGAGATCGGCCATCTCGCACGGCTCGGGCGAGGAGAGCACATCCACCGACACCGAAATCTCCGGAAGCTCGTAAGGGGCAACGGGAGGGAACCGGGGGTCTTCGGTTGCGGCGCGGATTGCGTTGGAGATGATCTCTCCGGCGAGAGTGTCCTCGCTCGGCTCGTAGGTGCCGATGCACCCCCGGAGCACACCCCTCTTCTTGAGGGACACGAACGCCCCCGCGCGGCGAGCGGACAGCTCCGACGGCAGGTTTGGGGGCGGAGAGAATCGCCTCCCGCTGCGCACGTGCTCCTCAAGGGTCAACCGAGCCAAAGCCACGTACGGATCGTGACTCCTCACGGATAGGGAGCGTACCGCACTTGCGGCTTCTGTCAACCACTCATTTGACGGGCCACCCGCTGCGGGGCTACCCTCTATCCGTTATGCGACGGGTGGCGATCGGTGTCGGGTTGGTGCTCACCGCGGTAGCGGTGACCTTGTTCATCTTGTTCTCGCAGACCGAGGTCGCCCGCACGTTCCGCCAGGGGGCGCCGGTGTGCGTGCTGGTGGTGGGGGTGGACGAGGGAGTTCCCGATGCGGGGGCAGACACGGTGTCGGTGGCCATCCTTCAACCGGGCGGCAGAGCCACGTGGATCAGCATTCCTCCTGACCTTGTCTGGCCCACTGCAACGGGATGGACGTCGCTTCACATGCTGTACGCGCACGAGGGAATCGCCGGGATCTCCCGCCGGTTGAGTCTTCTCCTCGAGATCACCCTCCCCTACTGGGTCGTGGTGGACTTCGCCGCGCTACGCACAGTGGTCGACGCAGTCGGAGGGGTGGAACTCACGGTGGAGGAGCGGCTTGTCTACCAGGATCGTTCCCGGAACCTGTTCATCGACGTCCCTCCCGGGAGACAGGTGCTCGACGGAACCGCCGCGGCCGACTTTGTGCGCTACCACGATGGAGATGAGTCCGGGCGGCTCGCCCGCCACCACCAGTTCCTGGGGGCGCTTCTGGAGAAGGCCCGGGCCGTTCCCGCTAACCGGTGGCGAGCCACGGCTGAGACTGTTCGGAACGCAGTCCAGACGAACCTCTCCCTGTGGGAAACCCTGGATCTGGTGCGGGCGCTCAGCGGCGCTACACCGGATCGGGTCATGTTCGTCATCGCACCAACTGCGCCACGCGCTGGGGCCACCCGCAATCTAGTCCCCGACCTGGTCCGCCTGCGCCAACTCACCCAATCCTCGGTGCGTGGATCGTCGTTCCTCACCCGAGACGAGATCCGGGTGCTGGTTCTCAACGGGACAGGACAGAAGCTCCTCGCCACGCGGACCGGAGCCTGGTTGGCCGACCTCGGGTTCACGGTGACGGGGACCGCGGATGCCGATCGTTCGAACTACCCCCGGACCTACATCGTCGCCCGGGAGGATGCCCGGGCTAAAGGCCAAGCGGTGTTCGAGGTCATCCCCACGGGCGTTCAATCTTCCGTTCAGGTACAGACCGACCGCGAGTTCGACCTGGCGCGGATCGGCGGATGGCCGCAACATACCGACGTGATCCTCATCTTGGGAGCAGCGTTCGATGTCCGGCCCTGAGCGCGACCTTCTTGACCGAGCGGCCCAGATCATCGAGGCAAAGAAGGCCGCCCGTCTGACCGTGATCGATGTTGGGGGATCCTCGATTCCGACTGGCTATTTTCTCGTCGCCAGCGGCGAGAACCCCGTCCATGTAAGGGCGCTGGGGAACGAACTCCTCGCGAAGATGCCCCTCGCTCCCCGGCACGTGGAGGGACTACGGGAGGGCCGGTGGGCCCTTCTCGACTACGGAGATTTCATCGTTCACCTCTTCCATGACGAGGTGAGGGCGTTCTACGACATCGAGGGCCTGTGGCCGGGACACCAGGTGGTCCCCTGGCCGGGCTTGCGCTCCCCCCGTCCCTCGCTATAATGCCCCCTCGGTTACAGCCCCTGCCGTGGGGCAGGGGCCGCTGTGCACTTGGACGACAATCCGGTCCTTGACAAGTGAATAGAGCGTCTGCTACGTAAGTATAGTAAGGGCGGACGGGGGATCCCTTGGCAGTCGAGGGCGATGAAGGGCGTGGCTAGCTGCGTTAAGCCCCGGGGAGCCGCTGAGCAGGCTATGATCCGAGGATACCCGAATGGGGAAACCCACTGGACCGTTGAGGCCCAGTATCCAGCGCCGAAACCAAGAGTAAGCGCTGGAAGCGAACCCCGCGAAGTGAAACATCTCAGTAGCGGGAGGAAAAGGAATCAACCGAGATTCCCCTAGTAGCGGCGAGCGAACGGGGAACAGCCCAAACCGTGTGGGTGCAAGGCCACAGCCGTTGCCCATGCGGGGTTGTGGGATGATGACGGAGGTCCCTGTGGGGGCCTCGGGAAGTTACCAAGGCTTTCTCTAGCCGAACAGCCAGCAAAGCCACTGGAAAGGGCGACCGAAGAGGGCGATAGTCCCGTAGGCGAAAGAGAAGGCTCTTCCTGGTTGTCGTCCCGAGTAGTGTCGGACACGTGAAATCCGGCGCGAAGCTGGGGGGACCACCCTCCAAGGCTAAATACCGACGACTGACCGATAGCGCACCAGTACCGCGAGGGAAAGGTGAAAAGAACCCCGGGAGGGGAGTGAAATAGAACGTGAAACCGTCCGCTTACAGTGCAGTGGGAGCCGGGACCTGCTCTCTTCGGAGATCGGGACCTGGTGACCGCGTGCCTTTTGCAGCATGAGCCGGCGAGTTGTGCTCCGTGGCGAGGTTAAGCCCCTCTGGGGTGGAGCCGCAGCGAAAGCGAGTCCGAACAGGGCGATCAGTCACGGGGTACAGACCCGAAGCCGGGTGATCTACCCATGGGCAGGATGAAGTACGCTTGACCGCGTACGGAGGTCCGAACCCGTAGGTCGTGCAACGCCTTGGGATGACCTGTGGGTAGGGGTGAAAAGCCAATCGCACCCGGTGATATCTGGTTCTCCCCGAAATGGCTCTAGGGTCAGCCTCACGTCATAGGCGGCCGGGGGTAGAGTGCTGGCTGGGGAAGGGGGGCAACCTCCGACTCCAATCAAACTCCGAATACCGGCTTGCCGTTCCGTGGGAGTGAGACGGCGGGGGATAACCTCCGTTGTCGAGGGCGAAACAACGCAGACCACCAGCTAAGGCCCCCAAATCCAGGCTAAGTGAGCAAGGCGGTGTGATCGCTTAAACAGCTGGGAGGTTGGCTTAGAAGCAGCCATCCTTCAAAGAGTGCGTAATAGCTCACCAGTCTAGCGACCGCGCGCCGAAGATGTAGCGGGACTAAGCCCGGTGCCGAAGCTGTGGGTGGGATCCTTCGGGATCCCGCGGTAGGGGAGCATTCCGCCGTAGGTTGAAGCCGGGCCGCGAGACCCGGTGGACGAAGCGGAAGGGAGAATGCCGGCTTGAGTAGCGAGAGATGGGTGAGAATCCCATCCACCGAATGCCCAAGGTTTCCTGGGGAAGGCTTATCCACCCAGGGTTAGGCGGGCCTTAGCCGAAGCTGAAAAGCGTAGGTGATGGACAGCCGGTCAACATTCCGGCCCCTCCAGACCCGCGTTACGAGCGAAGGGGGGACGCCGCAGGAGCTTCTCCGCAGGTTCACGGTTATACCTGTCCAAGCGCCAAGCCAGAGGAGGCAGGCAAATCCACCTTCTCGAAACCGTCCTACTTCGGTAGGGCGAGCAGGCGAGGCGTGATGGCGAGCCCCGTAAGGGGCGGAGGGAGACAGGTTCAGCGGCCAAGAAAAGCCCCTAGCCAGTTGGTCTGGAGTCCGTACCGCAAACCGACACCGGTGGGCGAGGAGAGTATCCAAAGGTGGGCGAGCTAACCTTCGTCAAGGAACTCGGCAAAATTGCCCCGTAACTTCGGGACAAGGGGCGCCTTCTGGGTTGCCGCAAGGTGGTCCGGGAGGCCGCAGAGAAACGGCTCAAGCGACTGTTTACCAAAAACACAGGTCCCTGCTAACCCGAAAGGGGACGTATAGGGGCTGAAACCTGGCCACTGCCGGTAGGTCAAGGAGAGGGGTGCAAGCTCTGAACTGAAGCCCCGGTGAAGGCCGGCCGTAACTATAACGGTCCTAAGGTAGCGAAATTCCTTGTCGGGTAAGTTCCGACGCGCATGAAAGGTACAACGACTTGAGCGCTGTCTTGACGAGGGGCTCGGTGAACTCGAAGCACGGGTGAAGATTCCCGTGACCCGCGGTGGGACAGAAAGACCCCGTGGAGCTTTACTGTAGCTTGGCGTTGAGTCTCGGCATCTGTTGTAGAGGATAGGTGGGAGGCGTTGAAACCTGGGCGCTAGTCCAGGCGGAGCCAACCTTGGAATACCACCCTGCAGCTGTTGAGGCTCTAACCGCAGGCCGTTAGCAGCGGCCACGGGACCGCGCTAGGTGGGCAGTTTTGCTGGGGCGGCAGCCTCCCAAAGAGTAACGGAGGCGCACAAAGGTCCCCTCAGGCTGGTTAGCGATCAGCCGTTGAGTGCAAGGGCAGAAGGGGGCTTAACTGCGAGGCCAACAAGCCGAGCAGAGGCGAAAGCCGGTCCTAGTGACCCACTGGCTTCCTCGTGGGAGGGCCAGTGATCATCGGACAAAAGTTACCCCGGGGATAACAGGCTAGTACCGCCCGAGAGTTCACATCGACGGCGGTGTTCGGCACCTCGATGTCGGCTCACCCCATCCTGGGGCTGTATCAGGTCCCAAGGGTCGGTCTGTTCGCCCGTTAAAGGGGTTCATGAGCTGGGTTCAAACCGTCGTGAGACAGGTTGGTCCCTATCTACCGTGGGCGTAGGAGGCTTGAGAGGGTCCGCTCTCAGTACGAGAGGACCGGAGCGGCTGGGCCGCTGGCGAACCAGTTGTCCCACCCGGGGCACTGCTGGGTAACTAAGCCCGGACCGGATAAGAGCTGAAGGCATCTAAGCTCGAAGCTGACCTCAAGATGAGGCCTCCCCATGTAAGGGCCCTTCGAGACTAGGAGGTTGATAGGCCGCAGGTGAAAGCCTGGTAACAGGTGGAGCCGAGCGGTACTAATCGCCCGATCGTCTTACGTAGCGGACGCTCTATTCACTTCTCAAGGCCGATGTGGAGATTCCAGGCGGCAGATGGCGGAGGGGAAACACCCGGTCCCATCCCGAACCCGGCAGTTAAGCCCTCCAGCGCCGATGGTACTTGGCTGGTAACGGCCTGGGAGAGTAGGACGCCGCCTGGATCCTTTTTTTCTTCCCCTCCATCCGCTATTCTCCCCTGTCCATGACCGACCCTACCGATCGCCTCTCTCTGTACCGCCGGTTCCGCCCGCAGCGATTTGGGGAGATCGTTGGGCAGGACCTCCTCGTCGCCACGCTTCGCCGCGCCGTGGCTGGCGGGAAGCTCACCCACGCCTACCTCCTCTCCGGCCAGCGCGGGGTCGGGAAGACGTCGGTGGCGCGGATCCTCGCTCGGGCCGTGAACTGCCTCGCACTGGAAGACGGAGAGCCCTGTAACCGCTGCGAGTCCTGTCACCGCATCCTCGCCGGTCAGTCCCTCGACGTGGTGGAGATCGACGGAGCATCCAACCGTGGGGTCGATCAGATCCGGCGGCTGCGGGAAGAGGTGGCGTACGTTCCCGCGGGGAGCCGGCGCAAGGTGTACATCATCGACGAGGTGCACATGCTCACCGGCGAGGCGTTCAACGCCCTCCTCAAGACGCTCGAGGAACCCCCGCCCCACATCCTGTTCGTCTTCGCCACCACCGAACCGCACAAGGTCCCCGCGACGGTGATCTCGCGCTGCCAGGCGTTCGAGTTCCAGCCCATCGGCGAGAGTGCGATCGCCCGCGTCTTGCACACGATCGCCCAAGCGGAAGGGATCGCCCTCGCTCCTACAGCAGCCGACCTCATCGCCCGACGCAGCCGCGGCGCGCTGCGGGACGCCCTGGTCGTCCTCGATCAGCTGGGGCACACGGGTGAGGTCACGGAAGAGGCCGTGGTGGAACTCCTCGGTCTTCCCCCCCTCTCCATGTTGGACGGATTCCTCGACGCCCTCGTCGGACGCAACGCTGACGAGGCACTTTCCATGGTTGCCGATCTTTCCGCGCGGGGTCGAGACCTCGCCTTGTTTCTCGAAGAGGCGGCCAGCCGAGCGAGAGATCGGATCATCACTGGCGAGCCGCCCCTCATCCCCATCGCCCAACGGCTGATCGAGCTCCGGGGCGAGATGGGTCGGGCGTTCTCGCGTCGCCTCCACGTGGAGATGGCGATCGTCGCCCTGTGCGGTCCGCCGCAGAACAGGAAGCCGCCCGCCTCCTCCGTTCAGAGCGAGGTCGACGTACTTCCCCTGGCTACCCCGCACGGCGCAGCCCGCGGAACCAACAAGCAGCGGATCGAGAAAGCCGCACCGGCATCCGAGGAGAGACAGACTCAAGAGGGAGCGGCGTGGCCGGCGATGCTCGCGGCCGTGTTCGCGGAACGGGTCTCGGTAGCGGCGTTCCTCTACCCGGCCGAGGCGACGTGGGCGGATGGCCTCCTCACGATCCGCCTTCCAGCCGACTGCGGGTACCACTTCGAGTCCCTTCGTGATCCCGCCGTACATGGGTACGTGGAGACGGTGGCCCACAGGTTCTTCGACCCTCTGCTCACCGTGCATCTGTCGTGGGCCGGTGAGACTCAGAAGCTAACGTTGGAAGAAGGAGCGAGAATCCTCGCCGAGGCATTGGAAGGAACGATCCTACGGGAGGGAGACAATGGGAACAGGTGATCTGCGGAACCTGATGAAGGAGGCGCAACGCCTCCAGACGCAGATGGCGGAGAACCAGCGCAAGTTGGCCGAGACCGAAGTGGAAGCCACCTCAGGCGGTGGCGTGGTCAAGGCCGCGGTGAACGGTCACGGGGAGATCCTGAAGGTCGAGATCTCCCCTGATGTGGCGCGGTCTGAAGACGTCGAACTGTTGGCTGATCTCGTCGTCGCAGCGGTCCGCGAGGCCCAGGCAAAAGCCAAGGAACTCGTCCAAAAGACGATGGCCCCCCTGACGCGGCTCCTCCCTCCGGGATTTGGCGGATGATCGCTCCCCTCGAAGATCTCCTCGCCACCTTGTCCCGCCTGCCGGGGATCGGACGACGATCGGCAGAGCGGATCGCGTTCTTCCTCCTCGCCAAGCCGGAGGAAGGAAGAAGGCTCACGGCGACCCTGGCCGGACTCGACCGCATCACCCGCTGCCCGCGGTGCGGGAACTTCGCCACCGATGGCCCGTGCGCGATCTGCCGCGACCCCAAGCGCGATGGAACAATGCTCTGCGTCGTCGCCCGGCCGTGGGAGATCCCCCACATCGAGAAGACGGGGGAGTACCGAGGCCGCTACCACGTGTTGGGAGGGCTCATCTCTCCAAGCCAGGACATCGGTCCCGACGACCTCGCCGTGGCCAGCCTCGTGGAACGGGTAAAGGTCGAGGGCGTTCGGGAAGTGATCCTTGCCCTCGAGCCCAAGCTCGACGGCGACCTCACCGCGATGCACCTGCTACGGGTTCTCAAGCCGTTGGGCATAGCAGTCTCGCAGCTTGCCCACGGGATCCCCGTGGGGCGGGACCTCGAATCCGCCGACGAACTCACGCTCGGCCGCGCCCTCAAAGGGCGTACTCAGCTCTAGGTCGTTGACCTGGTCTGAGAAACAGAGGGAGTACCGCGGGCGTGTCTCGATGGGAGTAGAGGCAGTATCCTAAGGCGGTCTTGGATCCACGACGAGAGCGCCGGGCAGACAAGCCTTTGAACCACAACGGGTGTGCAGATCGCGTGATGCACCCCGCGGCAGGGATTCGGCTTGGCATGGGTGGCTGCACGGAGAGAATCGCATGACGCCTGACACCCGCCAGCTTCTGCTCGACTCGCTGCCGATCCAGACCGGAGAGGCGCGAGTGCGATGGTGGCAGCAGTCGGATCTGGATTGCCTGGTCGCGTGGCCCGACTACCCGTTCCCGTACCAGGAAGTTCGCGTTCAGTTTCCGCGCTGAGCCATTTGAGAGGCGGCAAGACCTCTTTCAGAGACGGAAGAGCGATCGCAGTCGCATCACCCTGGTCGCGGACTCCGAAAGCCGCGGGCTGGTCGCTTATGTCGCGCTCCTGGGCATTGACTGGAACCTCCTAGAGGTTGGTTCCCTCTCGGTCCGCGTGCACCCCCACCAGTGCGACCAAGGGATCGGGACCGAGGTGCTGGGCAAGGTGGTTGGGTGGACGTTTGCAGGTGGGGTGCGCAGCATTGCCCTCGACGTGGCAGCCTCCAACGGGCGCGCGATCCGATGCTACGAGAAGGTTGGCTTTTCCGATGTCGGCGCGATCTGGCGGCCTTTCTCCTTCCCAACTGGCACCGGCAGGGTTCCACAGACGGCGCAGGCCGTTGCCGAAAATCCAGACCTCGCGTTTCTTCTTCCGCACATTCGGAAGCGTCATAGCGGGTGGGAACTTCGCTTCAGACGCATGGAGATCCGGAACGCGACCCCAAAAGCAACGCACTTCGAAAGCTCGCGCCGCTAACCTCCTTCAGCTGACAACCCGCCTCTCGAGGTGAGGTCGGGCTTGGAAGACAGGCTCGAGGACGAAGCAGGGATGCCAAGGAAGGGACAAGCCCCTGAAGAGATCGTCACCGAGCCGTGCCGCACGCGAGGAGATACGATCAGCGACTCAGGACAGCGCGCCTCTGTCAGAGATCCGCAAAAAACACCGATACGTAGGGCATCACAGGATCTGGTGCGCCCGAGCGGACGCGTCTGGAGTCTCACCCGACCAAGAGCGGCGGAGGTCCGGCTACCGCTCGTCGCTGCCCGAATCCGCGGGTCGGGGCGAAGCGGCGCGAACACACAAGAAAACGCGACCTCATCCCCGTCTGAGAAACCGAACGCCCGCGCACTCCATCGCGAGACGGCTTGGTTTCGGCGCCGCAGCGTAAGGCCGACAGACCAAGGTCTGGATCCGATATCGTTGCACCCGGTGGGAGTGCCCACGTCGTCCCAGTTTCCAGCGTTCGAACTGGGCCTCTCTCTGGGGGGGCAGGTCCAACCTCATCTTCCTGGCAATAACCGCCTGGCGCACCAAGAAAGGAGGCTTGACAGGGCAGGGCGCCAGCTGTTATGGTAGATAGCTGAGGTTGGAGCCGTAACGGGTTCCCGTGGTTGCTCCAGCCAAGTCACACACCTGTTGCAGGCGAGGAGGAGGAGTATGGCAAAGAAGCTCGGAGTAGGCGTCGTTCTTCTGTTGATGTCCCTCATGGTTCTCGGCCTGACTGCGGTTGGCTCCACCCGGTTCCAAGCGATCGCTGGCGACTACCAGATCGACATCACTCGGATGGGAATGCCATTGGTGTTCTACTTGCGGATCTGGGCCGATGGCACGTTCATGCTCTCGCCCAACACCAGGTTCGATCCCAGCGAGATCCGTGGCGAGGGGCGTATCGCCGAGAGCCAGGGTGTGCACATGATGATCTACAAGGAGCACACTCCCGACAATCCCAAGACCGCTACCTTTGTGCTCGACGGTCCAAACCTCGTGTTCCAGTCTCGTCTGCCCTACGGCCAAAGCAACATTCTGAATGAGGCCGAAGATCCAGATGATCCGGAGATCGTGTACACCCTAACAGCGGACACCCTGGCCTTGTCCGAGTACTACGGTACCTATGTCGGCTCCCATTCCACCCAAGCGATGGGCGCAACGGTTGACTACGTGTACACCCTTCAACTCAAAGCAGGTCTGCGCTACGTCTTCACCAGCGAGTTCACGATGGGGGGGACGGCCTACACCTATCGTGAAACTGGAAGTTGGAATGTGTCCGGAGAGCAGTTCACCCTCGATCCCGCTGACGAGCCATCGGTGCAGGGGACGATCACCGCCGATGGCCGCATCACGATTGGCATCCGCCCCTCGGCCATGGCTGCAGCCAGGACGGACAGGCTTCTCCGCATCGCGACCCACGCCCACGTAGCTGGCACGTACTTCGCCGAGAAATCCACCGCCATGTACACCGCCAAAGCGACCCTGGTTCTGGACATGTTTGGCAGCTATCGCTACACCGTGGACGTTGGGCAGCCTCAGCCCTATGAGGAGTCGGGATCGTACGACGTCATCGGCACGACGATCACGTTCGAGCCAGAAGGCGGGACTGCGTATAGCGCAACACTGGAGAACCTGGTGTTGACCGGAAACTTCCGGGTGATTGGTGCCATGCCGGCGACGCAGATGATCATGTACGGTCGGGCTGTCCAGGGGACCTTTGCCGGCACGGCAACGCACGAGGGAGTTGAGTACAAGGCTCTTCTGACTCTCAACCCGAACGGGACGTACAAATTGCTGGTCTCCGATGCTGCTGGACAAACGGTCATCGACAGCACGGGAACCTTCCAGATGCGGCGAGCGATGACCCTCAACGTGGTGTTGGTGGGGATCGATCCGGCTCCGATATGCTCCGTCAGCGAGTCCGGGCTGAACTTCAGCATCATTCTCCCGGGCATGACTGCCACCACAGGTATGGGCGGTCTGGGCTTCAGTCTGAGAAGACAGTGAGGCCGTGAGCTGCCAGGATAGCCAACTTGACCCCGCCAGGCTTGGCATGGTCTGAGCCTGGCGGGGCCTTCCTGCTGCGGACAGGGCAGATGCTCATCATCATTCATAGGGAGGAGGGGATGCTGAGAAGGCAGGGATTCCTGTTCGCCTGCTTCGCGCTGATTGCCATTGCAGTTCTACTTCTGACTGGCTGCCAGAAGAGCGAGTATCCCCGCCGGACCGACCCCACCAACACGCTGTATGTGGGCGTCGTTGAATCGTCCTTCCCTGCCGCCTTCATGCCCTGGCTTTCCCGGGAAGGCATCGCTCCCACCATCGCCAGCATGCTCTACAGCACCCTGTTCTCCTACGACGACGATACCGGCGGGTTCTTGCCGAACCTCGCCCGGCAGTGGTACTACGTGGATATCCAGGGCCGGCCCATCGTGACGGATTCGGGAAACGTTGACTACGAGCGCCTGGAAAGCCACGGCTTGAAGACCCTCCGTAACCCACAGACCGGTCAGACCGAGCGGTATCTCACTGTCAGGGTCGAGCTCGACCCGCGCGCCCGCTGGAGCGATGGGCAGCCGGTGACTGCCGACGACGTGTACTACACCTTGGACATCGCCAGGAACAACTACCTGTCGAACCACGCTGGCGCTCTGGCCTGGACCGCCGACCTGCTGCATCTGTATTCCAACTCAGGCCAGCTTCAACTGCAGGGTATCTTCACCTACAACCATGGGGCTGCTGAACAGGGGTATCCCATTGACGACACGGATCGTGACCAGGTGATCTACCTCCACGTCCGCAGCGTTCTGGGCGCGGTAACTAGCCTGTTCACGACGGTCCTGATCCTGCCCAGACATCTCTGGGAGCCGGTCGTCAGCCGGGAGAATCAGCTGAACAGCCGGAACCCCGATGCGCACATGCAGTACCTCTACCAGAATCCCGTGGGCAGTGGTCCGTATGTGCTCGACCCCACGGCGTCGGGATCGTCCCAACTCGTCCTGCGACGCAACGACCTCTACCACCTGACCCGGGACGATGGCAGCTCCCTCTATGCCGTGGAGACGATCCGCATGATTCTTTACCAGGAACTCAACGTAGCTATCTACGCGGTCATGCAGGGCCATATCGACATGCTCAGCGCTGCCTTGAGCCCCAACTACGTGCGCTTGTTCGAAGGCCGAGATGACCTGTTCTTGTCGGTTGCCGAGGGCACATACACCCAGACTTTGGTGTTCAACGTAAATCCGGTCGCTAGCGAGCGTACTCCCATGCGCAGCCTGCTGGCTAATCCAGAACTGCGCCAGGCCATTGCGCTCGCCATTGACAGCGAGATGCTCATTCGCCTGGTGGCCAACGACGCGGCCACGAGGATGAGCGCTGGGCTGATCCGGGAGAGCTTGAGCGACTTCTACAATCTCAACGCCGACATTCTGACGGGGGACTACGCAGCGCGCCTGGAGCGAGCCAACCAGCTGCTGGACCAGATCCTGCCGGAAAGGGACCGCCACGGCTATCGTCTGCACAACGGCGAGCGTGTTTCCTTCGGTGTTCTAGGCCATCCTGGCGAGATCGAACTGATCTCGTTTCTGGAGGTTCAGCTCCAGAGGATCGGCATCGGAATCCGCTATCAAGCCAAGGGTAGCTCCCCAGAGACCACCCATCTCTGGACGAGCCGCTTTGACATGACCATTCACGGGGTGATCTTCTCGTTGGCCAATGTGGACATCATGTTCAACGCCCATTTTGTGGCCCTGGGACGCACCTCTAACTACGGACGGTTGGTTCACCCGGATCTAGCGAAGGGCATTGAGGAGATGCGGTCCACTCTGAACCTACACCGCAAGTACCAGCTTCTGTACGAGCTACAGCCTGTGATCGCGGAGCTGTTCTACAAGGTACCTCTCTACAGCCCCCAGGTTATCTCGATTGCCCGTACGGACCGGTACACCGGCTATCAGGTGGTTCCCGGAGCTACGGTCTTCAACTCCACCAATCTGCAGCAGATCCAGCGGATCGACTCCAGAGACGGCATAGCATCATCCGACCCGGCTGTGGAGATGGTTGCCGCAGCCCATCGGGGGTGAGGCGATGTGAAGAGAAGCTATGTCATTAAGAGAATCGTGTACGCGGTGTTCATCTTCTTTGTCGTGCTGACGCTCAACTTCTTCATCCCCCGCATCGGCGTCCAGGATCCCGCTGAGCGGTACTACCCTCCGCAGGGGGGAATGTCTACCATCGAGTACGAGATCATCAAACAGTTCACGCGCGAGCAGTACGGTTTCGATGTATCGACCTTCCAGCAGTACGTCCGCTACCTGCAGGGGCTGCTGCGCTTGGACTTGGGCACCTCGCTTCGCTCCGGATCCCCCAAAGTGACCACGTTGATCGCCCAACGCTTGCCATGGACCTTGGTGCTGTCGGTGAGCACGCTCGTCATCAGCCTGGTCATCGGCCTGCTATGTGGCACCTTGGCTGCCTGGAAGCGCGGACGGTGGCAGGATACGCTGTTGCTGAACGCGTCCACCATCAGCGTTGCCTTGCCTAGCTTCTTCATCGCCTTGATGTTGTCTTTCTACCTCGGATTCAGGCTAGAGCTGTTCCCAGCGTACACCAACCCCAACATGGTCGCCCAGTTCGACTGGGGCTGGGGCGCCATCCGGATGGTGTTCACCAACGCCGCCCTGCCGATCATGAGCATGTCGCTGGGCGGTATCATCGGCTATTCGCAGATCACCCGGAACAGCGTGATCGCTGTAACCAACGAGGACTACGTCATCACTGCCCGAGCCAAAGGACTGCCTCAGGCCACGGTCTTGTACAAGCATGTCTTGCGGAACGCTCTGCTTCCACTGGCAACCTCGATCGGCATGAATATCGGCGGCTTGATCGGCGGGGCCATCATCATCGAGCAAGTGTTCAACTGGCAGGGCATGGGCACCCTCTTTTTGGAAGCGAACAGCACCAAGGACTACCCGTTGATGATGGGTATCATGTTGTTCCTTTCGGCGTTTGCGATTCTGGCCAACCTGGTGACCGAGCTGCTCTACGTGATTCTGGATCCGCGCGTGACCGTTGGAGACAAACGATGAGCAGGCCCAACGTGCTCCTCCAAGTTGCGCAAAGAGGCGGTTCGCTCGTGAGCTTCGTTAGGAAACTGTGGCAGCATCCCCAAGGTAGGTTGGGGCTGATCCTGGCCGGCTGGCTGGTGCTCGTGGCGATCCTCGCCCCGATTCTGGCTCCGTACGATCCCTACGATGTCACCCAGCGGGCTGCCAAGGGACTGCGGCCAAGTTGGCAGCATCCCCTGGGGACCACCACCACCACCGGGCAGGACATATTCAGCATGCTCATCTACGGTTCTCGGGTGTCCTTGATGATCGGCATTGGCACCGGGGTGGCCCTCGCCTTTCTGGGCGCCCTGATGGGCGTCATGGCCGGGTACCTGGGTGGCTTCGTCGACAACCTCATCATGCGGGTTGTCGACGTCATGCTGGTCATACCGACGCTGCCGCTCATCATCGTCCTAACCAGCCTGTTGGGCAGGAGTTACTTCGTGATCGTTCTGGTGTTCGTGATCTTCGGGTGGACCGGACTGGCGAGGGTCATACGCTCCCTGGTGTTGGTGCTCAAGAACAGCAACTACGTGAAGGCCGCTGAACTGGCCGGCGCCAGCAGGTGGTACATCATGACCAAGCACATCCTCCCGGGAACCTCTCATCTCATCATCATGAACACCGCCTTGACCAGCGCCGGCATCATGGTTGCGGAGGCGGGGTTGAGCTTCTTGGGCTTGGGCGATCCCACGGCAATCAGCTGGGGAAAGATGTTGGCCGAAGCCCAAGGCGGCGGAGCACTGCTGTTCGGGGCGTGGTGGTGGATCATCGCCCCCGGAATCGGCATCTTCCTCTCCGTGTTCTCGTTCATGCGGATCGGCATCGTCATTGAAGAGGTGTTCAACCCCAGGATGAAGGCATCGAGCAGCATCTACAAGCTCTTCAAGCACCTGAACAATACCTACCTGGACGAAGTATTCCGATCCATGGAAGAGGAGGAGACCCTCGTCCGGGAGCCGCCCGATCGGTCCAACGCCCCCACTCCGGAAGGGTGCCATGGCTGATACGGTGCTTGAAGTCAGGAATTTGAAGGTGGCCTTCCCGTGCTCGGGTGGGGTCATCCGGGCGGTGGAGGGCATCGACCTGGACATCCACCGGGGCGAGTGCGCCGCTCTGGTGGGGGAGTCCGGCTGCGGCAAGAGCGTCAGTGCCTTGGCGATCATGAAGCTGCTCAACACCCCCCCCGCGGTCTGCCGAGCAGACAAGCTTCAGCTCGATGATCTGGACCTGACCCATCTGCCAGACAGACAGATGGAACGGATCCGCGGGAAGCACATGGCCATGATCTTCCAGGACGCCATGACCGCGCTGAACCCCGTGATGACCGTTGGCAAGCAGATTGACGAGATCTATCTACGTCACAGCCGACTGTCCCGAAGAGAAGCCCGGCAGCGCACCATCAAGGCGCTTGAGCTGGTGGGGGTTCCCGAAGCCCGGTCCCGGGCTAACAGCTATCCCCATCAGCTATCGGGAGGAATGCGCCAGCGGGTGCTCATTGCCTTGGCGTTCGCCTGCGTGCCCAAACTGATCATCGCCGATGAGCCGACCACCGCCCTCGACGTCACCATCCAGGCCCAGGTGTTGGATGTGCTGAAGAACATGCAGCAGGTCCATGGTGTGTCGGCTCTGTTGATCGCCCACGATCTGAGTGTGGTGGCCAACATGGCGGACACGGTGTACGTCATGTACTCCGGCAAGATCGTGGAGCGGGCCGCGATGCAGGAGCTGTTCGTGGAACCGCTGCACCCGTACACCCATGGCCTGTTGGCTTCCGTCCCCCGGATCTCCGACGACAGACAGCCGTTTGTCCAGATCCCGGACGCCGTTCCCCATCCGATGCGCAAACCGACGGGCTGCTACTTTCATCCCCGCTGTCCCCGTTCGAGCGACCAGTGCCAGCAACGCATGCCCCGACTGGAAAGTCTGGACCATGAGCGGGAAGTCCGCTGTTGGCATCCTTTGCGCCAACCGCATGAGGTGCGATCATGATCCGGAACAGCCCAGATACTGGACCCTTGCTGGAGATGGAGAACGTTTCGGTCAATTTCCCGGTCAAAGGCCCCTATCCGTTCAGCAAGAAGCGCTGGATCCAGGCGGTCACCAATGTCAGCCTTCAGGTGTCGGAGGGCGAGACCTTCGGCATCGTCGGTGAGTCGGGCTGCGGGAAGACCACCCTCGCCAACGCCATGATCGGCATGGTGCGACCGACCGCAGGAACCGTGCGCTTCCAGGGCGTGGATCTCTACTCGTTGAAGCCCCAGGTGTTCAGAGAGGCCCGGCGCGAGATGCAGATGATCTTCCAGGATCCCTTCTCTTCACTGAATCCAAGGTTCTCCGTCTACGAGATCATCAGAGAACCCCTGTATATCAGAGGACAGGCCAGCGAGACCGCCATGAAGGCGAAGGTCCTGGAGCTTCTGAAGCTGGTGGGGTTGGACGAGGATGATATGTACCGGTATCCTTCGGATTTCTCAGGCGGGCAGCGACAGCGCATCGGGATTGCCCGAGCCATCATCCTCAACCCGAGGTTCCTCGTGTGTGATGAGCCTGTCAGTGCGTTGGATGTGTCGGTGCATGCCCAGATTCTGAACCTGTTGATGGACATCCAGAAGAGCCGGCACCTCACCTACGTCTTCGTCTCGCACAACCTGGCGGTGGTCAAGAACATCTGCCAGAACATGGTGGTGATGTACCTGGGGACGATCATGGAGTCGGGTTCATCGGATGCCATCTTCGCCAATCCTCTCCATCCCTATACGAAGGCTCTGCTGTCGGCGGTCCTGGACATCGATGTGACGAAGCCACGCGATCGGATCCTGCTCAAGGGCGACACCCCCAGCCCGATCGACCCGCCCCCGGGGTGCAGGTTCTGGCAGCGGTGTCCCTCGGCGATGAAGGGGTGTGCGACCATTCCCGCGAAGCTGGCGGAAGTGGAGCCTGGCCATCCGGTGGCATGCCATCTCATTTCCGGCTTCTCCCCTCAGCAAGTAGCAGACGGCCTTCACGAGCCTGTATCCCCGAAGTCCGGCGGGTGAGAGATCGCGCATGACCCGGAAGGCGAGCGCTCTGGCCTTCGGCGCAGCGCAGCTCCTGATGTTCGGTTCCATCAGTCTCCTGCAGATCGCACCAGGACGGTTCTTGGGTCCGCTTCTTCTGGCGATGCACGCAGGTATCCTGCTGTTCGCGAAGCTGAAGAAGGGCCTGTCCGATGGTCGGCCGGAACTCGCCCGGATCACGCGCGGCACGTATGTCCTGATGACGATGTACCTGCCGATCCTCATCTACAAGCTATTGGACAGGCTGGGCGTGCTCCAGGTGCATTATCCCGTTCTCTACAGCACGACTCTCGCGCTGGCCGTCCTCGCGGTGCTACTGATCGTCCACAGCCTCCGTGTGGTCGGCTGTGCTTCAGCAGATGGGTACGGGTAGGTGCCTGATCGGATCTCCAGGGAAGAACTCCGACTGCCTTGCCGCTGTGGGGAGTGCGGGTACAGACCGCCTTGTACCGCAGACCTGAACACCCACAGCGGCCCGCCCGAGGGAGCACGGTAAGCCCGGTCGCGTTGAGGACTACACCTCAGAAGGGGTACTGCATCTGCGTTCCAAATCCCTCTTTGGACGCGCAGTTGTCCCAGATCTCCCTGATGGTGAACACGTAGGCGGGGTACTTGAGCCAGCGACTGGTGTCGGGCCGGTGGTACACATCGTGCTGGGCGTTGATGAACTGCTGGTAGAGCTCACGCTTGCCCGACGTTGCCTCGTCGTAGATCTCGATGGTTCCGCGAAGTTCGTAGGAGATCACCGGCGGCTGGTAGTAGATGAGGGTTGCTTCTGGATTCACGCGGTAGTTGTCCCAGCTGTGCTTCTTGGCCATCTCCAGGCTGCCCAGTCGAGTGAAGTCGATGCGGTCGTACACGTCGGGGCTGTACAGGTGTCTGACCAGCAGGGCCAGACCACGCTTGCTGTATGCCTCATCATCCCCATCGTAGCTCTTGATGTGCTGCATGTAGGCTACCAGCGTCTGCTCCAAGTACTCGGGCTTGGGGAGGAACCCGACCCCCTTGATGCTGCCGTTGAGTCCGCCTGGGCCGTCAGAGATGAAGGCCGGGTTGTGGGAGCAGAAACTGAGGAAGACCTTCTCCTTCGCCATCGCCTCTCCCTCATGGAGCTTGATCACGGTCTGCGCCCTGGATCGGAATGCCCAGTTGAAGAACGCTTCGGCTGACTTCATCGACAACTCCCTCGATGCGGCGTTTGTAGCGATCATAGCTCGCCCGCACGGGCTGTTCAACGACATGCGGTGCCTCTCTGGGATCGCCAAAGGCGCAGCGGATGCGGTGTTTCAGTCGGACATCCAGTCGACCGGAGTGGCAAGAGACGAGTTCGTGACTGACGTAACCCCATCGAGACCGCGAGGGAAGGATGTCCTGGACGAATCGCAGCAGCACCAGGTACGCGGAAGTCTGGTACGCCCGGCAGGATTTGAACCTGCGTCCTCTGCCTCCGCAGGGCAGCGCTCTATCCCCTGAGCTACGGGCGCGTAACTTCGGTTGCCAGCTCGCAGTTCACCAGTTCTCGGTCAGAACCAACCGTTCAAACTGGCAACTGACTAACCGACAACCGCCGTTCTGGCGGAGGGACGGGGATTCGAACCCCGAAGGCCTTTCAGCCGTACCGGTTTTCGAGACCGGCTCCTTGCCGTTCGGACATCCCTCCGCTCCAAGTATCGTTCGCGCGGGGTGACGCGTCAACGGAACGCCGATCAGGAGCGTTGGGAGAGGATCCCAGCCATCACCAGCACCCCACCTGCCATCTGTACGGGGAAGAGCACCTCGCCGAGGAGCCACCACCCGAAGAGCGCGGCGAACACGGGCTCGGTGGCGAGCACGATCGCCATCCGCGCTGCCGACGCTCGACGCCCCGCCCAGAGGACGAGGGCGAATGCGCCGGTTGTGGCCAGGGCTGCGGTCACCCCCACCGCGACCCACACGTGGGCCGAGAACGCAAAGCTGACCTCCCTCTGCCACCCCGACCCAGCAAGGGAGAGCAAGGCAACGAGACCGACCTGCGGTGCGAGGAGAACGCGGGGATCGCCGGCCTTGGCATAGCGGTCGAGGAGCACGAGGTGCACGGCGAACGCGATGGCGCAGAACGCGGTGAGGAGGTCGCCGAACCACGCCCCCCCGCCGAGGGAGTCCCCACCCAGAGCAAGAAGGAACACCCCTCCGCCAGACAAGGCGACCCCGATCCATGCGCGCACACTTGGCCGGCGGCCGAACACCCACGCCACCACCGGTACGAGGACCACGGATAACCCTGTGATCAACCCCGACTTCTGAGCGGTGGTGTACACGAGCCCCCACGTCTGGAGGAAGTACCCTCCGAAGAGGGCCAGGCCGAGGATCGCTCCCCAACGCCAATTGCGAGCTAAGCGAGCCTCCCGTCGCCCGAGGAGGAAGGGCAGGGCAAGGAGGGTCGCCAGGCTGAACCGCAGAGCGAGAAACCAGAACGGGCCGACCTCCCGCAGTGCGTCCTTCACCAGGGCGAACGTCCACCCCCACACCGCGCTGGCGAGGAGAAGGGCGCCGGTGGCCATCAGGCGGAAATGAAGTGGATGACGTCGCCGTCCTGAACCGTGTAGTCACGGCCGGCACGGTGGATCTTGCCCGTCTCTCGCAGCGCCCGCTCGGAGCCGGCAGCGAGTAGATCGGGGAGATGCATGACCTCGGCGAGGACGAACCGGTCACGGAAATCGGTGTGGATCGCCGCTCCCGCGTCGGGGGCTCTCGTCCCGGCGGGGGCCGTCCACGCCCGGACCTCAGGCCCTTCCACCGTGTAGAAGGTGATCACGGAGAGGAGGCGGTACGCCTCGGTCACCAGACGCACGAGGGCCGACTCGGCGAGGCCGTACTCCCGGAGGAACGCCTGGCGCTCTCCTTCGTCTGAACACGCTTCCCCGAGCTCCGCCTCGAGCTTCCCGCGGACGACGATCCACCCCGCCGCCCCGCTCTCCTGGGCGACGGCAGCCAGGGCCCGCGATAGGGCGTTCTCCCCTTCGTCACCGACGTTGGCCACGAACAGAACGGGTTTCGAGGTAAGGGGGGCGAGCTCGCGAAGGAGAGGCAGCTCATGGGCAGAGAAGTGCAGCGTGCGGATCGGTTCCTCCGCGTTCACGGCGGCGAGAAGGCGGTCGAGGAAGGCGACCTCCTCTTGCGCCGCCATGTCGCCGGTGCGGGCGGCCTTGGCGGCCCGCTCCCGCCGGCGCTCCAGGGTCTCCCGGTCCTTGGCGAGGAGCTCCCCCTCCACCACCGCGACGTCCCGCCGCACGTCGGGCTCGCCCATGGGATGAGCGATGTCCGGGTCCCCAAAGCACCGGACGACGTGGAGGATCGCCTCCACGCCGCGGATCTCGGCGAGGAACTGGTTCCCCAGCCCTTCGCCCTGACACGCCCCCTCCACCAGCCCGGCGATGTCCACCACCTCGATCGTCGTCGGGACCTTCTTCTTCTCAGGGAACAGGGCGTGGAGATGATCCAAGCGTTCATCGGGGACCGCAGCCACTCCATGATGAGGCGCTATCGTGCAGAACGGATAGGCTTCTACCTTCGCTCCAGCCAGGGTGAGGGCGTTGAAGACGGTCGACTTCCCCGCGTTGGGGAGCCCGACCAGGCCGAAGCTTCGGCTCACCGCAGCGCCTCCTTGACGAGAACGGCGACCTCGCCGGGGGTGCGGGCGACGGGGATCCCCGCCTTCCCCAGCCGCTCCGCCTTCGCCTGGGCTGTCCCCTCGCTGCCGGTTACGATCGCCCCGGCGTGTCCCATCCGTTTGCCTGGCGGAGCCGAGAACCCGGCGATGTACGCCACGACCGGCTTGGCCCCCTTCTCGGCGAGGTAGGCGGCGGCCTCCTCCTCGGCGCTTCCCCCGATCTCCCCGACGAGGACGACGACCTTCGTCTCCGGATCGGACTCAAACAAGGGGAGGAGGTCGGTGAAGGTGCTCCCGATGATCGGGTCCCCCCCGATCCCGATCACCGTGGACTGCCCGATCCCCGCTTGCGACAGGTGGTGAGCGATCTCATAGGTGAGCGTACCGGAGCGGGACACGATCCCCACCGGCCCCGGGGTGAACGCCGCGGGGGGGATGACCCCGACCTTGGCCTTGCCGGGAGAGATCAGGCCTGGGCAGTTGGGGCCGATGAGGCGGACCGGGTACGCCTTGAGGAGGGGGTAGGTGCGGAGCATGGCGTGAAGGGCGATCCCTTCCGTGATGCATACGAGAAGAGGAATCCCGGCGGCCGCGGCCTCGAGGAGGGCGTCCGGCGCAAACGCCGCGGGGACGAACAGGACCGCGGCGTCCAGTCGGTGCTGTTCTGCTGCCTCGGCGACCGAGTCGTAGACCGGGATCCCATCGAGGGCCGTACCGCCCTTGCCCGGGGTGACCCCGGCCACGACCTTCGTCCCGTACGCCACCATCTGCCGGGTGTGGAACGCCCCCTCGCCCCCGGTGATGCCCTGGACCAGCACCTGCGTCTGTTCGTTGACAAGGATTGCCACGTGTCTCCCTCCCTCTGCAAGGATAGCACGCCGAGGATACGGGGGATGTCGCCAATAGAACAACTCACTGCAATCCCCCTCTCGCCAGGACAGAGTCGTTGACAGGCATCGAGAGGGTGAGTATAACTCGCAGTTCGCATGATTCAGTATCTGGTGCGGCGGCTGCTGTGGGCGATCCCCGTGTTGCTGGCCATCATGGTGGTCACGTTCTTCCTGGCCCGTGCCATCCCCGGGGGGCCGTTTGACTTTCGCGGAGACAAGCAGATACCGGAGACGATTCGCAAGAACCTGGAGCGAAAGTACGGGTTGGACCTCCCTCTGCACCAACAGCTCGGACGCTGGATCTGGGACGCGATCCGGTTTGACTTCGGCCCGTCCTATGCATCACGGTCTCAGACCGTAACCGACATCCTCAAGCGCACGTTCCCTATCTCGTTCCAGCTGGGGGTGCTCGCTCTCCTGTTCGCCTTATGCATCGGAATCCCCATGGGGACCATCGCTGCAGTCAAGCAGAACACGATCGTTGACTACGGAGCTACGTTCGCAGCGATTCTGGGTGTATCTATGCCCACCATGGTCACGGGCCCTCTCCTGATGTGGGTGTTCGCTCTCATTCTCGGGTGGCTCCCCGCAGCACGGTGGGGCACGGACTACACCCAGCTCTACCTTGGATTCTTCCCCAACCTCCTCTCGGGCAAGTTCTGGCTCCACGCGATTCTGCCCTCCCTAACCCTGGGCCTGGCGTATTCGGCGTCCATCGCGCGACTGACCCGGGCAAGCCTTCTTCAGGTTATCCGCGAGGACTACATCCGAACCGCATACGCCAAGGGACTGCCGGGGCGAAGGACGGTCATCCTGCATGGGCTGCGAAACAGCCTCATCCCGGTAGCGACAGTCCTCGGCCCGATGTTCGCCGGAATTGTGACCGGCAGCATGATTGTCGA
Organism: Acetothermia bacterium UBA7521; assembly: GCA_002479455.1. Classification (GTDB taxonomy): domain Bacteria; phylum Bipolaricaulota; class Bipolaricaulia; order Bipolaricaulales; family Bipolaricaulaceae; genus Bipolaricaulis. Next base: position 60,861 of record DLNB01000045.1, read on the forward strand.
GCAGATCTTCGGTATCGCGGGCATGGGAAAGTACTTCGTGACCTCCGTAACCAACCGGGACTACCCGATGATCATGGGGGCCGTGTTGCTGTACTCCGTACTGCTGGTAGGGGCGAACCTGCTGGTGGATGTAAGCTACGCATGGCTTGACCCAAGGATTCGGTACGACTGATGGCCCTTCAGAAGCGCACGATGGGGGCAAACGGAGAAATGCGAGGGCGGAGCCCGACTCAGGACGCGTTCCGGCGCCTGTTCAGACACCGAGCAGCCACTGTCGGCGCCATCTACGTCCTCCTGTTGGTGATCGTGGCGCTGTTCGTGGACACAACGATCCCGGCAGCGATCTTCGGGGGAGAGGCGCGACCTTTGATCGCCCCCAAGCACTTCGCCGAGGTGAGCTTCTTCGAGCGGGACCTGCCTCCGGGGACGCCGGGCTTCCCTCTCGGCACCGACTACCTCGGCCGGGATATCCTCAGCCGTACGCTCTACGGTACCCGTGTGTCGCTCGCGGTGGCGATTGTGGCAGCAACGGTTGCCCTCATTGTGGGGTTGACCTACGGCGTGATCTCCGGGTTCGCCCCATCGGGTGTTGACAACGCGATGATGCGGTTCGTGGACTTCCTGTATGGGTTCCCTCTTCTTATCTTCATCATCCTCATGCAGGCCTTGTTCAAGGCGGTGAGCCGCCGCGGCGCAACGGGGTTCGTGGGGATGATGGTGGGGATTGATAAGGCGTTGGGGGGGATGTTCTTCTTGTTCGTTGCGCTAGGGATCCTGAACTGGATTGGGATGGCTCGACTCGCCCGTGGGCAGACCCTGTCTGTTAAGCAGAAGGAGTACATCGAATCGGCGCGTGCCCTGGGAGCGAGCAACCTGCGCATCGTATTCCGCCACGTTCTTCCCAACATCATTGGACCGTGTATTGTGTCTGAAACGCTGGCGATTCCAGGGTACATCCTGACCGAGGCGTTTCTCAGCTTCATCGGGCTGGGGGTGACCCCTCCGACCCCGAGCTGGGGACTCATGATCTCGGAAACCTACCAGGGGTTGCGGACATATCCCTGGGAGACGCTCATCCCCGGCGCGGCCCTCGCCACCACGACGCTCGCGTTCAACTTCCTGGGGGATGGGCTTCGCGACGCGTTTGACCCGCGGTTGAGAGGGACATAGACTATTAGATTTGCGCCAGGCGTCTCGCTTGGCTCAAGGAGGTGGTCGTCGGAGGGGATTGGGATGGGTAGCAGGCGATAGGTCTTTTGTTCTTGTTGCAGATAGGAAGCAAAGGAGGCATGCGATGAGGCTGAGCAAACTAGCAGTACTGGCGGTTGTCGGGTTGATGATTTGGCCTGCGTTCGCGGCACCGGTGATCCTGAACCGGAACCTGGGCACGGAACCCCCCACGGCGGACCCGGCCCTCGGTGAGGACACGACGTCGATCGAGATCATCGAGCAGATGTTCCTCGGACTCGTTGATATGGACGAGATCACGATGGCCCCGATCCCCGAGTTGGCCGCGCGCTGGGAGGTTTCGGCGGACGGGCTGACCTGGACCTTCTTCATGCGCAGCGATGTGTTTTGGGTGAAGTACGATGCCAAAGCGGGCCAGGTCGTCTATGACCTCGACGAAAAGGGTCAGAAGCGACCCGTTACAGCACATGACGTTGTGTACGGCGTGAAGAGGACGCTGGATCCGGATACGGGATCGAACTACGCCTACGTGCTGTACATCATCGAGGGTGCCCTTGAGGCAAACGAGGGCACCGGCTCACTGGACGCTGTCGGGGTCAAGGCCCTCGATGCGTACACCGTGCGTTTCACGCTCATTGCCCCGGCGGGATACTTCGGCCAGATCGCCTCGATGTGGGTCGCCCGGCCGCAGCCGCAGTGGGCGATTGCGAAGCACGGCGATGCGTGGATCGAGCCCGAGAACATCGTTACCAACGGCTCTTACGTCATGAAGACGTGGGTGCACAACGACAACCTCGTGTTCGTGCGCAACCCGTACATCCCCGCGGCCCTGTGGGGCGGAGGGAACATCGACGAGGTGCATTGCGTCACGATTGTCGAGGACTCCACCGAGTTCGCGATGTACCTCAACAACGAGCTCGACACGCTCGACGGCCCGCCGCTGCCGGAGATGGACCGCATCAAGGCCGACCCTGTCCTCTCCAAGCAGCTCAACATCCGGCCGCAACCCTGCACCTACTACTACGGGTTCGTCACCACCAAGCCCCCGATGGACAACCCGGATGTGCGCAAGGCGCTCTCCATGACCATCGATCGGAAGACGATCGTCGAGCAGGTGACGAAGGGCGGTCAGATCCCAGCGAACACGTTCGCAGGCGGAACCATCTTTGGCAATGCTGCTCTCAGCCCGGAGATCGCTCCGTGGGCCATCGACGCGGCTGGGTGGGACTACGACAAGGCCGTTACCGAGGCGCAGAGGCTGCTCGCTGGAGCAGGGTACCCGGATGGGGCGGGCCTCGAGATCATCCTCATGCACAACGTGTCCGAGGGCCATGCCCGGATCGCCCAGGCCATCCAGGCGATGTGGACGAAGGCATTCCCCAAGGCAAGGTTCATCATCGAGACTCAAGAGTGGGGAACCTACCTGAAGACCATCACCAAGGAGACGCCGATCGAGAACGTGCCGCACGTGTACCGACTGGGCTGGTGTCAGGACTACCCGGACCAGAACAACTGGGTGCACGAGGTGCTCAACCCGACCCTCGGCGAGAACAAGCCGCGGCTGAGCGCCGACGACCCCTACGTGGGGGCGGCGATCGCGCGGTTCGACGAGCTCACCACGCAGGCGGGGCGGCTCTCCGACCCAGTCGAGCGCGCCAAGCTGTACTTCGAGGCTGAGAAACTGCTCATCGACGAGATCGTTGCCATCGCCCCTATCTACTACTACAGCTACAACATCATGAACAAGCCGTGGATGACCCGGAAGTGGCACGACACGCCGCACTGGGACACCTGGTCCATCGACATGGAACTCAAGGCGAAGGGCTAAGGTCGAAGCACGGTAGGAGCACGGGGCCTCCCCTAGTGGGAGGCCCCTTTCTTCTGAGAAGGGTACCCATCAACAGATGTCGCGCCAGGGTCTGCGTAGCACCCCGCCAGCGGGCTGTGTTGGCCGGTGTTTGCGAAGAGCCTCTTGCTGATATCGGCGTACACCGTGTAGGGGCCTTCGCCAGAGGGCCGGGCGCTTGGGAACATCCAAATCAGGACGCAAGCCACACTTCCCCGCCCTTCAGGTCATCTTGCGCTTGACCGCCAGGCGCGGCTTGTTGTATCCTATAGGTTACAGGTGACAGAGATCACAAAAGGAGGTCAAGAGGCACAGAGCAGGGGCTGCGATGTTTGTGGGTTATTGTGGAGTGTAGTTCAACTTGCTCAAGGAGGCGCACGATGAAATGGGGAGAGAAGGTCAACAAGACGCTGGGCGTTCGTGGGCTGTACGTTCTTCTTGCGGTGACCCTGCTTGCGATCCTGAGCGGGGCCAACCACAAGTGGTGCTA
>DLNB01000038.1 GCA_002479455.1 Acetothermia bacterium UBA7521
GAGCTGGCTCTAGCGAGGTTCGGTCACCCAACCCACACGATTCCCGGAAGAGCCTGGCTTCCTCTCTCGGGTCCACACCGAAGCCGGATCCCGACTCTCGGGGACGGTTGCCCCCTGGGAACGCAGAAGAGCGGCGATCGAGTCCTGAGTGAGCTGCAAGGTGTCGCGGAGAAGCCCGAGAGCGCTCGGCAGGAGGCGGAAAAGCCCGAATTCTCGAATGCATAGCTCATGGTCTTCGCACCTCCTTCTAGGGCGTGGTGATCAGAGGCCGTCTGAGGATGGCCGCAAGTGGTCAGGCGTCGCGAACTCCCGTAAGCGCGGATGGCGATTGCATTCTCCGGTCTTGGACACATCGCCCGTGCTGAGGCGAGCCCCCGCATGCGGGCCCCCTGTGTGCCGAGAGAGACGAACGAGGCCCAGGATGGCGACTTTCCGGTAGGATCCCCGGGTGGGGAACAAGCATCTGAGGCGAGACGAGGCAGTCGAGATCTGCGAACGCTTGGTCCTGGACAGGGCTACGCGGTTGTTTGGGTCATCCAGCGAGCAGTTGGGCAGGTTCAACGACTACGAGGGGTGCGCCAACCTCGCGTACCACTATCACCGCGAGGGCGAGGGGCGCGTCCTGCGGATCTCGTACCGGCCCGATCGACCGCCGGAAGCCGTTCAGGCTGAGCTGCACTTCGTCGAGTACTTGTCCCAGGGCGGCGTACGCGTTTCGCGCCCGGTGCGCTCCGTGCGCGGGAACCTGGTTGAGGTGATCTCCGCAGGCGATGTGCCGTTCCTCGCGGTGTCTTCGTCAGGGGTAAGGGGACGCGCATGCCCGACAATGGACACCGCTATCGAGAGGGAGCGCCGATCGAGGAGTACTTCCAGAACTGGGGGCGGGTGCTTGGGCAGATGCACCGGCTGACGAAGACCCACCGACCGCCGAGCGATTCGGTTCGACGGCCGCAGTGGCACACATGCCCCGGGTACTCAGGGTTTCCGTTTGGAGAGCGGCTGCCGCGCGTGGGGGAGAAATACGACCAGCTCATCGCAGAGTTGCACGCGCTGCCGAAGGATACCGACTCCTACGGTTTGATCCACTGCGACTTCAGCGACGGGAACTTCACCGTGGCCCCCGACACCGGCGAGATCACCGTGTTCGACTTCGACGACTGCTGCTACTTCTGGTTTGTCTACGATCTGGCCTGCGCCTGGGAGGGAGGTGTCGGTCGGGCCATGTTTCGCCCGCTGAGCGAGCGGCGGAGGTTCATGGACCGGTACATGGAACACATGATGCGAGGGTACAACCGCGAGAACACCCTGAGCGACGAGTGGCTGGCTCGCCTGCCCCTGTTCCTGCGCTTGATCCAGATGCAGGAGCTGATGCACTTCGCGCAGTACCTGGACGCGCCGGACGGGGAGATCCAGGCTGGGCTGAGGTACAAGATCTACTGCGTTGAGAACGACATCCCTTACCTCGGGTTCTTCGACGACGTCTACTCGCCAGACATGCCCTTCGCCCTTGCGGGCTAGGCGTGGTGATCCTCTGGGGGCTACTCCAGAACAGCGCAGCGTCAAGAGGATCATGGCATGGACCTGTGCGTCACGTCCTGGGCGAGCCACCCCTGGAGGACTGCTCTCCAACTCGGCATGGGCTGGTCGGTCCGGAAGAGCGGGCATGCGCTGCTGCCAGGTGAGGGTGATGGCTACGTGGGCGCCCGCTCGGATTCCATCGCGGCGATATGATCGTGGCTCAGAGTTGGCACGGTGGGAGGTAGCCCATGCTTCATCGCGGCGGGTTCGACAGAACCATCCAAGAGCTGGGACAGGAGTTGCCCAACCGGCTGCGCCGGGAGGGAATCCCCGGGGTTGCCATCGCCATCGTCGATGCCAACAGCACGCTGTGGGAAGCGGGGTTCGGCCTAACGGATCTCCAGCACAGATCGCCGGTGACACCGGACACCCTGTTCAGTCTCCAATCCTGTTCCAAGACCTTCGCGGCTACGGCTGTCCTTCTGGCGGTCCAGGAGGGGCTGCTCGACCTGGATCGCCCCATTGCCGAGTACCTGCCGGGCTACCACCTCCAGAGCCGCGTCGAGGCCTCCCCCGAGCGCAGCATCACCCTCCGCCATCTGCTCGCACACAAGGCCGGCCTCACGCACGAAGCGCCGCTGGGGAACAACTTCACCGCCGCATCTGATGCGGTCAGCCTTGAGGCCCATATCGAGAGCATCCGCCAGACCTGGCTGCGCTACCCGGTGGGTCAGCGGTTCGCCTACTCCAACCTGGGAATCGACCTGGCCGGCTACCTCCTGCAGGACGTCTCCGGGCTGCCCTTTGCCGAATACGTCCGCCAGAAGCTGTTCATCCCGCTTGGCATGACGCGCAGCACGTTCGACTTCGACACCCTCCAATCGATGCCGGATCGCGCTCGCGGGCACGATGCGTTCGTCGAGGCGGCGGGCGTCCCATTGCCGGAGCGCGTGCCGATGATCCCCGCGGGTGGCCTGTACGCGAGCGCCAGCGACGTAGCCCGCTTCGTCCGCTTTCACCTTGGCCGAGGGCAGGTTGACGGCAGGCGCGTGTTGGACGAGCGGATCCTGCGGGAGATGGTCACGATCCCGTTCCCCGGCGAAGGTCAGTTCGAGGGCTACGGCCTGGGTATCGCCGTCAACCGCTTCCGCAGAACCCTCCTGCATCACCACAGCGGCGGCGGCTTTGGCTTCCTCAGCAACATGCAGTGGTATCCGGAGCTTGAGGTGGGGATCGTCTTCCTGACGAACAGCAGCCACCACGTCGTGCAGTGGGATCTCCCGCACGGCATCCTCGACCGCATTCTGGGACCGGCGCCCGAGCGCCAGGAGGATGTGTTGCCCGAATCGACCGACGGCACGGATGCGTCAGCGCGCCGGGCGTTTGTCGGGCAGTACGTCGGACGGCTGCCGGATAGCTGGCGCGTCCGCCGGAAAGGGGAACATCTCGAGATGCGCCGCGGGGGCAGCAAGGACACGCGCCGCCTGCACTTCTACCGGTTCAACCGGGCTTGTACCCAGACCCCGCTGCGCACCAGCCACTGGCGCTTCGAGCTCGATGCCCAGGGTCGCCCTCTGTGCCTGGAGCACGTGGATAGCGGGACCACGTACGACTACAACGCCGGGACGGCGGATCCGCCCGGCGCGGACCGGCCCGAGTGGCGCGCCCATGTCGGGACGTACCTGACGCTCGGCCTGGGCGGGATCCCCAACCTGATGCGGATCCAACGCCGCCACGGCTACCTCCACCTGACGCTGGGACACCCCGCCCGACGCATTGCCCTGCGCTTGGAGGAATACCGGTCGGGTTTGTTCTTCACCTCCACGGGTGAAGCGGTCGATTTCACCGGCGAGCGCCCGCTGTTCTGCGGCGTGCCCGTGCGGCGCATCGGCCTGGGCGAGCAGCTCCGCCAGTGGTATGTGCTATTGCGCGGCCAGATCTGCGTATGGCGTAGAAGGGGGCGTGATCGCTGATCGGTGTGCAGGGTGTTCCCTCTGACAGCGATGTTGGCACGTGAAGGACAAGAGCCGACGACACCACGGAGCAGAGGCTCTGCTACCCCTGGAGGACTACTTTCAAACCCGGCATGGGCTGATCCTGCCTGAAGAACCGTCGGGGGCGGTCGAGCAGGACAGCGCTTGAGGGCCCTCGGAGGCCGTAGTGCCGGCAGGAGAGAAGCTTCGGCCGACGGCCTTGGACTTTCACGGACGATCTGTGAGGTGCGGGCCTTCCACGAGGTGGAGCCGCTTTACCCCTCCTGGTTCAGCGTCTCCGCTCAGATCACGATGATCGGCGGCTTCGGTATTCTGCTTGCACTTGTTCGCTCATCTGATCGGGGCCAGCGATCCGCGTACGCAGGGGATGGCTCCGTAGCAGCATCGAAGGGGACTTCTCTGCGCGGAACCCGAGGGTGCAGCACCGGGACTGTCATTCGGATGGGGAGTGGCGACACCAGATGGTCTGGGGGCGGTGAAGCCTCGTGCGGGACATCTCTGGAAGTGAGGTAGCCAGGCCAAGCCGGCGGAGCGTTCACGATTCCTTCACATCTCAACAGTAGACTCGGGTCCCCATGCGCCGCAGCGTGCTCATCGTGGACGACGACCCCAAGCTCGTGGAGTTGCTCCGCCTCTACTTGGAGCGAGACGGCTACCGCGTGCGCACCGCCGGCACGGGGCGCGAGGCGCTCGACTCGCTGGCCGACGGCCAGCCCGACCTGCTCGTCCTTGACCTGATGCTGCCGGAGGTGAGCGGTCTTGAGGTCTGTCGAGCCGTTCGCGAGCGGTCGGACCTCCCGATCGTCATGCTTACCGCAAGGACCACGGAAGCTGACAGGATTGCTGGCCTCAACCTCGGCGCGGATGACTACGTGACGAAGCCGTTCAGCCCTGGTGAGCTGTTGGCGAGGATCCGCGCGGTCCTCCGTCGTGTGGGCAACGACGACGGCCCTCCCCTTCTATCGTTCGGCGAGCTGGAGATCGACTTCCTGCGCCACGAAGTGCGTGTGAGGGGTACCACGGCGGGGCTCACCGCAACCGAGTTCAGGCTGGTGGGGGTCATGGCACGTGAGCCCGGGCGGGTGTTCACGCGCCGGCACCTCATCCATGCCGTGATGGGCTATGACTTTGAGGGGTTTGAACGCACGATCGACGCCCATGTGAAGAACATCCGGCGGAAGGTTGGTCCTGGTCCGGGTGGCCGGTCCGTCCTGAAGACGGTGCATGGCGTGGGGTACGCGTTTGCTCTGGGGGATGGAGAGCATGCTCACTAGCCTTCGGGCGCGCCTCGTCGTCGCGTTCATGGCCATCGTGTTGCTGGCCATTGGCACGGTGTTGGGCGTCACGCTCTACACGAACCGACAGGCCAGCGACTTCGTCACGGACGGTCAGTCGGCTCGTCAGATGCGGATGGTGCGATCCCTTGCCATGTACTACGAGCTGAATCACACGTGGTCCGGGGTTGGGGCTTGGGTGGAGCAGATGGGAGACCTGTTTGAGGAGAGGGTCTCTCTCGTGGACATAGAAGGCATGGTGGTCGCCGGCTACCGAGGAGGAGGAGCGGGGCGGCAGCAAGCCTTGCGCGACGGTACCCCGTGCCCGATCACGGTCGATGGCGACGTGGTGGGGACGCTCCATGTGTGGAGGGAGTCGAGGGCCGTGGCCGCAGAAGAGGCCTTCCTGAGCAGCCTCGGCTGGTCTGCCGTGTGGGCGGCAGCGGTGGCAGCGGCGTCTGGAGCGGGGCTTGCCCTGTGGTTCACCCACCGTACCCTGAAGCCTGTGAGAGAGCTGACGCTGGCAGCCCGCAGGATGCAGGCCGGAAGGTTGGCCCAGCGCGTCACAGTCTCATCCAGGGACGAGATCGGCGAGCTGGGGACGGCGTTCAACGCGATGGCCGAGGCCCTCACGCGCCAGGAGGAACTGCGCCGCCAGATGGTCAGCGATGTGGCCCACGAACTGCGCTCGCCGTTAGCCAACACCCGGGGCTATCTGGAGGCGATCCGGGACGGTGTTCTGGATGCGTCCGCCGAGTCGCTGGACACGCTTCACGAAGAGGTGCTGCTGCTCAGTCGCCTGGTGGATGACCTTCAGGATCTCGCGCTTGCTGAGGCGGGCGCTCTGCCATTGGCCCCCGAGCCCGTTCCTGTTGAGAACCTGGTGGACCGAGCCCTGGCCGCTGTCGCGCCCGCCGCAAGCCGCTTGGGGGTAACGCTTGAGCGCGACGTGGCAGCAGATCTCCCTGATGTTCAGGTCGACCGTCAGCGCGTGCTTCAGGTTCTCGGCAACCTCCTCGGGAACGCTCTCCGACACACTCCCCGAGACGGCACGATCACCCTTGGTGCTGAGTCGGTGGGGCCGTGGGTTGAGTTCCGTGTCCAGGACACGGGATCTGGCATCCCCGGTGACCAGCTTGAGCGGGTGTTCGAGCGATTCCACCGCGTGGACCCGGCCCGATCGCGGGCCACAGGAGGGGCCGGCCTCGGGCTCACGGTGGCTCGACAGCTCGTGGAGGCCCACGGCGGGCGCATCTGGGCGGAGAACGCAGCCGAGGGGGGGACCGTCGTGCGGTTCACCCTTCCGGCGGCGACCGCGGAATCCGATACCCCGTAGCAGCGCTTCAGTGGAAGGAGCCAGCCAAGGCACGAGCTGAGGCAGGATCTCCCTTCCCGCCTCAACTCCGAACGCAGGATCCGCAGCCCCCCGAACCCCTCCGCCGCGCGGAAAACGCTTCATACTAGATTCACACCGGTCAGCTACGGTCTCATCAGCCTCAAGCCGACGGCGAGAGGCAAAGGAGGTGTTCGATGAAGAAGTGGATGAGCATTGCGGTTGTCATGGCGCTGATCGGCTTGGTGGCTTTCGGCGCTCTTGCGGCGCACGGTCGCATGGCCAACACGAACCGCGAGGCCCGGGGCGAGTGCACCGGGGAGTGCACCGGCGAGTGCGAGCCCATGGAGCTCAAGCAGATGCAGCAGCTTCGACTGCAGCATCTTCTGGGCGACGGGAACGGGCCCCACGGGAACGGCGGCGGCCGTCAGATGCGCCGCGCAGGTCTGACTGGGTAGCTGGAACGCTGCCTTCCCTTTGGTAGGCGACGGGAGCGGGGGCACAGTGCCCCCGTTTTTGCCTTGTGTCTAGGCCCGGGCAGACGGTGAGCCTTTGATTGGGTACCTGCCCGGCGTGAGAACTGGAGGCGCACGCTCTAGCACGTGGTCGCGCGTCCCCAATCCCATTGTCTGGTTCACGGATTCTTCACATGCGGCGGCTACACTCCCCTTCATCGCGCTGGGTCTTACCCAGCGAAAACCCTTACGCTGACTACAAAGGAGAAGCATACCATGAGAGGAATGCCTGTCTTGAGCATCCTTGTCGTGCTTGGCGTCGCGCTCGTTGGCGGAACCGCACTGGGCTGCGAGTTTCTGTTCAGCTACCGCTCGATCGAGGCCCCGATCGGTACCTGGGGCGAGGTAGGGATCCGTGTCTACAAGGACCACAGCAACTGCACGCTTCCCCATCCGTTCGACTACGACATTTCCGTGGAGGGTCTCCAGATCCTGAGCGAAGGCCCGTGGCAGGAGATCCAGCGCAACGTGATCGAGAAGTGGCTGGTGGTTTCTTTGGCCAGAGTGGGCGCGGGGTACCTGATGATCTCCAAGGACTGCTCGAAGGAAGGGCACCAGGAGGCGCGGATGCCCGTGACCGTGGGTGAGCCGAACCACGGTGGGCTCTGGGCGCAAGGCTGGAACGGTTCCTACCCGTTCGAGCTCCCCGAGGGATCGATCGCGCAGTCCGTGTTCGGGATCCCGACGCTCTCCGGCGCAGATCTCACGGTGGGCGATCAGAGGCTCCGTCTGCCTTCAGTGCCCACGGAGCTTGGCACGGTGGTCTCATCGGTGCGGGTGTTCACGACCACGCGCGGTGGAGAGGTTATCCCCCTGCTGATTGTGGGCGATGGGCTCTTCTGGCGGTACGACCACCTCCTGGACAGAGGACAGGCCGGGTAGCCCGCGCCAGGCCATGAGACGCTGGATCTGGATCCTCGCCCTTGTGGGTTCTGTGCTGGCGATGGCTGGCGCTGCAACCGTGGCCCAGTCGTTTGGTGAGGGGGGCGGATTCCCCGGGGAGCCCCTGTTCGGGCCGTCGGGCGCGGACCAGGCACGCACAGGCTCCGAACCGGTTCTGCCATCGAGGACCTACTTCAGTCATGACCAGGCACTGAAGCTCGCGCTCCTCCTCTTGTTCATGGTGGGGGGTGGGGTACTGGCCCTGGTCGGGCACCCCCGCTGGCGCAAGGCGTATCTCATCGCCGCAGTGGGCGTGCTCGGGCTGTACATGGGCGGGTTCCTCTGTCCAACAGCTGCGGTGCAGAACGTGTTCCTCAAAGCAGGTACGGCGTATCTGCTGCTGTTCCTCGTACCGGTGGTGGGGGCGCTGCTGATGGGGCGGATCTTCTGCGGCTATGTGTGCCCGTTTGGGGCGCTGCAGGAACTCCTGCACGTCCGGCGCTGGTCGCTGCGCATCCCGGACCGGGTTCTGCGCGCTCTGGGGTGGCTGCGGAATGGGGCGTTGGTGGCCCTCGTGGCACGGGTGCTCGTCGTGCACACGACCATCCTGGAGGGGTTCTCCCCGTTCAAGCCGCTGTTCGTCTGGGGCGGGACGCCCGTGACGATCGGGTTCACGGTGGTCGTTGCCCTGCTGTCCGTTGTCGTGTTCCGTCCGTTCTGTGGGGTGCTGTGTCCCTATGGGGCGCTCCTGTCGCTTGTGTCGAGGGTGAGTCTGGTCCGCCTGCGTGCGGGACCGAGCTGCAGGGGCTGCAACCTGTGCACTTGGGCATGCCCGGCCGGAGCGATGCGCGGTGGAGAGGTAGACACGACCGAGTGCCTTCTCTGCGGCGCCTGCGCCGGCGCGTGCAAGCCAGACGCGCTTCGGTTGGGTCTGCGCTGGAAGCGAACGAAGTCGGAAGGATCCCCGTGATGCGCCGGCTACGATCAGTGCGCCGGAGCGGGTTCGGTCACTGGAACGCCCCGGGCTGTCCGGAGGGGACTCCACCTGAGTCCGGCCACAGGGAGGTCAGGAAGTAAGCGAGGATTCGTGTCACATGTCCTGCCTGTAGTTCGAATCCTCTTGCCCCCGATTCCTGAAACACCGATGGGAAGACCATGTCATGGTCTGCTACCCGTAGCGGACTACTTTCTAACCGGCATGGGCTGATCCTATCTGCAGAACTGGCAGGTGTGGTCGAGCAGGACAGTGCTTGAGAGCTATCGGAGGACACTGTGTCGACGGGGAGGCAGCTCGCACCATCAGTGCCCCCGGGCGGTCTTCCCCTGGGCAGCCTCATCGCCCTGGCTGAGCGGCGCACACCTTTGTAGGATGCTCCCAGGCGGTGGCCGGACCACTGGAATGAACCCGGACCCGAGGCGAGAACGGCACAGAAGTCCTCTGTGAGGCACGGCCCTCGGTGTAGCGCGTGGGATGCCTGACGAGGGGGAGGTCAACCGGGTATCCTCTCATCAAGAACCCATACAGAGCTCTGTTGGGGCAGATCAGCGGCATACGGAGCTGAGTAACCAGTGGCACTCACAGTGCGCGAAGCCATGGCGATCGCCGAGCCGCTACGACGGGCGAAGGTCGTAGCAGGCGAACAGGGGCTGGACAACGTCATCCAGTCCGTGAACGTGATGGAAGTGCCGAACATCCTTGATTGGGTCCATCCAGGTGAGCTCCTTGTGACCACGTTGTACCCACTCCGGGACGATGCCGCGGCGGTGGAGACACTCGTGCCTCGTCTGGCCGAGAGGGGGCTTGCTGGACTGGCCGTCACCTCTGACAGCTTCATCAAGGAGCTTCCCGCCTGCATGCTCGAGGCGGCGAACGAACTGGGGTTCCCTCTGATTGAGCTGCCCCCGCGTGTGTCGTTCATCGACATCATCCAACCTCTCACGAGCAGGATTCTGAACCTGCAGGCCGACGAGCTGCGGCAGTCGGAGACCATCCTCCGGCAGTTTGTGGATCTCGTGCTAAGCGGAGGAAGCTACTCCGATATCGCCCACGTCATCGCTCAGGTAGTAGGACAGCCCGTGACGATCGTGGACCGCTTCCGCCGTGTGCTGGGAAGCGGGGTCGTAGCGGGGAAGGCGACGGAGCATGGTAGGTTCGTGGAGGAGGACGCAACGGGCGACACATACCTTGGCGAGAGCTACGCGCCGGAGACAGTGGAAGTACTCCCCGGCGGAAGCACACGCCGTCTGGAAGTGCCCACCCAGATGGGCCCCCTCGTCCACCTCTCCCGGTCGGTGCGGGTGAGCTCGCTCGATCTGGGGGAGATCATCGTGTGGGGAGAATTGCCCTACCCGCTGCACTCGGCGGAGATGGTGGCGCTGGAGCATGGAGCCACCGTCACCGCGCTGAAGATGATGGAGATGCGCTCTCTGAATCAAGTGGAGCAGCAGTTCCAGAACGAGATCCTGGAAGGCCTTCTGTCCGATCGCCCAGGGGCGCGTGATAACGCCCGGCAGCTTGCCGCGGGGATGGGAGCTCAACTGGAGCCGCCGTTCTTCGTTGTCGTGGTTGCGCCAGACCTCCCCTCGGGAACGCTTCTCTCGTCGGCGGAGCGACTGCAGCAGAGCCGGATAGACTCCAGTCTGCACCTCGCCCGGCGCTACGTTCGGATTGCGCATCCGGACGCGTCGTTTTGGCGACACGGATCACGCCTCGTTGTCTTCCTGCCCCAGGGTGGGGCGCGTGCTCC
>DLNB01000067.1 GCA_002479455.1 Acetothermia bacterium UBA7521
GTGAACTGCGGCTCGTCGCAGACCTGCCTGTAGCAAGCAGGCAAGCTGCGACGCTACACCATCGCGGCGCCCGCAGCGGCAAGCACCTATGCCGACCGGGGTTGCGTGGTGTGCAGCGGGGATCCCAGCGCTGGAAGCCCGCGTGCCGTCGGTCCGCGAACCCGAGGTTTCCCCCGCGGACTGCCAGCCGCATGAGAAGGCCGTGGTCCGATCCTCCACCTAGGCCGAGGGGCGGGGAAGCTGAGGGTTGGCGTAGCAGTACAGGCATCCGCCTGGACAGCGCATCGTGTAGGAGCCGATGTCCACGCTTTCCGTGCACAGGCAGTTCGCTCTCTGGCCTCGGTCTCGTCGATGGGGAGCGATCTCGCGTCGCGGGTGGAGTCTGGTGAGGCGGGTTCCGTCGATGCACGGCGAGCGAAGGATGCCCGCCTGTTCGAGGCTTGGATCGCTGCACGCGGTGAGGCGGACCCCGTGGATGCGGGCAATGTCCAACAACTGGGCTGCGATGAGGGACTTCTCCTTCGCGGAGGGGTCGTACCCGTTCACCTTCCGGCGGAGGATCTTCCCGTACAGAGTGGCGAAGCTCACCCGGATGTCCTGGATCCCTGCGCGGGAGCATCGCTCGAACAAGGGCTCGGCATAGGGGAGGTTGCTCTTGATTCGGCTCCCGTCATGCCAATGAACGATCGGGTCGAACCGCACCACCACCCGTTCCGGGGACCCGCACAGGCCGATGAGGTCCGGGAGCTGAAGAATCGCGATCTCCCATGGGGGCACGCCTGGCTCCAACCGGCTCCCTCCCAGGCCGGTCGCGGTGAAGTGGGCGAACAGCTGGTCGTACTGATCGAGAATGGCCCGCAGCTCTCGATCCGCCAGAAGACGGGAGTAGTCCTTCGACCACAGGACGAGGGTGTGGACCTCTTCCGGCCGCAACGGCACGGTACGGCGCCCTCCGTAGGGCAGGTGGACTGTCGCCTCACCCCGTTGAAGGGCTGCCTTCAGCCAAGGAAGGTGCCACCGGGGGAGGTCGGTACGGCGAGAGGCGGAGATGATCCGCCGCGGAAGAGGTGTGCCGGGGGTGGGACTTGAACCCACACAGGGAGTGGATACCCCACTGGATCCTGAGTCCAGCGCGTCTGCCAATTCCGCCACCCCGGCTCGGCCCCATTCTATGGCGAGGGGAAGGGGGGCACAAGATTTGACGCCGCTCCCCGAGATCCGTAGACTGTCGCCCGGGTGAGGGACGACATGGCCGAGCTCAAAGACTTCCGCGTGTTCGCGGACCTGAAACCGGACGACCTGAAGAAATTGGGCGCGTTGGTACGTTCCATCGACTACGGCGCGGAAGAGCTTCTGTTCATGGAAGGGGCCCCCGCGTTCGGGTTCTACCTCGTGTTCTCCGGCGCGGTGAAGCTCGTCAAACGCTCGTCCAAGGGCAAGTCCCAGATCCTGAAGATCGTCGGCCCGGGCGGGCTGGCCGGGGAGACGACCCTCTTCGACAAAGGCCTCCACAACGCGTACGCGAAGACCCTCATCCCGTCCAAGATCGGGTTTATCGAGCGCGGGGACTTCTTCTACTTCCTCGAGCACTACCCGAAGACCGTGTTCCGCTTTTTCGAGCACATCTCTCAAGAGCTGAAGGCTTTTCAGAACAAACTTGCCGAGCGGTCGTACGCCTCGTCCAAAGAGCGGCTGTCCCGTCTTATCCTCGCCTTGGATCGGCTTCATCTCGAGCTGTCGCGAGCCGAGCTGGCCGAGATGGCAGGCGTCTCTTCGAAGACCGCGATTCGGACGCTCGGGGAACTCGAGTCCCGGGGCATCGTCGCCATCAACAACCGGCGGATCTCGGTTCTCAAGGAAGACTACCTGAAACGCCTCATCGAACCATACTCCGTCCACAACGACGAAGCCGTGATCATCTGATCCTCGACTTGCAGGGACGGGGTGATCCGTGTCCTTGGCGGAGGGCTGATGATTAGGGATAGTCGGGCGATGTCACGCGAGAAGTTGACCCAACGCAGGCGGATGTGGGTAGCGGTGGGTCTGTACGTGGTATGCGCTTCAGTCCTGTGGGGAACCGCAATCCCGTTCGGATGGGACATGGCCGTGGGAGCGGAGCTTCCTGTCCTGCTGTCCGTGCTGGGCGTGGTTCTGTTCATCGTGTCGTTTCTGTTGGGGTGGTCTGGGACGCTCGTTGCCTGGGCGGGGGCGGGGCTGCTGACGCTCCCACTCTTGGTGATCCCGGAGTTCATGCTCTCCCAGCCGGTGATGGGGGCGGTAATCCCGGTTCTGTTTGCGGGCATCGCCGTTCTCGGGAGAGGCGTGGGGTTCTTGTGGGGCCAACGGACTTGGCACCGAGAGACCCGCGAGATGGTGGAGGACTGCTACGGTCGTGACCTGTTCGAGAACTCGCTCAACATCATCCACGTGGTGAGCAACCGAGGGAACGTGAACCGACGCAACCGGCGGTCGCGGGAGCTATTGGGTTGGCCTGATCGGCAGTCGCTCCAGATTTCGGCGTACGTGCACCCTGAGGACACCGACCACTTCAAAGACCTGCTGAAGACCCTCTTCGAGCGGGGCGAGTTGCGCCAGGAACGGCTGCGCTTCCGATCGGAGGGAGGCCGGGCGATCACCGTGGACATCCAAGGGCGGCGGGTCACGGGCACGGTGGCCGTGCTCGAGGCCCAGGACCGATCCGAGGTTCAATCCCTCGAACACAAGCTGCGCGAGCAAGAGGCGCGGTATCGATTCTTGATCGAGGACGGGATCGACACCCTCGATCTGGGTGTCATCCTGTGGGACGAGCGGAAGCGTATGCTGTGGGCGAATCAGGCCGTGAACGAGCTGTTTAGGATCGACCGCGATGAGCTGGTCGGATTGCCTGCGGATCGCGTTTGGGGAAGAATCGCCGCGCTTCTCGACAACGCGGAAGACTACGTGGCCCTGGTCAGGGACGCGTACCGGTCTGGCGCAGGGGTGGAGCACTTCGTGACGCGCATTCGCCCTGGCGCCGGCGTGGCGGAACGGGTCATCCAGTACCGCTCCATCCCCATCGAGACAGCCCGCTACCGCGGGGGGCGCATTGACTACTACGCGGACATCACCGAGCTCAAGCGATTGGAAGAGGAGTTGCGCCAGGAGAAGGCCCAGCTCGATGAGGTGAACAAGAACCTGAGGAACTTCAGCGACGTGGTGTCGCACGATCTGCGCAACCCGACGCGCACCGCCCTTGGCTACCTCACCTTGATCCTCGATCGTCACAGCAATGGCGAGCTTCCTCCTGAGGTGCGCGCTGACCTGGAGAAGGCTCAAGCCCGGTTGAGGCGGATGGACCAGCTCATCGTGGACCTCACCAAGTTCTCCCAAATGAGGGTCGATCCGTTCCGGTTCGAAGAGGTCGACGCGGGGAAGCTGGTCCAAGAGGTGTGCGAGGATCTGGGCGACCGGATCAAGTCGGTGAGCGTGACGATCGCCGGCGACCTGCCCCGGGTGTGGGCGGTGCCGTCGCTGTTGCGGGATGTTTTCCAGAACCTGATCTACAACGCCGCCAAGTTCAACGACAAGGCGTTGCCGATGGTGGAAGTGGGATGGAAGCCCTATCGCGGGGACTCATACCTCTTCTACGTGCGGGACAACGGTCCTGGCATCGAAGCCGACTATCTG
This sequence comes from Acetothermia bacterium UBA7521, assembly GCA_002479455.1. Lineage (GTDB taxonomy): Bacteria > Bipolaricaulota > Bipolaricaulia > Bipolaricaulales > Bipolaricaulaceae > Bipolaricaulis. The sequence continues at coordinate 3,667 of DLNB01000067.1, forward strand.
GACATCATCTTCAAGATCTTCGAGAAGCTGGATACGAAAACCGAAGGCACCGGGGCCGGCTTGGCGATATGTCGCCGGATCGTGGAAGAGCACGAGGGGCGGATATGGGCGGAGTCGGAAATTGGCATCGGAACCACGTTCAGCTTCACGATTCCCCGGGTGCCGGCGAACAAAGGGGTGGAGAGCGATGCCCGTTGAGAGGCGAATGATTGTCCTCGTGGTAGAAGACGACGAGTCTCACTACGAGCTGATCGAAAGATCCGTGCGCGGCCTCGAGAAGGCCGAGACGCGGTACGACCTACATTGGGTCCAGGATGGAGCGGAGGCCCTTGACTTCCTGTTCCGCAAGGGGAAGCACAAGGACGCCCCGCGCCCGAACCTGGTTCTGTTGGACCTGAACCTCCCCAAGGTGAAAGGGCAGGCCATCCTTGACAAGATCAAGGAGGACGACAAGCTGCGCAAGATCCCGGTGGTGGTGCTCACGGTGTCCGACTCGGAAGAGGAGATGGCCCGTGCGTACGATTCCGGGGCGGCGGGGTTCCTCAACAAGCCGGCAAGTCGGGACGATTTCGATCGCCTTTTGAACACGGTCTGGGACTACTGGCGGATCGTCCGCGTTCCTGACTGAGCCAGGGGTCTGTGGCGGTGGGCGCACACGTGACCTCACGTGGTGCGCCTTGTCCTTTGGAATCGAGCCCGGGGGAGTAGGGTAAGGAAGAGGCACGGCCGCGGGACCAAGGCTTGCCAGCCGAGCGGGGTTCCTAACCCACAGGATACCGCTCAGATCGGTGCGGCGCGCGGTCGAGATCCGCTTCCTGGCCTCCTGTTCCTCGCCTCGGGGAGGGACTCCGGTCCCTCCCCCCTCTCTTTTCCTGCGCACACGATCGGGAGGGCGTTTCAGGTACCGCTGAACGGGTTAGGGTCGGTCTGGATTCCCGTTTTCACGCGTTGTCCTCTGGCCTCAACAGGGGTAGAATCCTCCCACCGGGCGCGGACGCTCGGAACATCCTAACCAAGGGGGGATCTGCGGTGCGTAAGTGGCTGGGTTTGGCGTTGGTCGTGATGTTGGCGGCAACGCCGGTGTTTGCCGGCAAAGTGGCAGTGGTCCTCGACGTCGGCGGACGAGGCGACCTCTCGTTCAACGACATGGGGTTCAAGGGCACGGATCAGGCGGCTGATGACTTCGGGTTGGAGATGGTCGAGGTCCAGAGCGCAACGGCGGCGGACTACCTGCCGAACCTGCGCAACCTCGCCCGAACGCGCGAGTACGACCTCATCATCTGCGTCGGGTTCCTCCTCGGTGACGCGCTCGACCAGGCGGCGGCGGAGTTCCCGAACCAGAAGTTCGCGATCATCGACTCGGTCGTCGATGCGCCGAACGTGATGAGCATCGTGTTCCGCGAGAACGAGATGTCTGCTCTTGTGGGCGCGCTCGGGGCGATGGCCGCCGCTCACTACGGCTACCCGAACGTGGGCGTGGTGCTCGGGATCGAGATTCCGGTTCTGTACCACTTCGAGGCCGGGTACCGGTTCGGCATCGACTGGGGGAACAAGAAGTACGCCGCGGTGACGGGAACGGCAAAACCGACGGGGCTTCTGTACACGTACACGGGGTCGTTCAGCGACATCGCGCTGGGGAAGGCGGCCACTGAGGCCATGCTCGCCCAGGGCGCGGTCGGGGTGTACAACGTGGCGGGTCCGCTCGGGATCGGCGACCTCGAGGCGATCACCGAGTTCCACCGCAACAAGGGAACCAAGTCCGGCCCGCCGTACTACTTCGGTGTGGACGCGAACCAGGACTGGCTTGGGAAGGCCATGCACGCGCTTGCGAGCGGGATGAAGCGGGTGGATACCGGCTGCTACACCGCGGTGAAGGCCGTGGTGGAGAGGACGTTCGTCGGGGGCATCACCAGCCTTGGCCTCGCCGAGGGTGGCGTGGGAATCAGCAAATTCATCGATCTCCTTGAGTTCATCGACTTCGGCATCTCTGCCGGCGCGCTGAGGCTCGAGGACCGCGACGAGACCCTTGCTAACTGGGCGGTCAACCGTGGGACGATCCCTGCGTGGATCTGGCGGGCGGTTGATGAGCTCGAGGCCGGGATTCTCGACGGGACGATCCTTGTTCCGACCGCGGACACCGGGGCCGAGATGCAGGCCATCCGCGCCCGGTACACGCTGGGCGCGCCGTAGGCTCAGTTCAGTGAGAAAGCACAGGGGAGAGGGGCGCCCAGCGCACCCTCTCCCCTTGTTCTTCCTGCGTCAGCGTCCGGAGGCGCTTGCATGAGCCAAACCCCAGACCGTAGCGACACAGAGAAAGGAGACGGGTACTTCCTTCGGGCGGAGGGAATCAGCAAGATCTACTCCGACGGCACGGTTGCGCTTCGGGATGCGACCGTGGAGCTCCGTCCCGGGGAGATCGTGGGTCTCCTTGGCGAGAACGGAGCAGGCAAGACCACCCTCACCAAGATCCTGTCCGGACTTCTTCCCCCGACGCAGGGCCGGGTGGTGTCTCCGCGTGGCCAGGTGAAGTTCGCCAGCCCGCGCGAGGCCCTCGACTTCGGGATCGGGATGGTCCACCAGCATTTCGCCCTCGTGGGCACGTTCACTGCGGTGGAGAACGTGGCGTTGTCCCACGAGCGCCCGTTCGCGCCCCTCACCCTGTCGGCAACGCGGGAGCGGATGGAGGGGCTGATGGCGGAGAGCGGACTCAAGGTCCCGCTCGATGTTCCCGTGGAGAAGCTCGCCGTGGGCGAGCAGCAGCGGGTGGAGGTCCTCAAGGTTTTGTCCCAGGACGTGAACCTCCTCATTCTTGACGAACCCACGTCGGTGCTCACCCCGCTCGAGGTCGACGAGCTGTTCCGCCTCCTGCGACGGTTGCGCGGAGAGGGGAAGGCGATTGTTCTCATCACCCACAAGCTGAAAGAGGTGGGTTCGATCACAGATCGAGTGGTGGTGTTGCGCAAGGGCGCAGTGGTCGGCGATGTGCGCACGGCCCAGGTGACGAAAGAGGAACTGGCCCAGCTCATGGTAGGAAGGGAGGTTGGGACTCGCGCCGAACAAGCCGTCGAGCTTTCGACCGAGGACATTCCTGCCCACATCCGTCATCACCCGGAGAAGGCCGGGCGGGGACCAGGGGTGCTCCACGTTGAGGGTCTGACGGTGTCCGGGACCACGAAGCCGGTCGCCGTGCACGACCTCACGTTCGACGTCTACGGTGGGGAGATCTTCGGAATCGCCGGGGTGGAGGGCAACGGCCAGACCGAGCTTGTCGAGGCTCTTACGGGGCTCCGTCCCGCCATCAAGGGGAAGGCCACGATCCACGAGAAGAACATCCTTGGCCTCGATCCTCGCCAGATCTACAGACTGGGCGTGGCCCACATCCCCGAGGATCGCTGGGTGCTGGGGCTCGTGCTCCCGTTCACCCTCGCCGAGAACGCGATCCTTGGTGTCCATCGGTGGGACCAGTTCCGGGGTCCGTTGACCATTCTCCGGTGGGGGAAGATCAACGCCCACGTGCGGGCGCTCATGGAGCGGTTCGAAATCCAGGCCACCGGCCCCAGCGCTCCGGCGAAGAGCCTGTCGGGCGGCAACCAACAGAAGCTGATTGTGGGACGAGAGCTGGCCAAGGACCCGGCGATCGTGATCGCCTCCCAGCCCACGCGCGGCCTGGACGTGGGGGCGGCCCAGTACATTCGGGACACGCTTGTGGAGATGCGCGACCGAGGACGGGCGATCCTCCTCGTATCCGCGGACCTCGACGAGGTGCTCGCCCTGTCCGATCGGGTGGCGATCATGTACGAGGGGAAGTTCATGGCCGTGGCCCGGCCCGAGGAGCTGGACCGGCAAAAGGTGGGGATGCTCATGGGCGGCGTAGGGGTGAAGGGATGACCACAACAGACGTTCGTCCGCGGGGGCGATGGGTGCGGGGGGTGCACCGCACGCTCACCGGGCTCCACCCCGCGTTGGAGTCGGTGCTCGCGGCGGTGGTGGGGCTGCTGGTGGGGGC
>DLNB01000001.1 GCA_002479455.1 Acetothermia bacterium UBA7521
CCTCCCCTCCCCCGCCCTCGTAGAGGAGGAGGAGCTGGGCCACGGCCTGCGGCGTCTCCGGAATCGCGTAGAACGACGGGTCGTCTCCGCGGAGCGTGAAGTACGTCTCCTTCACCAGGTCGGCAAGCGACGAGGTCGAGCCGACCTCGGGTCGGTCTTCGAGGAACCGCTGCAGGCGCTCGCAGAACCTCAGCACCGTTGGGTCCTTCAGCCCATCCGTGCGACCGGTGTTCACCACCACCGACAGCTCCTGGCTTCCCCCGAAGCGGTCCTCGACGAACCGCAGCCCCCGAACCACAGGCGAGTCGGGGCGGAAGTACTTCGTCATATCCGACTCCACCGTAAGCCACGGTACGCCCCCCAAGAAGACCCCGAGCACGGCCACCGCCAGCCCAAGCGTGAACACGGGTCGCCGGGCCGCGAACCCCGCCGCGCGGCCGACGATCGAATCGAACAGGAGGCGGGCCTTCCGCTCCCGAACACGGGAAACCGGGAGAAGAGCGAGGATAGCTGGGATGAGGGTTAGGGCAAGAACAAACGCGACGAGGGTTCCGAATGCGGCGAACGCGCCGAATTCCCTGGTCGGAACGAGGAATGCCGTGAGCAGCGTTAGGAATCCCGCCGCGGTGGTGAGGGCCGCCCCGGCGATCGGGGTCAGCATCTCATCGGCGATCTGCAGCGCGAGGCCCTTTCGGTCTCCACCCCGGCGCACGAGCTCGGCGTGGTCGTTCACGACGTGGATCCCATACGCAGAGCCCACGGCAACCAACAGCACCGGCAGGAACGTCGAGATCATCGTCAGCTTCGCCCCGACCAGGGCGACGAACCCCATCGTCCACACCAGGGCCACCAGGACCACCGCCATCGGGAGGAACACCCCGCGCAGGGTGCGGAAGCTCACGAACAAGACGGCAACCACCACCAAGATCACCACGGGTAGGAGAAACGCGAGGTCCTTGCGCATGTACCGGTTCACGTAGACGAGGAACGCCGCATCGCCCGAGACGTAGAACGACTCGGGTCCTCCGTGGTGTGCGGCGAGAGACTCCAGATGGGCAAGCACCTTCCCCATCGCCTGTTCGTCGTCCTCCAGGTCGGGGTGCGCCTTCAGAACAAGCACCGCCGCCGATCCGTCCGCCAAGAACAGCGTGTCGCGCACGAGACGTTCTTCGAGAACCGTCTGCCGGAACGTGGCCACGTCCTCCTCGCTGCGTGGGGGGCCGGAGAGGATTGGCCGGACCGTGATCGCGGTTGCCGACCCCTGAACGATGTCCACCGTCAGCGGGGAGATGACGTCCTCCAGAAGCCCCTCGTCCACGAACGCCTGAAGCTCCTCTGTGATCCGGTACAGCTTGGTAAGGGACGGCAGATCGAACAGCGTCCCCGACTCCTCCGCCACGACGGCCAGCATGAACAACGACTGGCTTCCGAACAGATCGCGCGCGCGTTCGTACTGGGCCACCACCGGATCGCCCGCCGGCAGCATCTGGGAGTAGTCCGCCTGGAACCCGAGGCGAGGGAGAAACAAGGCGAACACAAGCGTGATAAGGGCGATCCCCCCCAGGGTCCAAGCCGGATGGCCAACGAGCCAAGCGAGGACGCGCCGCACCCTCAGTTCACCCCCACGAGAAGACCCAGCCGTTGGAGGCGAACCGAAAGAAGGAACGGGTAGAGGTCATCCCCGGAACCGCGGACCTCTCGTGCTCCTCCGAATGCCTGCGCGACTCCATCCGCGAGAGCATAGTAGACGAGGGGCAGAGGATCCGGCAAGTACTGAACCGGACCGGGCGAGAGGAGCCACACGTAAGGGCCTAAGACAGGGAAGACGAGGATGAACAGAAACGGCGCATCCTCCCAGGGCTCGGTGGGAACCGCGAGCATCGCCTTCACGGTGAACACGCCACTCGCCCGCAACCCACGCACGAGAGCCTGGATCCGGAGCGATTCCTCCATCGTCGTCGTCTCGTCCACGATCAGAAGCCGGATCTCCTGGCTGGCCGCGATCAGGCCCACAAGTGCGAGAGCCAACGCCACGAACACGCGTCTTCTCGGCATCTTCACTCCTCCTTACCTGGGACGGAGGGCCCGCCACGCGATCTCGGCGACCTCGGCAGGGCCCACCCGTTGGAGCTCATCGGCTGTGCCATCGCCGGCGAGCGCCCGCGCCGTGACCGCCTCCACGAGCCCGAGCAGGGCATACGCCGTGAGGAGGGGGTGCGCGGTCCGAATCTCCCTCCGCTGCATCGCCTGAGAGAGGAGATCGGCGATGCAGGTGGCGTACTCCTCCCGCAGAGCAAGGATCTGCAGGGCCAACTCCAGCGGGCTTCCCACCCCCGCCTGGCTCAAGAGGCGGCCGGATTCATGGCCCGCGGTGATCGATGCGAAGTGAAGCTCGACGACCCGTCGCACCACCTCCGGTGCTGATACCCCTTCCCGCCACATCCCCTGCGCCTCCGCCAGCCGCTGATCGTACTCCTGGCGGAGCACGGACAGGAACACTTTCTCCTTGGACGGGAAGTAGTGGTAGAGAGCCCCGATCGACACTCCAGCCTCCTCGGCGATGAGGCGCATCCCCGTGCCGTGGAACCCCCGTCGGGCGAACAGACGGGCCGCGGCGGCGCGGATCCGATCAGCAAGGCCCGGTTCCACGCTCTTCTCCGAACGAACGTTCGTTCGCACGAGCCTCATTCTACGCGCTCCTCTCAGGACCGCAAACTCACGGTTCGCCGCAGGCCGTACAGCGCCAGGTGATCTCGCCGGTAAAGAGGTTCCACTTCATGGGCAGGAGAACGCCCTCCCCGCACCGCGGACACGGCGCGCCACCAAGCATGGCCCGCACATCGAGCGTGTCCGAAGGGAGTTCCACGGATACCGGCTGCGGAACCCGGATCTCCATTGCATCCATGGTCACCACGATCGGCTCCTCAACCGAGATCGCCCCCCCAACGATGAGCGGCCCGGAGATGTGGATCGGTTCAGACAGATGCACGCTGATTCCGCGCGTGGCAAGCAGAATCGCGATCGCGAGAAGCGACGCCAACAGACCCACGAAGACCACACATGCCGTGCTGAGCACCCAGCGGTTCACACCGACCACCTCGTCAAGCCGGTTCGCGGACTATCGGTTCACCAGTTCGCGGTTGACTGCCGGACACCTCAACCGCCAAACCGTGCACCCTCTAACCGCCCTTGTGGCGCGCCCGGGAGGACTTGAACCCCCAACCCTCGGCTCCGAAGGCCGATGCTCTGGTCCGTTGAGCTACGGGCGCGGGAACAGCGGTTCACCGGTTGCCGGTTCATCGGTTGCAGGTTGCGGACCAACAACCGGAGAACCGTCGCACCGATCCACCGCCTTTCTGGGAGGAGCGACGGGACTTGAACCCGCGACCGCCACGGCCACAGCGTGGTGCTCTGCCAACTGAGCTACGCTCCCCATCACAGCGGTCTGCCGGTTCGTCAGTTTCAGGTCTTCGAACTCCACAAACCACTCAACCGTAGCACCGGCCAACCGCCTTCATGGCGCGCCCGAGTGGATGAGCTTGGAACCTCTCCTTGGCCACGGGCCGAGGAGATCCGTCCCCTTCTTGGAGCCACTCGGTGACGCACACTGTCGCGAGTATACCAGATGTCCACGTGCTCCTTGTGGTCGGCCGAGGTGCCGACGAAGGGCGGCGGACGGGTGGGGTGATCGAACACCCGATGCCGATCTCGACACCGTGAGGTCTCTACGCCCCATACTGGCGGGGCGCGCCATTGGCCTGGCCTCAGGCTTGATGGGTCTCATGTCCTCTCCAGTAATCGGTCCACGACCCACTGGGAACTCAGGCGTGGAAGTCGTCTAAAACTCCTACACAGACGCTCATTCCAGGGTTTGCACTCGCGGGAGGCGAATGGCTAGACTGGATCCGCGGGTGGACCAGCCATCGGAGACGGGGCGTCCGTGCGGCGCCTGCGGAGCTCGGCTCCCGCAGTGAAGGAGGGTTTCATGAGAACTCGATGGAGTGCGTCCGTGGCGAGTATCGCGGTTGTCGTCGTCGCTCTTCTGGGAACTGCATCCGACCCCAGCGCGCCTGGACCCACCGGACAGGCGGGAAGCGTTCATGAACTCAAGGACGCGCTGGAACGAGGCGGTTTCACGGTACAGGAGGGCCAGGTTGTCCTAATTGACGTACTCGACCTGTGCTGCCACGGGCTGATTCCAACCTGTCTTGGCTTCAACCCAATCGGCCCCTACAAGGTGGTGCGGCTGCCGAACGCGCCGGGTCAGACCACTCGAAGCTCCTTCCCGTGGGTGTTCCGGTTGGGAGCCAATGAAGCCGTGGTCTTGATAGGCCAGACGCCGCCCCCGGTGACGTACTTCAGCTACGACTCGTATGTCATGACGCGCTACTCCGACCGAGAGAGCGTGCGCAAGGTCATCTTCGGGAACATCGGCGATGCGATCAGCAACCTCACGGTCCGAACGCGGGAACCGAATCAGGGCCTGTTTGGTCAGGACGTAATCATCGTCTTCACGGCCGATCAGAGCATCGATGCTCGCATACGCGGAGCTGCGGCATCGGTTGGCTATCCCGCCGGCATGGTCAACACGGGCGTCATTCCCGTGGACATCGCGAGACTTGGCTTGGGGGCCAACGCAGACGAGCTAGCGATCGTTCATCGCGTCGCCTTGCCACAGACAGGTCAGGAGGCCGCGCTGGCGACGTACTTGAGCACCCCGCAACTGGCGCTGCGCGTCACGCTAGATGACCCCGTGGTCTCGGATCCGTTCCCGCTTCCGACGCTCAAGGTGCGAGGCACGGGGGAGACCGAGATGTCCCTGGCGCCTGCCCTGCGGGACCTGCGGCAGGCGATCCTCGATCGCTACAGTGGTCTTCGAGCAATCGAGCTGGTCGCGGAGGTCGCCCCCGGTCAGGAGTACGAGTGTCTCCAGAAGGAGATCAACGGGTACGGCCCCACGCGCGACAGCCTCTACATGCGGACCGGATCGAGCTTCAGGCTTCCCGAAGGTCCGGAAGACTTCCTCATCGTCTTCGGCGCGAACCACGAGGCCGCAGGCAAGGCGACGTACGCCAGCCTGACCGTGTATGAAGACAGCCTCATGGCCGCCGTCGCCGGCGATCACAGCCGACGGTACGCCGGAAGCGCGGCGGACTACCTGCCGGACCATCCGGAGGCCCACCTCCTCTACGCGTGGAAGATCGCCCGGGATTGCCAAGGGGACCCGCACTGCCTAGAGGTTACCATTGAGGGTTGTCCCAAGATCGACCTAAGCCAGCTGCCAGCCCTGCTGCTCGTCTGGCGCCTATACCAAGAGGCCGCAACGGGCCTCGGCCCAACGCCCGGCGAGATCCTCTACGACCAAGCGATTCTGTTCAGCTCGGCAGGGTTAACGCCTGTTCTTGGCCCGGTCACGATGGACTGGCAGACGTACATCAACGAGACCGCAGGGTTCGCCATCCGCGTTCCCCCGACCTGGAGGGCGGAGAGACTGGCGACAGAAGCTGATGGCATGATCCACGGGATGGCATTCCGAGGGCCTGAAGGTGGTGTGGAGGTTCGCTGGGGGAGCATCCCAAGCCGCGACTGCACCGGAGAAGAGATGGTGAGCGTACGGACCGGGAAGTGCGATCTCTCGGCATGCTACAGCCGTCAGCCAGACGGGACGGAGGTCTGGGATCAGATGCGAAAGCCACTGACTTCAACCATCGCACTCAGCGGGCGTGCCTATACGAACGATGCGACGCAGGCCAGCCACGACGTTCTCCTGAGGGTCCTGTCCATGTGGTCCCTGCCTGAAGCGACGCCGTAGGCCCGCGTGCGCTCTCCCCTCGGAGAGCCTGCGCAACGGGGAGAGCAGACTCGGCCGACCGGGAGGAGCTGCAACTCGGTTCAGGCGATGCTGTGGTGGGGCTGTGTGCACACAGGATCGTGCGTGCCTCCATAACAGAAGAGGATGCACTCTACGAGGTGCTTCACCACTTCCGGGAGTGGCGGATAGGGGCAGGGCGTTCCGTCCCGCACAAGTGTCCACGCGTGGGGTGCGGGGACCGGATGAGCAACCTGGAGTGCCCGTAGGGGAGGGTGTTGACCCGGCGACGGTTACGGAGCAGCTAGAAGCGCCTGCTGAACTTCATAGCGGACGCGTGCGCGCCCGGGAGGAATCGAACCCCCGGCCTGCGGCTTAGAAGGCCGCTGCTCTAATCCAACTGAGCTACGGGCGCGAGAACTTCGGTTCGCCAGTTGACGGTTTGCCAGTTTCAGGTCGCGAACTGCCCGAACCGCTAGACCGTAGGACCACCGAACCGCCTTTCTGAGCGGGTAGCGGGAATCGAACCCGCGTATCTGGCTTGGAAGGCCAGGGCTCTACCATTGAGCTATACCCGCGTGGCCAACGGATTCTAGAGCCGGCGTCCGGCAGCGTCAACGACATCTGCGTCGAAACCGGCTCTTCACGTCACGAACAGGAGGAACCGGAGGACCTCCATGAAGTCGGGCGTCTCCAGGGCCACCGTGCGGGCGCCCCGGAGCGATGCGCCGGGGTAGAACGACGCTCGGTACGCCGAGGGGTGGTCCCGGTATGTGACCTCGACCTCGAACTGGCTGGGAAGAGCCACCTCGCACAGCTTGGGGTCGCGTGTGAGCGCCGCGGCCACCCCGTCCCGAATGCCGGCAACGGCCCGTTCTGCATCGAGGCTCGCGGTCGCTCCTCCCACACCTCGCTTGACGGCGAGGGCCCCGATCCTCGGGTTGAGCCGCTGGGCCTCCGTGCAAGTCTCCTCGTCTCCGGAGACGAACAGAACCGGTATGCCGACGTAGGCGGCGCTGTACGTGGCAAGCCGGAGCTCGGATGCAGGTTGTCCGTTGATCTCCAGCGCGTGGAGCCGCATGGCCATGCTGTGGGCGAGCGGGCTTCCCGTCGAGCCAGCCGGGGCATGGTAGCCAACGAGGACAAGACCGGCGAACGAGCGGTCCAGCTCCTCGACCATCATCAGGGGATGAGAGGTCCACCCCCGAAGAAGCTGAACGCCGGGAGGGAGGTCGGCGGGGGTCAGGTTGCGACCCGTATCGTGGGCATCGTTGACCAGGATCTCCGTAGCCCCAGACCCCAACGCGCCCTCGCACGCCGCCCGCACCTCGGCCGCCATCTGCCCACGGAAGGCCTCGTACCCCGGCTTTCCGATGTCAGTCTCATCCCAATGCGTGACGCCGGTGACACCCTCCATGTCGGCGCTGATGTAGATCCGCATCCCGCGTCCTCCCCCCAAGAGAAAGGGGCCCCTGAAGGCCCGGTGTGGTCGGAGAGGGCGGATTTGAACCGCCGACCTCATGGTCCCGAACCATGCGCGCTGACCAAGCTGCGCTACTCTCCGCGTACGTGGTTAGCGTATCTTGAACCCACCGCAGAGATCGCAGAGGAACCTTCGAGCGAGGATTCAACCGGCTTGGGCCTCGAGTTGACTTCCAAACCGCTTTTCTCTGCGTCCTCTGCGTCTCGGCGGTGAACAAGTACCCCGTATCTTACCCGACGGCGCTAGCGGAGGAAGACGAACCGCGTGCGGCCTCCGCTGACCACGGTCAGCAGCACCTCGTCCCGATCGCCTATGCCAGCGACAAGCACGTTCCAATCGGCGACGGTCTCTACAGCCTGGCGGTTCACGGCCACGATAGCATCCCCCACCTCGATTCCCGCCCAGTAGGCACGCGATCCGGATGCCACACGGGTTACGAGCACGCCTAACGTCGTGGCAAGGCTGTAGCGCGTTGCGAGTTCAGACGTGATGGCGCCCACGGTAAGACCGAACTTCTCCTTCCCTTCCTCCTCGGGCGGGGTCACGCTGGGAGAGGCAGCGACCTCCTCCGGGCGCTCTCCAAGGACTACGGTAAGGGCGATCTCCTTCCCGTCGCGAACGAGCGTGATCGCCACCGGTTCCCCTACTGCTCGGTACATGATCTCGAGTTGAAGCGCGTTTGTGCCGCCCACAGCTACACCGCCCACCGCGGTGATCACGTCGCCAGCCTTGACCCCGGCTTCCGCTGCAGGTCCACCCGCAACGACATCCGACACGAGTACGCCTTGCCCGACCCTGACCCCGAACCGCTCCTCCATGCCCGGCAACAGGTCCTGGATGTACACGCCGAGCCAGGCACGAGTGACCTTCCCGTGAGCGGCGATCTGGAAGAGTGCGCGCACGATCTCGTTGATCGGCACGGCAAAGTTGATCCCCTCCACCGCAACACCGCTCCCTGTGGAGCGAGCTATGATCGTGTTCATCCCCACCACCTGGCCGAAGGCATCGACGAGCGGACCGCCGGAGTTGCCGGGGTTGATCGCGGCGTCGGTCTGGATCATTCGCCGGTAGTACCCCGTTCCATCCGGCCGAGGAACGTCGCGACCGAGCGCGGACACGATCCCCAGGGTTACCGTGTGAGACAGACCCAAAGGATTGCCGATCGCGATCACCCAGTCTCCGATCTCCAGGAGGTCCGAGTCGCCCAGCCGAACCGCCGGGACATCGAGAGAGTCCCCGATGGCCACCACGGCAAGGTCGAGGAGGCCGTCGGTGCCCACGATCTTCGCTGGCAGCTCTTTCCCCGTCTTCGCTGTAACGCGGATGGAAACCGCACCTTCGACCACGTGAGCGTTGGTGAGCACGTACCGCACACCGTTGTGCTCCACGATGAATCCCGAACCGACAGAGGTTACCTCCCGCTCCCCGAGAGGCCCCAGGTCAAAGAACCGGCGTAGGAAGGGGTCCTGGAGAAACTCGTCCCACAAACTGGCGGACTTCTTCACAACCTCCACCTTCACGACCCCGGGCGCAACCTGGCCGATCGCCGCCTTAATGGCTGCCTGGCCCGACGCCGCGATCTCCTCTTGAACAGCCTGGGCGTAGGCAACGGGAACGAGCTGGGTGGAAGTCGATGCAGCCATGCTACCCCCGTCTCCCAAGCGCCCCACCGACACACCCACCACTACCCCTGCAGACACAACCACAAGCGCAAACACCTGAAGTAGCTTCCTCATCGCGTGCACCTCCAAAGCCAATCCTACCCGCCTTCCGTTGAAGGACCGATGTACCGATTGTGAAGATCCGGTGGAGAGGGTCCACCGCCGACGCCTATGATATGGCGATGAAGAAGGCGGTCGCTCTTCTGTCAGGTGGCCTGGACTCGGCGCTGGCGTGCACGATCACCCTCCGACTCGGGTTCGAGGTGGTAGGGCTGAACCTGAGCACGGGATTCTGCGTCGGACAGGGACGGTGCGATACAGCGCTCGCCCTGGCCTCCCGCCTGGGGATCCCTCTCCGTCTTTTTGACGTAGGTCAGCAGTTCCTGGAAGTGGTTCGCGCCCCCAAGCATGGCTACGGATCGGCGATGAACCCGTGTCTGGACTGCCGGATCCTCATGGCCCGTACCGCCGGGGCGGTGATGGAGGAAGAAAGAGCCTCGTTTGTGATCACCGGGGAGGTTCTCCAGCAGCGGCCGATGTCCCAGCACCGCAGGGCCCTCGACCTCGTCGCTGAGGAGTCGGGCCTTGGAGAGCGGCTCGTCCGCCCCCTGTCCGGCAGGCTGCTCGGACCGACGCACCCGGAGCGAATGGGCTGGATCAGGCGAGAGCAGTGGCTCGACATCCAGGGCCGGTCGCGGAAGCGCCAGCTGGCCTTGGCCGAGGCGTGGGGTCTCACCGAGTTCGTCCAACCGTCGGGAGGGTGCTGCCTTCTCCTCACCCTCCCCTACGCCGCCCGGCTCCGAGACGCGTTCGCCGCCCGCGGGAACAAGGCCCTTGCCGAGGAGGAGTTCGCCCTTCTTCGGTTCGGCCGCCACTTTCGGATCTCCCCCACCGTCAAGGTGATCGTGGGGCGGAACGAGACGGAGAACGCGGTGTTGGGGACGTTTGCCTCTGGGAGGTGGCTGCTCTCCGTCGTCACCGTGCCAGGGCCAGTTTCCTTGGTGGAGGGAGCAGCGGGTGTAGAGGAGCTGGAGCTTGCAGCGCGTCTCGCCGCTCGGTACAGCGACGCTTCCCCCAACGAGATTGTCAAGGTCCGCGTGTTGCACGAGGACGATGTCCAGGATCTAGCGGTGCTTCCGCTGCCCGCAGACGACCCGCGGATCGCACGCTGGAAGATCGGCGAGGAGTTACGTCGCGTTGGCGCCTTCGATCTCTCACCGCCAAGCTCGCGGAGAGCCCAGAGATGAGGGACCGGGACAGCGGATCATGGCCTTCCCTCCACCACGATCGGTGCCGGGGACGAACCCCGGGCGTCGGGGATGAACCCCGACGCTACGAAACCATGGGGGTTCCGTAGCAGCGTCGCAACCTGTGTGCGACGCGCAGCTTTTCCGTAACGGCCTTTCTCTTGTTCACTCGGCGTTCTCCCGCGCTCTGCGGTAGACAAGTGCCTCAGCGGTATAGCGATTAGGGCGATCTACTCGATCGGTTCGAACCGAGCGACGAAATGGCGGAGCGGACCCTCACCCGCCACAAGCCGCAAACCCGGAAACCCTCGTGCCTTGTCCCGAATACGACGCAGCGCTTCCACTACAGCTTCGAGGTGCTCCTGGGTGTAGGTCCGGCGGGGGATCGCCAATCGCACGAGCTCCATCCGCGCTTCAGGGCCCATCATCGCCGACCCGACCTCCACAGCGCGGATCCCCCCCTCCAGGTACAGAGCGGCGACGAGCACTTGACCCGGGAACGCCCCGTTCGGGATGTGGGGAAGAAGGCGCCCCGCGTTTACGTAGATGGCGTGACCGCCCGGCGGCCAGTACACAGGGATCCCCGCGTCACGCAATCGCTCCCCCAGCCATCGCACCTGGCCGATCCGATCCTGCAGGTAGCCGAGATCCAACGCTTCGTTCAGCCCTACAGCGAGGGCGGCGAGGTCCCGGCCCGCCAGGCCGCCGTACGTGGGAAACCCCTCGACCAGAATCAGCTTCTCCCGGCACCGCTCGTGAAGCGTCCGGTCCCGCATGGCGAGGAACCCGCCGATGTTCCCCAACCCGTCCTTCTTCGCCGACATCGTGCATCCGTCGGCGAGCGCGAACAGCTCGGCCGCGATCTCCCGCGGCTCGGCGTTCCCGTAGCCAGGTTCCCGCTCGCGCACGAACAGACAGTTCTCCGCGTAGCGGCAGGCGTCGAGGAACAGGGGGACCCCGTGGGCCCGAGCGAGCGCGGACACAGCGCGGACGTTCCCCATCGACACCGGCTGCCCGGCGGTGGTGTTGTTCGTGACGGTGAGCATCACCGCCGGGATTCGTCCCGACGGGTTGCGAAGGAGTGCCTCCAGGGCCGCGAGGTCCATATCGCCCTTGAACGGCCGGTCGAGGTCGGGGTCCAGGGCCGCGAGCACCGGGAGATCCATCGGCTTCCCGCCGTTGGCGAGCACGTGGGCCCGTGTCGTGTCGAAGTGGGCGTTCGACGGTACGATGTCACCGGGCTGAAGGAGGATCGAGAAGAGCACGTGCTCCGAACCTCGTCCCTGGTGGGTCGGCAGGACGTAAGGGAAGCCGGTGATCTCCTGGACCGTCTCCAGAAACCGGGCGAACGACCGGCTCCCCGCGTAGGATTCGTCCCCTTCCATGAGGGCCGCCCACTGCGCCTGGGACATCGCGCCGGTACCAGAGTCGGTGAGGAGATCCACGTACACGTCGTCGCTCCCCAGGTTGAAGACGTTGTAGCCCGCCTCCCGTAGGAGCTGTTCTCGCTCCTCGCGCGGCGGGCGGCGGATCGGCTCCACGACCTTGATCCTGTAGGGTTTTGCCCACCCTGAATCGTCCACAGTTCGCCTCCTGGTTCAGCGATGTTCAGCGATCGAAGTAGAAGTGGATCCCGGTACCGAACGCCATCCCGAATCCCGCGTCCCGGTGCCACAGGAAACCGAACTCCACGTTCACGCTCAGACTACGTGCAAACGGGAGTGCGAGGTCGATCCCTCCGCACAGGCTCGCCGCTGGAACCCGCTCAGGGAAGTAGTGCGCCCCCCCGAGGGCGAGGTAGAACCCGGCGAGATCGGCCTGCGCCAAACGCACGAGGCCCCTCGCCCCCACCACGCCCCACAGATCTTCGTCAGCGGAAAACAGGAAAGCGGTTCCCTCCAGGCCGAGCGTGTCGGTCGTCCAGTACCGCATGGAGACCCCAAACACGGTGGGGATCGTGAACTGCATCCCCACCCCAAGCCCCGGGCTTCCCTGTCTCTTATACACATCT
>DLNB01000028.1 GCA_002479455.1 Acetothermia bacterium UBA7521
ACCCCAACCCGACGAGCGCTACATGGTGCATCGGCTAGTTGACCAGGATCATCTTCAGGCAGCGTGGAGCCCGGCTTCTCCACCGCGCTCCCACCACAATCCATACCCACTGCAGAGGCTCATCCCTTGGTTCCTTTGCGTGAGGCGCCGCGTTGGTAGGAGGAAGGGATCAAGCGGATCTCGACATCGCAGCCGACGGCCCTTGCATACCTCCGGAGCGTGTTCACCGACGGGGAGTGTCTGCCGGATGCCTCCAACCGCGAGATTGAGCTCTTGGTGGTACCCATGGACGCAGCGACTTCCTCCTGCGTGAGACCGGCGCGGGTTCGCGCCAAGAGCAGTTCGCGCGCCAACTGGTACTCATCCTCAAGCGCCGTGTACGCTTCCCGAAAGCCCTGCCGCTTGAGCGCACGCTTGAGAAAAGCACGCTGGTCGTGGGTAACCGGTTCGTACTTCGTGTCACTCATCGCGTACCACCTCCTTCATCCTTCTTCGAGCGATGGTCAGATCCCGCTTCGGTATCGCCGGGGTCTTCTTCAGAAAAGCGTACAGAACGACGGCGCACGCCCCGCTGAAGAAGCAACACAGCGCACGTCCTGCGCCGTCGCGGCCGCGCGGACGCAGCTCGAACAGACCTGCGCCCAATGCACGTGAATGCGGCATCCGGAGGTCGGGTCCGAACTCCATCAGGAGATCCACCAGCCTGGCGTAGTGAGCAAGAACGCCGACTGGCCACGATTCGATCTCGTCGAACACCCTCTGGTTGAAGTACTCGACGGCATAGGACACGGACCCATGTTATCAAATGTGCGAACTCCCGTCCAAGACTTTGCATACGGAACCAGAAGATCGAGCAGATGCTCGAATCGCCTTAACCCGCAGTCACGGGCGTCGGCGGCGGACCAGGTGATGCACGATGATCGCAAGGCCGACCACAATCAGCGCCGTGGGCCAGAGGATCCGAGCGACGTTCCCCACCCCTCCCAGAAGGAGGGCCGCCAGCGCCGCCAATCCCGCCGCGGGGAACCACGCCCACGTCTGCCGCCCGTGCGGCGTTGGCGCCAGCGCCACCACCGCAAACGTGGCCGCCAACCCGAGGAAGAGCGCTCCGCCTCGCCCCCGATCGGGGAAAGCGGAAACGCTCCCCACGGTGAGGAGGGCTCCGGACGGAATCAGCGCCCACCACTGTTCTCGGTCGGAGAGGTACACGAGCGCAAACCCGACCCCGATCGAGCCCAGAAACGCAAGACCGCTCCACGCGCCGGCCCCGGGACCGAGCAAGGCCGAGAGGGCAAGCCCCAGGAGCGTGCATCCGGGAATGGCCGCCCACCACTGGCGCCGATCGCGGGCGAACACTCCGAGAAACACGGCCCCTCCCACCGCGAACAGCCCGGCTCCGACCGCCGTCCTCCGCTCGCCGAACACGTTCAGGTTGTGGAGCAGGAGGAGAATGCCTCCTACGACCAGCCCTAGTGCAATCCACGTCCCGATGCGATTCTCTTTCATGTCGTTCGAGTATGCGTCAAAGCGCCAGCTCGGACGAGCGGCGCCCCTCTCTCTCTCTGGGGCTCGGCCTGCCACAGCCAATCCGCCGGAGCCCCGCGGGGCACGGGAATGAGCAGGTCACGAGAGCAGGTGCGCTCAAGCCACCAGCCGCGGGTTCGCTATCATCGCGTGTGCGTCATTGGCGCACACCGTCTGCAGGACGAACATGGAACAGAAGGGAGGCCGGATGCTCGTGTGGTGGAGAGCAGTGCTGCTTGCAGGACTGTTCATCGCCGTGACACTCGTGGTGGGACTCGTTGGCGGGCTGGCTATCTCCCTAGCCTCAACGGTTGAGGACACCGAAGCGCTCGCCGCCCAGGAGGTCGCAACACTGCCCTGGCTCCTGGCAGCGAGCATCGTGCTTGCATCCCTGGCCGTGTGGGCGATGGGACGAAAATACGTTCCCTGGACGCCCAGCAGACTTCGTCACACGGTACGGGTTGGCCTGCTGTTCCTGGCGCCCGCCGTCGTGCTCGTCATCGGCGCCACGCTATTGCAGGCCTTCATCCTCGAACTCCTCCCCATCGGCCCGGAGCGCTATCCCCACGACCCCCAGCAGCTTGCGCAGCTTCCATTCTGGGTTGTGCTCGTGGCGTGGGTGTTCGTGCCAGCCGTGTTTGAGGAGATCGCGTTTCGCGGGGTCATCCAACCCGGGCTCACCCGGGCGCACGGAGCGTTGGTCGGTGTGCTCCTGTCATCTGTGTTGTTCGCTCTGGTCCACCTGGAACCGGTTCAGATGGCCGCGGTCTTCATCATGGGCCTCGCGTTCGGCTACCTGCGGCACGCCTCGCGCTCCGTCTATCCGGCCATGGTGGCCCACGGGTTCCTCAACTTCCTCGCGGTGGTCGGCATGAGGGCGGCGGAAACCGTTCCCACCCCGGCCGTTCCTCCCGCCGGTGGCCCGCACCCGTTCGTCCCCGCCCTGTGGGGTCTGGGGTGCGTAATCCTGGCCGTAGCCATGTGCAGGGGTCTCAGCCAGCGGCTGTTCCCGGTGACCACACCTCAACCACACGATCACGACCGCCCGGCAGCTCCCCCACGGCCTGCGAGTGACGAGGGCTAGCAGCGTGTATAGGAACAGCCCGCCGATCACGTCCCCAACCCTCCGGCCCCTCCCGAGCTCGACACAACACTTGATGCGACCGAGCCCTCTGGCAGCGGCGGCGAGGCACGAGTAGTGTTGCGCGCGGGATACATAAGCCTAATACAGGCGACGGAGGGAGACCCATGGCCTGGATTCGCGTGCTCAACGAAGAAGGAGCGGACGAGGTTCTCCAGAAGATCTACGCGCGGGTCAAAGGAAGCCGCGGAAAGGTCTCGAACATCCTTGCCGTGCACAGCTTGCACCCATCGGCGATGGCGGCGCACCTCGACCTGTACACGGCGATCATGTTCGGTCCGAGCGGCCTCTCCCGCGAAGAGCGGGAGGCGACCGCCACCGCCGTGTCGGCAGCCAATCGCTGTCCCTACTGCGTCGCCCACCACGCCGAGGCCCTTCAGCACTACTGGAAGGACCGGGAGAGGGTGAGGAATTTCGTTGCCCAACCCCACTCCGCCTCCCTGCCACCGCGTCTCCGTGCCCTTGTAGACTACGCCCTCAAGCTCACCGAGCGCCCGGCAGAGATGGAGGAGCGGGACGTCGAGACGCTGCGAGGTCATGGCCTCTCGGACGACGATATTCTGCTCGTCAACCTAATCGCGAGCTACTTCAACTTCGTGAACCGGATCGCCCTCGGGCTGGGAGTCGAGTTGAGCGTTAGCGAGATATCCGGCTACGCGTACTGACACGGTGCCAAGCCCGGTTCGCCCGGCCGGGGGGCTCAGATACAGCCCCTACGATCCCAGGTCGGCGAACACCTCGTGGATGTTCCCTTCGGGGTCGGCGAACAGAGCGGTGCGTTGGTTCCACGGCATGTCCTGCGGCGGGGCAACCGCCCCCGCGCCATGCTCCAGCAGGATCCGATAGGCTTCATCCACGTCTGCGGGGCTGTCGCACCGGAACGCGAGTTCGAACCTCTGCCCGCGGACGGGCTCCTTGAACGCAGGGCTGTGCGCGTGCATCACGCTCCGCTCACATAGCGCGAACCGCACCCCGTTGTTCTCGAACTCCACATACCGCCCGTGATCCTCCTTCACCAGAAACCCGAGCACGTCGCGGCAGAAGCTGCGCATGGGGTCCAAATTCTCGACCCAGACCGTGATCAGGTCCACCCGCGCGACCATCGGCAGGGGTCGCGGCGGCCCAGCGTTGGCTCCAGGAAGTGCCAGACGCAGGACCTGCTCGCCGTACTCCTTCGTTCCTGTGTCGGTGAATCCGTACTTGAGGTAGAACCCGTACGGCCCCTCCGACTCCTCGAGGACGACCGATGTGTACATCGTGCGGACTCCGCGGTGGGCGAAGTGGGCGATGAGCTGGTCGAGAACCTGCTTCCCATAGCCCTTACGCTGCCAGGGACGGCCGATCATGAACCGCCACAGGCCCACCGCGGGACGGTCCGCCTCCGGGATATCTCCCCCGTCGAGGTCCACCATCACGAACCCGATCGGCTCGTCGGCGAGGTAGATCGCCCTCATCCACGCTGCATCTGAGACGTGGGCCTGGGCTACAGAGACCGCGTTCAGGGCCACGCAGTGAGACTGCGACTCGGTGAGGGTCTCGCTCAGGCGGATCAGCGCTCTCAGGTTGTCGCTCGTCACCAAACGTAGCGTGATCTGGGGTTCCATGAGGCCCTTAGGTTATCCGTCGATCTGTCCGCCGTCACGGAGGAGCCGCCGCAGACACGCCAGCGGACCGCGAAACCCGCTACTGAAGTGCACGGATCGCGATGGGGACAACCTTCTGTATCGCCTCCCGAACACCGGGGACCTTCAGAAGGCCGCCGGCAGCGCGAGGATGCCCGCCGCCGCCCAGTTCCACCGCGATCTCGCTCACGTCCACATGCGACTTGGAGCGGAACGATACGTGGACCTCGCCCGGAGGCGACTCGACAAACAGAAGCGCCACTTCCACCCCGTGCAGGGCGCGCACCTCCCCCACGAACCCCTCTGCCTCCTGCTCGGTGCAGCCGGTCTCGGCAAGCATCGTCGCGCTTACCCACCCGTAGGCGAGCTTCCCGTCGGCAGCGAGGGTCACGGTCGCCAGCATCCGGGCCAACAGCTTGAGCCCGTTGAGAGTCTTGTTCTCCAACGCGGCGGAGGCGATGCGCTGAAGGCTCGCCCCTCGTTTCACCAACTCCGTGGCCACCTCCAGCACGCGATGGTCCGTGTTGCCGTACTTGAAGAACCCCGTATCGGTGGCGATTCCCAGAAGGAGGATCTGGGCGAGTTCCTCGTCGATGGGCCCGAGAGCCTGGGCGATCTCGTACACGATGAGAGCGGTGGCGGGGGAGTGGGGATCGCAGTAGTTGAGCCGGCCGAACCCCTGATTCGTCTGGTGATGGTCGAGGACGATGTCGGGAGGGTCCCCACCCAGAAGCGCCTGGGCATCGCCCAGCCGGGCGAGGTCGGAGCTGTCCACCGTGACCACCGTGTCGAACCGGGACTCCCCCAGGATCTGCGGCGTGTGGATGAGATCCTTTTCGAGCAGGGGACGGTAGAACCACGGCACCCCGTCGGCGATGCACCCGATCGCCTGCTTCCCTCGCCGCCGCAGGATCAAGACCAGCCCAGCCACGGAGCCGATGGCGTCGCCGTCCGGACTGGCGTGTCCGATCACGAGCACGCGCTGCGCCGAGCCTAGCCTGTCCATCACTTGCTGTAACGTCGCACTGTCTGTCATTACTGGCCAAGCCTACCCGCTGGCCTCCTGGTCGGCACCCTGATCTCCAA
The DNA here is from genome assembly GCA_002479455.1 of Acetothermia bacterium UBA7521. GTDB lineage: Bacteria > Bipolaricaulota > Bipolaricaulia > Bipolaricaulales > Bipolaricaulaceae > Bipolaricaulis. The sequence goes on from DLNB01000028.1 coordinate 5,374, forward strand.
TGCGACGCCGGACAGGACCCTTGAGGATCCTTCTGCGGTTGGATCAGTGTAGGGGCGTAGCGTCGCAGCTTGTCTGCGACGGCCTTCTCGCCGAACTGGTTGACCGACCAACCGTGAACCGCCCTTCCGTCCGTCGGGCATGAAGCCCGACGCTACAGACCCTATGCGAGATCTGCGTGGTCGAAGGCTCCGCGGGCCGTTCACAGAGTCTGCCAAACAGGCAGAGCTGGAAGTGCCCCTCTTGCTGATCTCGTTCGGGATGCTCGCCTACACGGCAGTCAACAGCGCGGGCTACTCGCCCAACGGCGCGCGTGGACGATGATGGCCATGTTCGCCGTACTGCTTGTCCTTGTTGTGGTGGCTTTGGCACTGACGCTCGCCCCCTGACATACCCGACGACCGATCCTGCATGGCGTCACACACCTACGAGCAGCGCCGTGGGGCGATCCGCTCGTGGAAACCTCGCCGGTTGCTGCGGGGGCTTCCGGACTGGGCTCCGACGTCGTCCTCTCCATGGCAAGAGCGAAATGGCAGGATCGTCCGCTTGGCGTACAATGAAACGCGATCGCACTCCAGTCTCGGCAACCGGGTGCCTGCGCACGACACCGCAGAGCTGCTCGGCGCTGGAGCGACGCCGTGAAGTCGGCAGCGGCAACTGAAGGGGTGGGAGATGAGAACAGGTATCGACGAAGCCTTCGTTCAGAACACCGTGCGCCGTATGGGCGACCGCAAGAACGTGTTCAGCGCTGTGCTGCGGGTGGAGAGCGGGGACGGTTCGCTCTCTTTCGCATCCGCTGCCGGTGAGATGCGCGTTGACGACCGATACTTCATTGCCAGCGTCACCAAGCTGTACGTGACGGCGGTGGTGCTGCGGCTGAAGAACGAAGGCCGACTCCGTCTGGACGACCGGGTCATCGATTTCTTTCCCGACGGGACGTTGGCCGGATTGCACGTCCTGAAGGGAGTTGACTACACTGGCAAGATCACCGTCGCGCACCTCATGTCCAACACATCTGGGTTGCAGGATTACTTCTTCGGGAAGACCGTCTCCGGGAAATCGGCGGCAGATGAACTGCTGTCAGGAAAGGACGAGCCCTGGCCGCTAGAGCGCATTCTGACCACAGCCCGCACCCTCAGGCCCCGCTTTCCGCCAGGGCAACGCGGACGCGCCCTCTACTCGGACACCAACTACGAGCTTCTGGGCGCCGTCATCGAGCGAATCGTCGAAAAACCGATCGCTCGGGTGTTCAAGGACCTCATCTTCGACGAACTCGGCCTTCGTAACACGTACGCGTTCCAGGACGAGGGCGATGCCACACCGGCACAGATCTACTACAGGTCGCAACCGGTGCATCTCTCTCGGTATCTGGCGTCGGTCACCGCCGAGGGCGGCATCGTGTCGACCGCCGACGAGTGCATACGCTTCCTGAAAGCGTTCTTCGCCGGGAGGTTCTTCCCGAAAGAGGAGATCGAGAACCTCAAGCAGTGGAACTTGGTCCTCCGTCCGGGAACGTTCCTGTTCGGCCTGGGCTTGGAGAAGATCTTCGTCCCGCGGCTCCTCCAGCCCTTTTTCCCCTACGGCGATGTCCTAGGGTTCTGGGGCCAGACCGCAGCGTTCGCGTGGTACAACCCCCAGCACGACCTCTACCTCACGGGCACCGCGAATCAGCTCGGCGGCCCCGGCCACCGCGCGGCAAGCCAAGCCATCCTCCGGATCCTCAAGGCCCGGGCGAGGAGTCCCATCCGAATCCGATAGCCGACTCCAGGAACAGCGAGGACGCGCTCGCTGCCCGCCGGGCGTGATCAGTCCGGCAGTCGTGCACCCCAGGCCCGCCTGCTAGGGTTGAGCCTGGCCAATCTGGTCATCCCAGTGGCGGTTGGCGGCCGCCATGTACTCCTCATCCGTCGCCAACGGCAGGTGGATCTGCTCCACCGTCTCCAGGCTGACCTCGCCGCGCGTGACCATCTCCCGACCCGCTTTCCGCAGCGCCTCGCGGAACCGGGCGATCCTCGCCGCCACCGGGGAGTTCTCTCCCTCGGTCATCTGCAGCGCCTCCCCGCAGTTGCGGTACACCTCCAGGACGACGCTTCCCGGGTTCATCCTCTTCGCCACTGACAGGAACGCTTGGAGCACCTCGAAGTTGTGCTCGCCGGGAAAGCCGGAATTGACGATGAAGAACTGCCGAGGGAATCGCTTGACCCGACCCTCGTGGTAGAACGTCCCGTCGTCGCTCCGTTGGATGTGCGGCGTCGCCAGGGGAAGAAAGCGATCCATGAAGTTCTTGAGGAGCCCCGTCATGTACATCCCGTAGACGGGAGTCGCCAGCCCCACGTACTCGGACTCCAGATACAGGTTGATGAGCTCGGCCATGTCGTCGTCCAGCACACACTGCCCAGGGGTCACCCCCCAGCAGTGGAAGCAACCCCGGCACTGTTGGATGTTCCGTTCGATCAGGAACACCTCTTCCGCCTCGGCTCCCGCCTCTCGCGCCCCGTCGAGCAGCGGCTCGATGATCCGGTGACTGTTGCTATTCCGTCCCCGCGGACTTCCGTTGAACACCGTCACTCTCATCTGCGTTCTACCTCCTCCTTGGGTTTCGCTCTTGATGCCGCCCCGGCTGCGGCCATCAGTGTAAGAGAGAACTTCAACCTCACCTTGCCGCGGCCTGACTCCTGCGGATCCACCGCCACACCTCCCGCGGGCTGGCCGATTTTCCGTACATCAGCATCCCCACCTCGAACACCTTGGCCGCAAGCCGGACGAGGAGGTAGTCCGTCAGGGCCAACACCGCCATCGTCGCCAGGATCTCCCAGAGGGGGACGCTCGTGACAGCGGTTCGGAAGAGCATCGTCGTCGCCGTGAACGGGGGAATGAACCCCATCCCCCGCACCCATCCCGCATCCGGGAACTGGATGATGAAGCTGATCACGAACAGCGGCACTGCAGGGATGATGGCGACCCAGCTCACCGACTGCGAGCTCGACTGCAGGTCGCGCATCATCGCCCCGAGGAGGGCGTACATGCTGGCGCTGAACAGGTACCCGAGCACGAAGTACCCCACCGCGATGACGACGCTCTGGGGAGAGAGGGCGGTCCAGATCCCCGGCAGAAAGCGACTCGCCGCCACCAGGGCCACCGCGACCCACACCGCCACCTGCAGGATCCCGATCGCGCCGTAGCCGAGGACCTTCCCGATGAGAAGATCCCGCGGCGTGATCGAAGAGAGGAGGATCTCCACCGTGCGCGAGGTCTTCTCCGCGATCACCGAGTTCATGACCACGCCCGCGGTGATGAGGGTCGCCAAGACGAGGAGGAACGCCAGTCCGAACGAGACCGCGAAGTCCGCCACGCTGCGTTCCCCCTGAACCCGGGGCTGCGCCACCAGCGACACACCGGCGACGAGCGGCATCACCTCTTCGACCGGCAGACCGGCTTCGCGGAGTCGCACCGTGCGGATCGCCTCGTTGACGGTGGTGCCAAGCCCCGCCGGGGGTGTCTCGGTGACACCGCGCACCCAGTAGGGAACAACGCCTTGGGCGAGACCCGCCTGGGAGACGAGGAGAACACCCCCCAGTTCCTTCGCCACGAGGGCTCGCTCCGCGGCGTCCGGGTCATCCACGCGCTGCAGCGTGAACCGGGCATCATCCACTCGTTTCTCCAGCTCAGGCCACACCGAACCCGTCTCGTCCACCACGCCGATGGTCACGGTGCCTTGCCGAGAAAGGCCTTCCACGACGACCGGCATGACCACGGACAGCGTGATCAGCATGAGGGGAAATAGGAACGTGCTGAGGAGCACGGCCCGGTTGCGGAGCGTCTTGCGGAACTCCCACTGAGCCACGAGCAGACTACTGCGCATCCGTACCTCCTCGCACGGCAGCGACGAAGATGTCATGCAAGGGTGGCCGCCGGATCGTGAACTCGTCCACGGGGAGGCCCTCCGGCAGACCCCTCACAAACGCTGCCGGCTCCACGCCGGCGGGGAGGCGCCCCCACACGCGATCTCCCACCTGCCGCACATCCAGAAGCCCCCCGAGATCGGTTGGATCCACGGGCCCCGCAGAGATGCGCAGGGTCACCACGTGCTCGCCCGTGCTTCGCTGGATCTCAGCGAGCGTCCCGTACAGCACCCGCTGTCCCTTATGGATGAGGAAGATCCGATCGCACAGTTCCTCGACGAGGTTCATCTGGTGCGCCGAGAGCAGCACGGCCACGTTCTCGTCGCGCAACCGACGGATCAGGTTCTGGAACACCTCTTGGTTCACAGGATCCAACCCGCTGAACGGCTCATCGAGCACGACCAGGGCCGGCCGGTGGAGCAGGGCGGCGATGAACTGCACCTTCTGCTGCATCCCCTTGGAGAGCTGTTCCACCCGTCGGTTCGCCCATGCCCCGAGGTCGAACGTGTCGAGATCGGCGCGCGCCCGGTCGCGGGCCTCGCGCGGGGGGACGCCCTTCAGCCCGGCGAAGTGCACGAGCAGGTCTAGCACCCGGGCGTCCGGGTACAGGCCCCGCTCCTCCGGGAGGTACCCCACCTGCCGCTTGTCGAGCATGCCCCATCCCCCGTTCAACTTGTACCGTACCGTGCCCCGATCCGGGCGGATGATGCCCATGATCATGCGGATCGCGGTGGTTTTCCCCGCGCCGTTGGGGCCGAGCAGCCCGAGGATCTCCCCCCGGCTCGCCTCGAACGCCACCCGATTCACGGCCACCAGACCGTCGAACCGCTTCTCGATCCCCTCGACCTCCAGCACGTTCATCACGTCACCTCCCACGGATGCAAAGCGTACCGTGTAGACAGCTGCAGATCTTCCCCCCGTTCGTCCGCGTCCTGCTCGAACTTGCTAGCGCGGTGAACCCCCGCCTCGTAGCGCCCACGACGGGAAGATGAGATAAGCGTTGAAGGGACGTAGCGTCGCTTGTTCCGTAGCGTCGGACCCTGCGTCCGACGTCGGCGTCGGGGATAAACCCCGACGCTACGCAATCCCGAAGGCCGTCGGGCATGAAGCCCGACGCTACGAACCCTATACGAGATCTGCGTGGTCGAAGGCTCCGCGGGCCGTTCACAGAGGCTGCCAAACAGGCAGCGCGGGGTGCTTTGCCCAACGGCGCGACGGGCCGGATCGGGGCGTTCGCCGTGCGGCACGTTCTTGTTGCGGTGTGCGGTGGACCTGCCGCTACAAGGCTCGACGCCCTTCGATGTGCCTATAGGGGTACTCAGGATGAAGTCACTCCCCCCCGACCATCATTGCTGTTCTACCGTGCTTTGTCTGTACTGGAGCCCCTTTTAGGCGTCTCCTCTGCAAGTGCGGGGGTCTTCGTGACAAGAACCATTCGCTGAAGCAAGTTCTCAACAATATCGAAGACAAGGTTCACATGACTGTCCTTCGGCAGGTGGCCCCTGTGACTCACTGCATGCCCTGCCTCAAGCGCATCATCCAGAATACGTCTGTCCTGAGAGCTCAGAAGACCCTCATCCACAAGAGCATCGAGTTTGTTCTGGAACGTTCCTACATCTCCAACCTTCTGGGTCATGAACAGGTCAGCGAGAGCCCGTGCCCCCATGACTGCTAGCCGTTTGCTTCCGGCATGAAGCGCAACGTAGGATTCCTGTAGTAGTCCACGAAAGGTCTCAGGGAGGTCGTAGAGCCAGCGTGGGATCTGACGTGATACTCGTGGTGGGTAGTAGGTAGTCTGATCTATTTCTAGGTCATGCGCTATCCCCCTACGCCGCAGTGTAATCCCACCGCATCCGCGGCATTCGAACACCGAATACCTTCTTTCCCAGTCAATGACAAAGCCCGGTGTTCCGTCATCGTCGTCTGGAATCTCCTCACTCTCTCCTTGGTCACGCTCAAGGAGCAGATCGTGGCGAGTAGATCGGAGGCATTGGTTGCAGTGAAACCTCTCAACCTGTCTCGGACTCGCGCGTCCAGACATGGGCTGCCAGGGAAGAAACGATGCAACTCATCCGGGAACCCCAGAGTTTGTCCTGCAGAGCTTTGCTATACATGCCTATCGTCAGCTGCCTCCTCCTCCCTCGCCTACCGCCTCACGTACAGGTGGCGCTTGATGTCCTGTTTGGTGCTCTTCTCGAACGGCTGGTCGACGATCGTGATGCAGTCTTTGTCCCGCAGACGCTTGAACGGGGCGAGATTCCGCTGGGTCTCGCGGATCGCTTCCCACACCCGCGCCTTGGCCCGATCGGGCGTGTCAACCCCCTGCTTCTTGAGGAGCTGCCAGTTGGGGTACACCATCGCCGCGACCATCGGCTCGCCCCGGCTCGTATCCTCGTACACGAGCACTTCCTCGATCTCCGGGATCCGCGCGAACTCCCACTCCAGCTCCTCGGGATGGACCTTCTTCCCGGATTCGAGCACGACGAGGTTCTTCTTGCGCCCGGCGAGGAACAGCCGCCCCTCCACATCGAGCTTGCCAATGTCGCCGGTGCGGAACCAGCCGTCCGGTGTCAGCACCACGGCCGTGCGCTCGGGGTTCTTGTAGTAGCCGAGCATCACGTTCGGGCCCCAGGCGATCACCTCACCGTAGCCCTCGATGTCGGGCTTGTCCAGCTTCACCTTCACGCCGGGCAGCGGGCGACCGACGTTCCCGGGAACCGGGGTGAATAGGTCGCTCACGGTGAGCACGGGCGCGGTCTCGGTGAGGCCGTAGCCCTCGATCATCCCCAACCCCAGCCGCCGCAGGCCCGCGCCGACCTCGGCCGCCAGCGGCGCCCCGCCGGACACGAAGAACCGGAACTGGGTCCCGAGGAGCCTCTTTTTGAGCATCGCCCCCACGGCCTTGGGCAGAAACTTGTGGAGCAGCCGCCGCATCGTGTTCCGCTCGATGTTCTCCAGAATCCGCCGCCACAGGGAGTGGTAGAGTTTGGGCACACCCACGAGCACGGTTCCGCCCACGCGCCGCGCGAACGCGACGAGGTTGCGGTAGTCGTCGGTGTAGGTCACGGTGGCCCCCACCCACAACGGGGCGAGGAGAGTCGTGGTGAGACCGTAGATGTGGTACCAGGACACGATCGTCACCACACTGTCTTCTGAGCTGAACTCGGTCGCCTTGATGAACGCCTCGATGTTGGACGTGATGTTGCGGTGGCAGAGCATCACGCCCTTGGAGTCGTCGGTGGTGCCGGAGGTGTACATGAGCACGGCGAGGTCTTCGCAGTCGGGCCGCGCATCGGGGACGGGAACCTCGCGGTCGGGCATGACATCCCACAGGGAGACCGCGCCCAGCGCCACGTCCACGGAGATGACCTCCTTAAGCGTCGGAACCTGCTGAGCGAGGGGGGTGAACTCATGATAGCGTTGCGGCGCGCAGAAGAGCAGTTTGGCCTCGCACTCGGCCATGAACCGCGCCACCTCGGCGGGCTGCAGCCCAGCGTCCATCGGCACGGCTACCGCGCCCAGACGCTGGATGGCGAAGAACGCCACCGCCCACCCCACCGACGGCTTGGAGATCATCCCTACCCGGTCGCCGGCGCCGATCCCCTGCTCGGCCAGCCACGCGGCCAGCTTCCCCGACAGATCCCACAGCTCACGGTACGTGGCGTCCTGGAACTGGAGAATCCCTCGCCTGGACATAGGCACCCGAACTGCCACCTTCGGACCATGCTGCTGCGCAGAACGCGCAAAGAACTCCGGTATGCTCATGTGACGCTTAAACCGCGTCGCCATCTGCATCCTCCTTAGCTGAACGGAAGAATCAAAGCGTGCGAGTATACCACTCCGCGGACAGAGCGGCCAATGCCCCTTCGGCTGCCGCAATCACGGCCTGGGCACGGCGATTCAGGGGATCGCGCACGTCGCCCGCGGCGAACAGGCCCGGACGATCGGTGCGCATGAGGGAGTCGGTTTTCACATATCCGTCCTCGGTCAGCTCGACGGTGCCGCGCAGCCACTCCGTGTTCGGTTTCCACCCGATCTTGACGAACACGCCGTCCACCGAGAGCTCGCGCCGGTCTCCGCTGACCACGTCGCGCAGAAGGACGGAGTCCACCGCCTTCTCCCCCCGCACTTCGTCCACCTCGACGCCCCACAGGATCTCGATCTTGGGGTCAGCGAACACCTTCTCCGCCAGCGCGGCCTTGGCGCGGACGGCACGGGGGTCGGTCTGCACCCGGTGGATGGCCATGTACACGTGGCGGCAGAGGTTGGAGAGAACGAGGGCCTCGGTGAACGCCCCATCGCCGGCGCCCACGACGAGCACGGTCTTGTTGCGGAAGAAGAACCCGTCGCAGATCGCGCAGTAGGAGATCCCTCGCCCGACGCGCTCCTTGGACCCGTGGGCGGGGAGCTGCTTGGGATGGGCCCCTGTCGCGGCGATCACCGTGCGGGCACGGACCATCTTCTCCTTCTCCTGGAGTCGAACGTCCCAGCCGTTCTCGATCGGAGCGAGGCCCGTCACCTCGGCGACGTCGAACGTGGCCCCCAGCCGCTCGGCCTGAGCCCGCATCTTCTCCGCGAGGTCGAACCCCGAGACCGGCTCGATGAACCCGGGGTAGTTCTCGATGGCCGGAGTTTCGAGCATCTGCCCGCCCGGCATGGCCCTCTCCAGAACGAGCGCCTGAAGCCCGGCCCGCGGGGCGTAGATCCCCGCACTGAGCCCGGCTGGACCTCCCCCGACGATGACCACATCCCACCGCTTGTCCGTCACGTCACGCCAATGATACGCACTCTCCCCCGTGTGTCCTATCCGGCCGACCGCAAGCTGACCACAAAGGACTCGAAGGGCACGAAGGTTTCGTCATAGGAAGTAACGGTGGTGGAGCAGAGGTCACCTTCACCGAGAGAGTGAATGTGGAACCGGATCGCTTCCTGTCCTTGGTGTCCGTGGTGGTGGTAAGCGAGTTGCCTCATCCGTAGAGCTGGGCTACGGTGGGGGCGTGCACCCCACAGGACATTCCCCACCAGATCGCCGGGTGACCGTAGACGCCGGCGGCCTCCTGCGCATCGAGTTCTCCTACAACCCCCGCCTGGTGGCCCTCGTGCGCGGGCTGCCCGAGCGGCAGTGGAACAACGGGGAGAAGTTCTGGAGCGTGCCGGTGGAACACGTGGTCGCGACGGTTGATCTTCTCCGCCCGCACGGGTTCGCGCTCGACGCGGAGACCCTGCGCCTGTACGAAGCGCGTCGCGAGACTTCCCCCGACCACCTCACCGTGTCCCAGCTCAACCTCCAGGTGCGCGAGGCCGTGCTGAAGGCGTTCCCGGTCCCGCTGTGGGTGGTGGGGGAGGTAAGCGGGTTCAACCGGAACGCCCACAAGAAGTGGGTCGGATTCCAGCTTGTGGAGCGCAATTCCGCCGGCGAGATCGTCGCCCAGGTGGAAGCGGTCCTCTCCCCCGACGACCGACAGAGCCTCGAGGCGAAGCTCCAGCGGGAGGGGGCCCCGTTCCGGCTGGAGGACGAGATCCAGGTCCGGCTCCTGGTAACGGTGGACCTGCGCGCGGATTGGGGCCGGTACCAGGTCGCGGTGCGGGACATCGACGTCGCGTACACGCTGGGAGAGGTCGCCCGCCGCCGGGAGGAGATCCTGCGCAAGCTCACCGCGGAGGGCGTGATCGAGCGGAACCGGAGCCTCCCGCTCCCGGATCTCCCGTTGCGGGTGGGCGTTGTGACGAGCCGGGGATCGGACGCCTACCACGATGTCCTGCGCACGTTCCGCGAGTCGGGGTACGCGTTCGCGGTGACCGTGCACGGGGCACGGGTCCAGGGACCGAGCACCGAGGCATCAGTGCTGAACGCGCTGGACTGGTTCCGGGACCGGGCCGGGGAGTTCGACCTTGTCCTCATCTGCCGCGGCGGAGGATCCCGCACGGACCTCGCTTGGTTCGATTCCGAGGCCCTTGGCCGGGCGGTGGCCCTGTTCCCGCTCCCGGTCGTCGTGGGAATCGGCCACGAGGAGGACCGCTGCGTGCTCGATGAGGTCGGGTGGCGGCAGAAGACGCCCACCGCCGCCGCCCAGTCCGTGGTGGAGACCGTGAGGAAGGCCCTCCTCCGCACTGAGGAGGCCGCGAGAGCGATCCTCTCTCAGGTCAGGTTGCGGATTGAGGAAGCAGGCGAGGCCCACCGCCAGCGGGCGCGGCGACTGGCCCGTGCGATCGGGGTTCGCGTGGGGGAGGAGGCCCGCGAGCTTCTCCACCGGACGCAACGCCTCCGCCGCGGGGTGCGAGCACGCCTGCAGATCGCACGCCAGGAGGCCGCTCGGTTTCACCTCGCCCTCCAGCGGTCCACAGACGCCTTCCTTGGGCGGACGGACGCTCACCTCGCCGATGTGACCAACCGGCTGTCCCGCGGGGCACGGCGGGATCTCGCCACGGCCCGCCAGCACGTTTCCCAAACCGCCCTCCTCGTGCCAACGCGGTCGAAGCGGCAGGTGGCCCGGGCCCTGGAGCGGCTGGAGGGCCGGGCCAAGCGCCTCCACGCTCTCGACCCGCACCGGGTTGTGGAGCGGGGGTACGCGATCGTACGCCTTGCGGAGGGGACGGTGGTCACGGACGCTGCTCAGGCTCCGCCGAAGACTCTGTTCCGGGTTCAGCTCAAACGAGGGGTGCTCCGCGCCCGCTCGGAGGGAGAAGAGAGGTGAGTGAACGCGATGGCCAAGGAGAAGGCAACCCACAAGGATCGTTCCTACACCGAGGCGGTGACCCGGTTGGATGAGATCCTCGGCCAGATCGAGGAAGGAGAAGTCGACATCGACGCCCTGTCCGGTCTCGTAGCCGAGGCCGCGGAGCTGGTGACCCTGTGTCGGCGGAAGATCACGGCCGCCGAGATGCAGGTGAAGGAGATCACGGAGCGATTGGAGCGCGAGGCAACGGAGTCGGCCAAGGACGAGGAACCTCCCGACGAACCCCCATTCTGAGGGACCGCGAGGACCGTGGTCCGTAGTCCGTAACCCGTAGCCCGAAGAGGATCTGTACGGGCTACGGACTCCGGTTCACGGAACAGCGAGGACCCGGACGAGGTTCGTCGTCCTTGGCTCGTGGAACGGGAACCCGGCGGTAAATACCACGCGGTCACCACGGGCCACCACTCCGGCGCCCCGCGTCGCAGCGAGGGCCGTGGCGATGAGCTCCTCTCCATCCCGGGCCGAGGAGATCTCCAGGGGGACGACCCCCCACACGAGCCCCAACCGCCGCGCCACGTCGGCGTGGGGCGTGGCGGCCACGACGGGCACACAGGGGCGATGGGCAGCGACGAGGCGCGCCGTCCACCCCGACGTGGTGGCGCAGACGATCGCCTGCGCCCCGACCTCGGCTGCGACGCGCCCGGCCGCGCTGGCGATCGCCGCCGACACTTCGCCCACGAGCTCGCGCCCCAGCCCCGAGACGCGGATCGAAACCTCGCCTTCTTCCGCCGCCCGCGCCGCCTGCGCCATCGCCCGCACCGCATCCACGGGGTGCTTCCCCGCCGCGGTTTCCTCGGAGAGCATCACCGCGTCGGCTCCATCCCACACCGCGTTGGCCACGTCGGCAACCTCGGCCCGGGTCGGGACCGGGGAGTCCACCATCGAGCGCAGCATCTGGGTGGCCACGATCACCGGCTTGGCTTGGGTGTTGCACAGGGCCACGAGCCTTTTCTGCACCTGAGGGACCTGGTAGAGGTCGATCTCCACCCCGAGGTCGCCGCGAGCGACCATCGCCCCGTCGGAGACGGCGAGGATCTCCTCCATCCGCCGCACCGATTCGGCCAGCTCGACCTTCGCCAGCACCCACGGCCCCTGCCCGGCAAGTCTCCGCGCCTCAGCGACATCTTTGGGGCACTGGACAAACGACAGGGCCACGCAGTCGAACCCCATTTCCGGAACCAGGGACAGGGATTCCCGGTCGAACGGGGTGAGGGCGGGAAGGGACAGGGCGACCCCGGGGACGTTGACCCCCTTGCCACCCTGGAGAACGCCGCCGCGGATCACCCGGCACCTCACGCCGCCGTTGGATGGACCGAGCACGGACAGCTCAAGCGTCCCATCGGCGAGGAGGATCTGCACGCCGCGGGGAAGGGAACCCACAACCTCGGGATGGGTCACGGGAATACCCCCCTCGCCCACGACGACCTCGTCACCCCCACGAAGGTGGATGGGCTCCGCAAGCCCTTGCACCCGCACCTTGGGGCCGCGTGTATCGAGGAGAAGGCTCACGCCCCGTCCGGCGGCCGCCGCCGCACCGCGCGCGAGTCGAGCCAGGGCCGCATGGTCGTCGTGGTCGCCGTACGAGGTGTTGACGCGAACTACGTCCACCCCCGCGGCGATCATGTTCGCCAGGGTCTCCTCCTTCTCTGAGCTGGGGCCGATTGTGGCCACGATCTTCGTCCGCTTCATGTGTGAAACCAGCTTAGCACGGGCCGTAGGCTCAAACCAGTTGATGCCGATCGGCGAACCGGTTATCTTTATGGCGATGAGCCCAACCTTTGGGCGTGAGCACCGCCTCCGCCAGCGGCGGGATGTCGCCCGGGTGTTTCAGCACGGTCAACGTCTGGAAGCTCCGCTGTTCTCGTTCCGGATCCTGCGCAAGGAGGAGCCCACGCCGCGACTCCTTGTGGTCGCCGGACGCCGCCTCGGGGGAGCGGTGACGCGGAACCGCGTGAAGCGGGCGGTGCGCGAAGGATTCCGTTTGAACAAGGACGCGTTTGCCCACCTGGACGCGGTGATCATCCCCCGCCCGACGGTGGCCGGCCTGCGACCACAGGCATTGAGCGAACGGCTGATCGAGGAATTCCGGGAGGTGAGCCATGGCCAGAGAAACCCTCCTCACAAAAGAGGGCTACGAACAGAAAAAAGCTGAGCTCGAGCGGCTCGAGTACCGACTGTACCAGGAGATCCCGCAACGCCTGAAGGATGCGAAGGACCACGGTGGAGGCGACGTGCGGGAAAACCGGGAGTACCTGTACCTGAAACAGGAACAGGACATGATCGAGGCCGAGGCCCGCGCCCTGCGCGAGCTTCTGGAAACAGCCCGGGTCATGACGGAAGAGGACTTCCGCACCGACGAGGTCGGGATTGGTTCCCAGGCCATTCTGGAGGATATCGAAACCGGCGAGGTGCAAACCTATACCCTCGTTCCCCCCGCCGAGGTAGACCTTCTCCAGAACCGGATCGGCGTGGATTCGCCCGTGGGCCAGGCTCTCCAAACGTACTCTAAAGGGAAGACGATCACAGTTCAGACCCAACGAAAGAAGATCAAGTACAAGATCCTGGGCATCGAGCGCCGCTGACCGTGATCGCCCCATGCGAACACCTCCCATGAGTCGCGCCCCACGGACGCAGTGGGGGTTTGAAGGAGGATCGCGTGGCTGAGGCCGATCTTCTCGCCTCACGCCGCGAGAAGCTCCTCCGCCTCCGCAGCCAGGGGATTGTGCCGTACCCTTACGGCTACAGTCGCACCCACACCGCCGAGGAAGTGCGGGCGGCGTTCGGTGCCCTCGGCCCCAACAGCCGCAGCGGTGGCCACGTCTGTCTCGCCGGACGGCTGGTCGCCATGCGCCGAATGGGCAAGGCCGCGTTTGCCAACCTTCTCGATCGTTCGGGACGGATCCAGCTCTACCTGTCGACGAATGGGCTCGGTTCGGACGCCTACGCCCAGTTCGCCGACCTCGACCTCGGGGACATCGTGGGTGTGGCTGGGGAGCCGTTCACCACGAAGACCGGGGAGCTGACCGTAGATGTGCAAGAGTTCACCCTTCTTGCTAAGTCGCTGCGGCCTCTCCCGGAGAAGTGGCACGGGCTGAAGGACGTCGAGACGCGGTACCGACAACGGGCCCTCGACTTCATCTCCAACGAGGCTGCCCGGCGAGCGATCGCGGTGCGGGCGACCACGCTCCGCGCCTGCCGCTTGTACCTCGACCGGCAGGGCTTCTTGGAGGTGGAAACCCCGATCCTCCAGCCCATCTACGGGGGGGCCACGGCCCGGCCGTTCGTGACCCACCACAACGTGCTCGACCGCGACCTGTACCTGCGGGTGGCGCCCGAACTCTACCTGAAACGGCTCCTCGTGGGCGGCCTGGAGAAGGTGTACGAGATCGGCCGCAACTTCCGCAACGAGGGCATTTCCTCGATGCACAACCCGGAGTTCACCGCACTCGAGGCGTACGAGGCGTTCGGGGACTACGAGCGGGCGATGGAGTTGGCAGAGGGGATCGTCGAAGCGTGCGCGCTCGCCGTGGCCGGGACCACCCGCCTCCCATACCAGGGGCGCGAGGTGGACGTCACCCGACCCTGGCGCCGAGCCGCACTCCTCGACCTCGTGGCCGAAGGGAGCGGTTGCGACGTGGAGAAACCCCTCCCGGACCTCGTGGCAGAGATCGAACGCCGAGGGCTCCCCCTCCCGCCTCCCCTCCGCAAGGGACCGAAGGGGAAGGTGATCGAACACCTGCTGGAAACATGCGTCCAGGACTCGTTGTGGAACCCGACGTTCGTCGTCGACTTCCCGCTCGACATCTCGCCGCTGGCCAAGAGGAAGAGAGGCCGGGACGACCTCGTGGAGCGGTTCGAGCTGTACATGGCCGGCCGAGAGGTGGCGAACGCCTTCTCAGAGCTCAACGACCCGGACGATCAACGGGAGAGGTTCGCGATGCAGGAGGGGCTGCGGGCAGCGGGCGACGACGAGGCGCAACCGCTGGACGAGGACTTCCTGCGGGATCTCGAGCTCGGGATGCCGCCCGCGGCGGGGATCGGGTTCGGGCTGGACCGGCTGGTGATGGTGCTCGCCGACATGTCCTCGATCCGGGAGGTGCTGGCGTTCCCGCCCCTGCGATGATGGCTGCCCACGCGCTCGCGTTCGCCTTCGGTCGCATCGGTCGGGCCCTCGATCGGTGGGTGGATCGGCTGTGGGCGTGGGACGAGGAGATGATGGACGCGGTGAGTTCGGCGCGGTCCCTCCAACGCCTTGACGCCGTGCTCGTGTCCGCCACCTATCTCGGGTACGGGTACCTGTGGGCCGCGGTCGCCTTGGCCCTCATCGCCTTCGGTACCAAGGCTGACCACGCTGCGGTGCTCATCGGCCTGGGGTTGATCATCGTCGCGGTGTTTCTCTCCCAAACGATGAAGTCCATCACAGGCCGACCACGTCCGCAGTTCCATCGCCGCGGCTTCCATCACCAGTTTCTGAGCAGCTCGTCGTTTCCGTCCAACCACACCACGGCGGCGTTCGCGATGGGGTACGTGGTGCTGAGGTTGTTCCCGTGGTGGCCGAACATCGTGGTCATCTACACGATGGCGGCGCTGATCGGCTTGTCGCGGGTGTACCTGCGGGAGCACTTCCCGCTCGACGTTCTGGGGGGGGCGGCGCTGGGGACGTGGGTGTCCCACGGGCTCCTGCCCCTGTTCGCTCGGCTCGTGCAGTGACCCAAGGGAGGGATGGCATGAACCCGTTGTTTGCGGAGCGTACAAAAGCGGCGCGCCGGTCGGTGATTCGGGAGCTTCTGAAGCTCACCGAGCAGCCGAACATCATCTCGTTCGCGGGCGGACTCCCCGATCCGGACACGTTCCCGCGGGAGTTCCTGGCCCAGGTCGCCGCGGACGAGATCCGGAACAACCCCGGCAAGACCCTTCAGTACACGACCACGGAGGGCAAGCTTCCCCTACGGGAGCCTCTGTCACGGTGGTTCGCCGAGGACGGGATGGAGTTCCCTCCCGATCACATCGTCATCACGAGCGCCTCGCAACAAGGCCTGGATCTCGTCGCCAAGGTATTCCTCGACCCAGGAGACGTCGTTCTGGTTGGACTCCCCACGTACATCGGGGCGATCCAAGCGTTTCAGGCGATGCAAGCCAAGCTCGTCGGCGTGCCGCTGGAGGACGACGGGATGGATCTCCACGCGCTGTCGGACGCCATCACCACCGCGCGCCTCGCTGGACAGATCCCCAAGTTCATCTACGTCGTCCCCGACTTCCAGAACCCGTCGGGGATCACCTGGTCGGAGGAGAAGCGGCGCGGATTGCTCGAGATCGCCAGTCGGGAGGACCTGGTGGTTGTCGAGGACATGCCGTACCGGAAGCTGCGCTACGTCGGGAAACCGGTGCCACCGGTCGCGTCTCTCGACGAAGAGGGACGGGTGGTCGTCCTGTTCACCTTCTCCAAGACCCTTGCCGCTGGCCTGCGCCTGGGAGCGCTGGCGGGACCCAAGGAGATCGTGGAGAAGGTTGTGACGATGAAGCAGGCCACCGACCTCTGCACGTCCTCTCTCACCCAGCGGCTGGCCGTTCGCTTCTTCCAAGAGTACGACGTGGAGGGCCACATGCGCACGATCTGCGCCCACTACCGGAAGAAGCGGGACGCGATGCTCTCCGCCCTCGAGCGGTACATGCCCAAGGACGAGGGGATTTCGTGGACGAAGCCCGAAGGCGGCTTGTTCCTCTGGGTGCGGTTCCCGGAGCATCTGGACACAGAACAGATGCTTCCCCGCGCGATCGAGCACAAGGTGGCGTACGTGATCGGGGCGCCGTTCTTCGTGGACGGCAAGGGCCACAACACGATGCGGCTTTCGTTCTCGAGCGCCACCACCGAGCAGCTGGAAGAGGGTATCCGCAGGCTGGGCCAGGTGGTCGAGGAGGAACTGGCAAGCCTCCGCTCCCCGCAGCGCGTGTAGGCCCCCCAGTTGGAGCGAGACGAAGCCAGTTAGCCGGATACCCGTCCGGGCCTCCTGGCTCAGATCAGAGGAGCTTGAGCCCTCTCTTCTTGGGTGCTGCCACCGCCGGCCCCGTCTGCCCGAAAGGGCGCCGGGTCCACAACTGCGCCGAACTCCTCTTCGGCCATCTGAAGCAGCAACGTGCGATGGCAAGGCTTGTCGTCTCCTTCATAGCAGATCAGGAAGATGTCGCGCTCCCTGGCACGGCTCGCGAGTTCCTTCAGCCGCGCGAGTGCCCGGGGGTCTCCCTTGATCTGGGCTCGAAAACGCCTCTCGTAATCACTCTTCTCCCACGCATAGTGCACAACGCTTTCGTAACCGCAGCCGCGAGCGAAGTGTTTCTTATGCTTGTTGAAGTCGTTGAGAAGCGTCTCGGTTGGGGCAAGCTCATCGTTGCCTCGACCGCGCATCACAAGCACTACCTCGGTCTCGGCGGGCAACTTGCTTTTCATGCTGAGATAGGTCTGCCTCAAAGCCATATCTCCACCTCGTTAACCACGTGCACACCAGCGACAATCAGCCAGTAGTACTCCTCGTATAGGGCTGAGAGGCTCACCACCGAGTACAGGCGTGCGTCAGGAAGGCTCTGTCTCAGCAGATCTTCGTTCACACTCCACCCTGGCCAGCGTGCTCGTGCAAACTCCAACCACCGGGGGCACGTGCACTTGGGCCCCGCTGAGCCAACAGCTACGCGCTCCTCCTGCAGGGTCGAGCGCTCCCCTCTGGTGTGGCGTGTACCCGGAATCGTTGAGGTGAAAAGAAACCTCGCCCCATCCACTCTGTCCTCTCGATAGGAGAAGGAATCTGGTCTTACAACGAACAGCGACCTGTTGCCACCTTTGAGCTCTGTCGCCAAGTCGGAACTGCAAGCCTTCTCTAAGATCTGCAGCTTATCAGCTGACGAAACAGGCCCACTCCCACGGCCGATCTCCACAAGGGGCCGATCCTCTGCGTGGTAGCCTAACGGATCTTCATCGGGATTGCGGGGCTGTGAACTCCCCAGAACCAATTGGTGTATGTGATTCGGCTTGAACTGAGCTGCCTGATCTGCAAACACGCACCTGTACCCGCGGACCACGGGGCGAACCCAGGAGCCGGTGTTGACGTCAAGGCCGGCAACACAGTGGGCTTCACTCTGCATGACAGCGATCGCGAGAGGAAGGAAGCTTACCCGCTGAACTCGATCGTAACCCAACGTCCTCTCCTCCAGGCAAGGCCGCGTTAGACGACGGCCTGTTCAGTTTCCTTGTCGAAGATGTGCAGCCGCTCCATCATCGCCACGAACGTGACTTCCTGTCGGGGCTGGATGGAAAGATGGGGGTCGAGCTTGGCCACGATCTCGTCTCCGGCGCAGTCGGCGTACACGATGAGCTCGTCGCCGAGGGGCTCGCGCACCCGCACCTTGCTCGTGAACACGTGCCCAGGCCGCTCCTCCCGCACCATCTCCGGAGTGCGAACGTCCTCCGGCCGCAGACCAAACACCACGTCTCTGCCCGCGTAGCTCCGCAGCTCAGCCGACGCTCTATCTTCCGGGACGACGAGGTTGAACCCTTTGCCCTGGACGTGGAGCCGTCCATTCTCGGAGACGAGGCGCGCGTCGAGGAAGTTCATCGGCGGGGAACCGATGAACCCGGCCACGAACATGTTCGCCGGGCGGTCGTAGATCGTCTGCGGGTCGTCGTACTGCATCACCACGCCGTCCTTCATCACCGCCACCCGCTGTCCCAGGGTCATCGCCTCGACCTGGTCGTGGGTCACGTACACGGTGGTCGTCTTCAAGCGGAGGTGGAGCTCGGCCAACTCGGCCCTCATCCGCACGCGGAGCTTGGCGTCGAGGTTGGAGAGGGGCTCGTCGAACAGGAACACCTTCGGGTCGCGGACGATGGCCCGCCCGAGGGCCACCCGCTGCCTCTGCCCGCCGGAGAGCTCGCGCGGCTTGGACTTGAGCTTCTCTGTGATCCCGAGGAGCTCGGCGGCATCGCGAACCCGCTGCTCGATCTCCTTCTTCGGAATCTTCCGAAGCTTCAGCCCGAACGCCATGTTGTTGTACACGTCCATGTGCGGGTACAGGGCGTAGTTCTGGAAGACCATGGCGATGTCGCGGTCTTTGGGCGGGACGTCGTTCACGCGGCGCTCGCCGATGAAGATGTCACCACCGGTGGCATCTTCAAGGCCGGCCACCATGCGCAGACTGGTCGTCTTCCCACATCCTGACGGCCCCACGAGCACGACGAACTCTCCGTCGCGGACCTCGAGGGTCACCCGATCCACCGCCGTGAAGTTCCCGAACTTCTTTGTGACCTCGCTCAGCCGAACCTCTGCCATACCCGACCTCCTCGTGCCCTTCTTTCAGCGCGAAGCACGTCCAGCATAGCCATCCCGGACGCTTGGCGCAACAGATCACCCCCCGCTGATCGGGGGGAAGAACGTGAGCGTATCGCCGAGGGCGAGAGGCGTAGCGAGTCCCTGGAGGTGGGCCACGTTGCGCCCGTTTACGAACACATGGAGGTGATCCCGCAGCACCTCGCCCACAAAGAGAAGATCCCGCAGGACGGTCTTCTGGTCAGCCAATCTCTGCAGCGCCTTACCGCAGTCTGTACCCTCCGGGAGGTCGAGCTCAAGGCGCTCTACCCCTGAGGCCGCGCGAAACTCCCCGAACAGCTTGACGGTGACCCGCACGGCCTGAGTATAGGCGAACTTACGCCCCCGTCCCGGGCTTGGCCCGGCTGCGGATGAGCGTCCGCAGCGCCTGGAGCCGTTTCGTGATCCGCCCCTCCCATCCCGCGTCCTTCGGGCGGTAGTACTCCCGATCCCGTAACCCCTCAGGCAGACTGGGCATCGGGGCCACCCGTTCCGGCTCGTCGTGGGCGTATCGGTACCCACTCCCGTAGCCAAGTCCCTTCATCGTGTCCGTGACCGGATTGCAGAGGTGCAGTGGCACCGGCTCGTTGACCGTCTTCTCGACGTCGCGCTTTACCTCGCCGTGGGCGAGGTAGAGGGCGTTCGACTTCGGGGCCAGCGCGAGGTAGGCCGCGGCTTGAACGATCGCTAATGCGCACTCCGGCATCCCCACCTGCTCCACGGCCTGGGCTGCCGCCACGGTGAGGGGCAGGGCATCGGGGTCCGCCAACCCTACGTCCTCGCTCGCCATCCGCACCAGGCGCCGGGCGACGTACCGCGGGTCCTCCCCGGACTCGAGCATCCGCACCAACCAGTACAGGGTCGCGTCCACATCGGAGTTGCGGACCGACTTGTGGAGCGCTGAGATGAGGTTGTAGTGCTCTTCTCCCGCCCGGTCGTAGCGAGGAGCCTTCTTACCCACCGCCTCCGCCACCTGGGTGAGCGAGAGATCTCCTTGGCCGAGTGCCCCCACCGCCGTCTCCAGAGCGGTGAGAAGCCGCCGCGCATCTCCGTCGGCGTGGAGGATGAGGAATTCGGCTGCTTCAGACTGGAGCGTGACCTCCCCGCGGCATCCCCGTTCATCGGCCAGCGCCCGCTGGAGAAGGAAGCGGAGGTCGTCCTCGGAGAGCGGTTCGAACACGAACAGTTGGGACCGGGAGAGGAGGGCAGAACGAAGGGCGAACGATGGGTTCTCGGTGGTGGCACCGATGAACAGGATCGCTCCCTCCTCCAGGAACGGCAGAAGCACGTCCTGCTGGGCGCGGTTCCAGCGGTGGACCTCGTCCAGAAACAGGAGGTCTCGCTGCCCCGCCCGCTGCCACATCTCCCGCGACGACACAAGCGCCTCGCGGACCTCGGTCACCGTGGCCAGCGCTGCCGAGCGCTGGACGAACCGCGCTCCCCACCGCGTGGCGATGAGCCGGCCAACCGTGGTTTTCCCCGTGCCCGGCGGTCCCCAGAACACGAGAGGGACGCCCACACCCCCCTCGATGAGCGCCCGCAGGGGCCCCTTCTCCCCCAAGAGACGCCTTTGCCCCACCACCTCACCGAGGTCGCGCGGCCGCAACCGCTCCGCCAGCGGTGCCCGACCTTTCCACAGGCCGTCCATGCTGTTCCATTGTACTGCCTTGACGCAGCCATCCTACCGCCCGTAAGATCCCGTCACACGTCGGCAAGTCAAAAGTCCGGCAAGCCGCGCCGTTCGACTTGAGACTTTGGACTTGCGACTGTGGTTTCCCGGGTCGTTAGCTCAGTCGGCAGAGCAGCGGACTCTTAATCCGCGGGCCGGGGGTTCGAATCCTCCACGACCCACCAAGACAGTCGCCAGTCAACGAGTCACAAGTCGACAAGTCGCAGCCCGTTGCACCCTGTTCTCGGCTTCCGCGACTTCCCGACTTGCGACGTGTGGACTGGGGACTGTGGTAGCGGGTCGTTAGCTCAGTCGGTAGAGCACCGGCCTTTTAAGCCGGGAGTCGCAGGTTCGATTCCTGCACGACCCATAAGGGCAGTCGGGAAGACAGTCACAGGTCACCAAGTTACAAGTCGGCTTAGTTTGGCAGTGTTCGTTCGGACTTGTAGACTTGGGACTTGGCGACTTGCGACTGTGTGTTCCGTCCCCGTCGTCCAGTGGTCTAGGATACCGGGCTTTCAATCCGGCGACGGGGGTTCGAATCCCCCCGGGGACACTTGCCGCACTTGGTGGGAGGGGGGTACACTCCAGGGCGAGTAGCTCAGTGGTAGAGCATCCGGCTTACATCCGGAAGGCCAGAGGTTCGATCCCTCTCTCGCCCAGTTGTGGTTTTGGGGACGTGGTCTAGGCTGGACTAGGACACCGGATTGTCACTCCGGAGACCGCGGGTTCAAATCCCGTCGTCCCCGCCAGAAAGGCGGTTACCGGTTCGTCGGTTACCGGTTCTACCAGTTCACGGTTTCAACCGCGCAACCGACAACCTGGAACCGGTTGTCCGGCGAGGTAGCTCAGGTGGTAGAGCACACGGCTGAAAACCGTGGTGTCCCCAGTTCAACTCTGGGCCTCGCCACCACATCGCACGTTGACCGCTCTTCGGGGGCGAGGTAGGCTGAGGGAGTCCATGGGGCACACCGCGGAGGAGATCTGGGGGAAAGCGAAGGCCCTTCTTGTCAAGGAGATCCCCCCCGCAAACTTCGCCGCCTGGATCGCCGACGCCCACGCCAGGAGCGCCGACGAGGAAACCCTTGTTCTGGAAGTGCCGTCTGTCCTTGCCAAGGGAGGCATTGAACGGCGCTACCGCTCGCTCGTGGAGCGGGTGGTGGAGGGCGTTGCCGGGCATCCACTCGAACTTCGGGTCCTCGTGGCTGAACCGTCTCCCGTCGCCCCCCAGCTGGACCCCCAGTTCGTCCGCCGCTACCACGGCTCACTTCCACTGAACCAGGAGTACACGTTCGCCACGTTCGTCCAGGGCAAGAACTCCCAACTCGCGTTCGCCGCCGCCCAGGCCGTAGCCGAGGCCCCGGCCCGCGCTTACAACCCTCTGTTCATCTACGGCAACGTGGGCCTGGGGAAGACCCACCTCCTCCACGCCATCGGGGCGCACGCCCTTGCCACGCCCACCGACTCCACGGTGGTGTACACAACCTCGGAGCGGTTCGCGATCGAGCTCATCCAGTCCATCGGCGCCAACACGACGGAACAGTTCCGCGCAAAGTACCGCTCGGTCGACGTCCTCCTCATCGACGATGTCCACTTCCTCAAGAACAAGGAGGGGACTCAAGAGGAGCTGTTCCACACCTTCAACGAGCTGTACGGCAACGGGAAGCAGATCGTGCTCTCCTCCGATCGCTCGCCCGACGACCTCCAAGGGCTCCAAGACCGCCTCGTCTCGCGGTTCCGCTGGGGGCTCGTGGCCGACATTCAAACCCCCGACTTCGAGACCCGGTCGGCAATCCTGCGCGAAAAGGCCCGCCGCCGTGGGCTGGAGGTCCCGGACGAGGTGGTCGACCTCATCGCCTCACGGATCACAACGAACGTCCGTGACCTCGAAGGAGCGCTCATTCGGGCGTTGGCCTACGCCGAGCTGTGCCAGGGCCCTGTCACCCCGGCGATGCTCGACGAAATCCTCCCCAAGGAGGACCTGTCCAGGAAACTCACCGTGGAAGCGATCAAAGCCGAGGTGGCCGCCGCGTACCGGATCCCGGTGAACGAGATCGAGAGCCCTTCGAGAAAGAAGGAACTCGTCCATGCCCGTCAAATCGCGATCTACCTGTCCCGCGAACTCACGGAAACTTCCTTTCCTTCCCTGGGCCGATCGTTCGGTGGACGCGACCACACCACGATCATGCACTCCTACCAGAAGATGCAGGAGCTGCTCCGCCAAATACCCCTCCTCCGCAGCGAGATCGAGTCCCTCCGCTCGACGATACTGAATAAGTACGGCCCGTGAAGATGTCCCCATCCCCTCGGGGAATACCCTGTGGAAAACAACCCCAACGCCTGGGGACAACCCTGCCGGTACACGGGAAAAAACCTGCGGACACCCCATCGAGAATCCTTTCCCCATCCGAATTCCCCTGGACACGTGTCCTGTCCCCAGGTTTTCCCCAGATCTCTCCCCATGGCAACGTCCGGTCCCCATGGTCCGCCTCGGGGTTATCCCCAGAGAACGCCCCCCCTCTACTACAACGACAAGGGTTATGAATACCAAAGACATATGGCAGTGGTTAGGTCCACTCGCCCGGGGCTGGGGCGCGGAAGACAAGCTCACCGAACAAAGAGCTGTGCTCCTTTGGCCCACCGTAGGCCTGGGTTCTCTAGCGCGGGCCCTCTACGTAGAGCGCGGTGTACTTCACCTTGCCGTGGGAAGCCACGTCGTGGCGTCCGAGCTGAACCTCCTCAAGGCAGGCCTCCTCGCACGGTTGGGCGAGATTGCCCCCGAATGTGGTGTAACCGACCTCCGGTTCCAGGTACGTGCTTTGAAGAACCCTCCACGTCCGGTCGTAGTGCGGTCGCCTGTGCCATCGGATGTGCGACGAGCACGGCGCGAACTCCCCCCACGGCTTCCGTTACGTCTGCGCCAGGTGGCCGCGGAGGCGGTTGCCTGGGCCGAGGCGCGCGACACGGCGATTCTCGACAGCGGAGGC
Organism: Acetothermia bacterium UBA7521; assembly: GCA_002479455.1. Taxonomy (GTDB): domain Bacteria; phylum Bipolaricaulota; class Bipolaricaulia; order Bipolaricaulales; family Bipolaricaulaceae; genus Bipolaricaulis. Next base: position 29,021 of record DLNB01000028.1, read on the forward strand.
TGGCGGTGCGCAGGGTGTGGACTCGTGCTGGTGAAGGAGAAGAGCACCTGTCCCGCCTGTGGAATTGAACGGTTCGGGGTGCGTCGCTAAACTCGACCGATGCACACGGTTTCTAGCACCGTTCTTGCCCTCCGCTCTGAAGAAGGCCGGGTCGCGGTGATGGCCTGTGACGGGCAAGCCACGATGGAGAGCCGCGTCGTCAAGACCGCGGCCCGCAAGGTGCATCGCATCCACGATGGCAGCGTTCTAGCGGGCTTCTCTGGAGGCACAGCGGACGGGGTTACTCTTCTTGAACGGCTGGAGGCCAATCTTGCCGCCCACGGGGCCTTGCGTCAGGCGGCGGTGGAGCTGTCGCGGGAGTGGCGGACCGACCGTGCACTGAGACGGCTGGAGGCAGTGGTGGTGGCGGTGTCTGAGGAAGCGCTGTTCCTCCTCACCGGCGAGGGCGATGTGATTGAGCCCGACGACGGATTGGTGGGGATCGGTTCCGGGGGAGGGTACGCGGTGAGCGCGGCCCGGGCCTTGCTGAGGCACGCCCGCCTGCCGCTTGCCGAAGTCGCCCAAGAGGCGCTGCGCATTGCTGCGGAGATCGACATCTACACGAACGACTGCGTGATCCTGGAGACCTTGACCTGGTAGGTTGCTCAGCTGGGGGACGTCTTGTCGGGGACACATGGACGCGGTAAGGTTCGGGACATCCTTTTCACAACAGGAGGTGTGGGATGGCCAACGTGATCCTGCCCAGCGGCAAGACGGTCGAAATGGACGGCGGCGCTCTTCTCTCAGTTCTTCAGGAGCGGGGAGAGACGGCCGCCGCGGTCGTCGTGAACGGGCAGCTCCAGGACCTGCGGGACCCTTTGCCCAGCGCCGGGGAAGCCCGCGCGATCGGCCTGGACGACCCAGCGGCGCTCGAGGTGCTCCGCCACACAGCCTCCCACGTCCTCGCCCATGCCGTGACCCGGCTCTACCCCGGGGCGAAGCTTGCCATCGGTCCGGCGATCGAGGATGGGTTCTACTACGACATCCGGTTCCCGGAGCCGGTGAACCGCGACGACCTGCCGAAGATCGAGGCGGAGATGGAGAGGATCATCAAGGACGATCTCCCCATCGAGCGGGTGTGGCTGCCGCGCGCCGAGGCCGAAGCGCTCCTCGCCGAGAAGGACCAGGCCTACAAGCTCGAGCTCGTGCAAGAAATCCCCGATGACAAGATCTCGTTCTACCGGCAGGGGGAGTTCACCGACCTCTGTCGGGGACCGCACCTTCCCTCGACCGGACTGGTGAAGCACGTCAAGCTCCTCGACCTTGCGGGCGCGTACTGGCGGGGCGACGCGGCCCGCGACATGCTGACCCGCGTCTACGGGACCGCGTTTCCTGCAGCAGAGGCGCTCGCCGAGCACGTGAAGTGGCGGGAGGAGGCGCGGAAGCGCGACCACCGCACCCTCGGCCCGGAGCTCGACCTCTTCTCGATCCAGAACGAGATGATCGGGGCAGGGCTTGTCCTGTGGCACCCCAAGGGGGCGGCAATCCGCCACCAGATCGAGACGTTCTGGAAGGACGAGCACTACAAGGCCGGTTACCGGCTCGTGGTCAGCCCGCACATCGGGCGGGCCCGACTGTGGGAGACCTCGGGCCACCTCGACTTCTACAAGGACGGGATGTACGCCCCGATGGACATCGAGGGACAGGAGTTCTACCTCAAGCCGATGAACTGCCCGTTCCACATCGCGATCTACAAAACCCACACTCGGTCGTACCGCGATCTGCCCATCCGCTACGCCGAGCTCGGCACCGTGTACCGGTTCGAGCGGTCGGGCGTGCTGCACGGGCTTCTCCGGGTGCGGGGGTTCACCCAGGACGACGCGCACATCATCTGCCGGCCGGACCAGATCGAGGACGAGGTCCTGGCGTGCCTCGACCTGACCCTCCACATCCTGGGCGCGTTCGGGTTCCGCGACTACAAAGTCGCCCTGTCGGTGCGCGATCCGGAGCACACCGAGCACTACATCGGGAGCGACGAAATGTGGGAGCAGGCGGAGCGGTCGCTCGTGCGAGCCCTGGACCGGAAGGGCTTACCTCACACCCGGATGCCCGGGGAGGCCGTGTTCTATGGCCCGAAGATCGACCTCCACGTGCTGGACTCCCTCAAGCGCTCGTGGCAGCTCACCACGGTTCAGTTCGACTTCAACGAGCCGGAGCGGTTCGGCATGGCGTACATCGGCGACGATGGCCAGGCCCATCGGCCGTACATGGTCCACCGGGCGCTGTTGGGGTCGTTGGAACGGTTCTTCGGGATCCTCATCGAGCACTACGGCGGGGCGTTCCCGGCCTGGCTGGCTCCGGTGCAGATGGTGGTCTTGCCGGTGACCGAGGCCGAGATCCCCTACGCGGAGGGGGTCGCGGACGAGCTGCGCCGGGCGGGGATCCGGGCCGAGGCGTGGACGAAGGAGCGGAAGACCCTGCGCTGGCTCATCCGCGAGGCGCAGGTGCAGAAGGTCCCGTACATGCTTGTGTGCGGGGCGCGGGAGGCGGCGGGCGGCGTGGTGGCGGTGAGGCTCCGCACCGGAGAGGATCTGGGACCTCAACTGGTGGCTTCCGCCATCGCCCGGGTCCAAGAAGCGGTGGCAGCGCGGGGCGTGGCTCTGTAGCGACATCTGCACGGCGCCCCGCGATTGAAGGGTCGAAGGAGGGGACGTGCTGACGATCAGTGCCATCAAGGCGGACATCGGAAGCGTCGGCGGGCACACGTGCCCGTCGTCGCGGATGGTCGAGGAGGCGCGGGCTGCGCTGCGAGATGGGGTCCAGCAGAGGCTCCTCACCGACTTCGCGGTCACCTATACGGGGGACGACATATGCCTTCTGATGGTGCATCGGAAGGGCAGCGGACATCCTGATGTGCACAACCTCGCATGGGAGGCGTTCACGCGCTGCACGGAGATCGCCCGCGGGGAGGGTCTGTACGCCGCGGGGCAGGACCTGCTCAAGGACGCGCCATCGGGGAACGTGCGAGGGGCCGGGCCCGGCTCAGCCGAGATCACGTTCGACGAGGGGGCTCCGGAGCGTAAGGCCGAGGCGTTCCTCGTGTTCACCGCCGACAAGTGCGGCCCGGGTGCGGTCAACTTCCCCCTGTGGTCCGTGTTCACCAGCCCCCTCTACAACGCCGGGCTCATGCTCCCAGCGATGAAGAAGGGGTTCACGTTTCGCATCATCGACATGGAGCACGCCCAAGGGGATCGGGTGCTGGACTTGGTTTCGCCGGAGGAACACGTGGATTTGGCGATCCTTCTGCGCGACGAGAACCGGTTCGGGATTCAGTCCATCCACTCCCGCCTCCACCCCGACCAGCAGGTGGTGGCCGTGTCTACGGACCGGTTGCACACGATCGCCGGTGAGTACAAGGGTAAGGACGACCCGGTGGCGATCGTGCGCACCCAGGGCATCTTCCCCGCCCCGGAGGAAGCGGTGAGCCCGTTCGTGGTCGCGCCGTACGTGGCAGGCGGGGCGCGGGGCAGCCACACCATGCCCCTGATGCCGGTGGCGATCAACACCCCGGTGACGGGCCCCTACTGCCTGCCGCTCGTGGCGTGCGTGGCCTACTCTGTGAACGGAGACGGGGTCCTGTCCGAAGGGGTCGATGTGTTCGGGAATCCCGTGTGGGACAACGTGCGGATGAACGCACAGCAGAAAGGGGAGTGGATGAGGCGGCAGGGGTTTGTGGGTGCGGCGATGCTCCCCATGACCGAGCTTGAGTACAGCGCGTTCCGCAAATCCCTCGCCGACCTCGAAGGGCGATTCCGGACCCTCGGCTAGCGTCCTGGGCAGAGGTGGAAGCCTTCGGTGCCGCGGCTGGCCGACGATCCACCAGGGAGCGGAGAAGGCGCAGCGTCAGGACTCATTTGGATGTAGCGTCGGGGCTTGTCCCCGACGGAAGGTGGCTTCAGCGGTTCGACGGTTACGGGTGGGCGGTTCGGGTTGGGCCATCGCAGGCAAGCTGCGACGCCACGCTGTCTCGACACCCGCGGCGGTGAGCAGGCGGAGGAGGAGATGAGCATTCCGCAGGAGATGTCGGACGCTTTGCGTTGCCCGTCCACCCAGGAACGACTGCGGGCCGAGGGGGATAGGCTTGTCGCCGAGAGAGGGCGGACGTACCGCGTGGTGGACGGCGTGCCGTGGCTGCTGGACGAGGAGAGCCTCTCCGCGCTCGACCGCGCCTTCCAGCGCCAGTACACGGAGAAGGACGCCCGCTCCTACGACCGCCAGGTGCGTCTGCTGGGGCTCCTCTTTGGGTGCTGGGAGCCGCGGGAGCGGCGGAAGATGGTGCACCTGCTCGACCTCCGGCCGGGGATGCACGTCCTCGAGGTGTCGGTGGGGACGGGGGCCAACCTCCCGTTCCTCGCCCGGAAGGTGGGGCCAGAGGGCCGCCTATACGGCCTCGACCTCTCCACGGGGAATGCTGGGCGTGGCCCAGAAGCGGGCGGCCGCCGTGGGCTGTCCGGTGCACCTGGTGCGGGGGGACGCGGTGCATCTACCGTTCGCTGATGGGGTCTTCGACGCCGTGCTCCACTTCGGCGGGGTGAACCTGTTCGGGGATCGGGCGCGGGCGCTCGGGGAGATGGTGCGGGTGGCCAAGCCCGGCGCCACGCTCGTGGTGGGGGACGAGGGGATGTCCGAGGCCCGCCGGGCTGGTTGGCTTGGGCGACGACTGGTGAAGATGAACAGCCTGTACCGGTTCCGGCCCCCGTTCCACCTCCTCCCGTGGGACCGGATCGAGAACGTCCAGCTCCACTGGATGTTGCGGGAGGTGTTCTGGCTCCTGCGTTTCCAGGTGGCCGGGGGCGCGGGCCCGCCTGACGAGGGCGAGGCGCTCCGACAACGGCTGGAGAAGCGCAGCGCGGGGGATAAGCCTTAGCCGGCTCAAGGTCGAACCCTGGATCCGCCTCGGGATCTGGAGCCTGTGTTCCGTGAAGGAGCCCGACCCTCTCCGGCTCCGGGCGCGGATGCAGGACGTCGCCCCCCTCTCCATGCCTCTCCCCCCGTCGGGGGGAGAGGAATCGAAGGTGAGGGGGGATCCGACGGTGGCGTAGCGTCGCAGCTTGTCTGCGACGGCCTTCTCGTCGAACCGCCCGACGGTCGTCGGGGATGAACCCCGACGCTACGATCCTCCCTCTGCGACTTCCGCGTGCTCTGCGGTGGATCGCTTTCCAGCTGCGGGGATCCGAAGTTCTCCGCGCGGCCGGAGGCCCCGCGGGCGATCGTAGCGGGCTACGGGCCGCTGGCCCCGACGGCGTCGGCCACGTCGGGTAGGTCGAGCGACGCCAGCCGCCCCTTGAGGGGCACGCCGTCCCGGCTCCACCCGCGGGCCTCGTAGTAGTCGTCGAGGAGCGCCTGGAGTTCCTCCAGGCTCACGCGGTCCCCGGCCGACGGCCCTTCGGGGATGGGGAGCTCCATCACCCGCGGCGGGAGGTGGTCGTCCTTGCGGGTGAACCCCTCCCGGACGTTGAACGCCCGGGCGAGGTTGGACGTCCGCTCTCCGATCGACAGGAGCTCCGCCGCGGTCAGTTCGAGCCCGGTCTGGGCGGCCACCATCTCCGGCAGGCCCTCCAGGAAGTAGATGTGGCGGGTGAACTTGCACACGCCGAGGGTGTCATAGACCGCCATCAGGTCCTCGACGAGGCGGACCTCAAAGCCTTTGCCGCGGAGGGAGTGTCGGTCCGCGGTGAGCTTCCACCACGAGCCACCGTACTCGAGGCCGTACACGCCCCCCGTGAGGTGGTCCCCGCCGCGGAACGCCACCGCGAACGCGAGCGCAACGCCCTTTGACCCGCGGATGTCGTAGGCGGGAAGCTCCATCCCCTTGATGTGGATCGCAAACGACGCACCCTTCCCCAGCCGTTCGCAGGCGGCCTTCGTCCCATCAGCGAGAAGCGCTCCCGTCTTGCCCTCACGGCGGCCCATCTTCTCCAGGACGGCGAGCATCGCGTCCCCGTCGCCGAACTTGAGGTCAATGCCGTCCAGGTCCTTCTTCGTGAGGAGCCCCCGCTCCACGGCCTCCATTGCCCACGCCACGGTGACCCCGGCCGAGATCGTGTCCAGTCCAAGAACGTCGCAGATCTCGTTCGCCTTGGCGACCGCCTCGATCGACGCCACCTCCGGGCACCCGCCGAGGGAGTACAGGGTCTCGTACTCCGGCCCGTCGACCTCCGTGCCGGCGTACTTCCCGTCCTTGATCTGGAACAGCTGCCCGCAGGGCTTGGTGCAGGTCGGGCAGGCGAGGTTCTTCGTCACGTACTTGGGGGCCCAGTGGTACGGGTCGAGCTCGATCTTCTCGCCCTTGGCCCGGGCGTAGGCGCTCTTGAAGAACCCCCACTGCCAGTTCTTCGACGGGAACGTGCCCGGCTCCTTGTTCATCCAGTCGAGGAACTCGCCGCTCCCGTACTTCTTGTCGGCCTCTGTGACCGGGTGCTCGCGGATGATCCCTTGCCAATGGGAGACGAGCTTCTTCAGTCGCTCGCGGTTGTGGACAGGGACTGCTCCGGTGCCCTTGACGAGAACCGCCTTCAGGTTCTTCGCCCCGAACACCGCCCCGCCCCCGCCGCGGCCAGCCTGGCGGCCATCGCACTCGATCGTCGAGATGCGCGACCGCTGTTCCCCGGCGGGGCCGATGACCGCGGTGCGGTACCCCTCTCCGAACCGGTCGCGGAGAGCTTTGGCTGTTGCGCGCGTGTCGAGCCCCCACAAGTCAGAGGCGTCCTCGAACCGCGCCTGACCGTCCTCGATGATCAGGACAACGGGGTTCTTGCTCTCCCCGGTTACGAGAAGGGCGTCCCACCCCGCCTTGCGGAGCGCGATCCCCGCCCAGGCGCCGGCCACGGAACGGGCGAGCGTTCCCGTCAGAGGAGAGCGAAAGGTGAACGTGGTCTTCGACGCGGTGGAGATCCCGTCTCCGGTGAGGAGACCGGGGACCATCGCTACGACGTTCTTCGCGCCGAGGGGATCGGCCCCCTTGGGGATTCGGGCCCAGGCGAGGTGAGCGCCCAACCCGAACCCTCCCAGGAACAGGCGGTACACCCCATCCGGCAGCGTCTCCGCCGCCGTCTTCCGCTGCGAAAGGTCCGCCACCAGGATCTTCCCCGTCACACCGTTCATCGTCTCCCCCCTTCGTATCTGTGGTCTCGCGTTCGGCTTCTCGGCCGGTCACCGCGCCCGCCAGCAAGCGCTGCGCGGCGAAGCCGCACCAAAGGCGAGTATAGCCCCACCCGTCCGTTCAGGCCGGACCGGGATGCGCCGAAGGTCAGGGCATGCGGTGGATGGACATCCTGGATCAGCCTGTCAAAGAGCGGCCCACGGAGCCTTCGGCTACGCGGAGAGAGCCGGACCTACGCGGCCAGGAGGCGATCCACCGCTGAACCCGGGGAGTTCGCCGAGGGAAGGTCGTAGCGCGGGGTTCATCTACGATGGTCGTAAAGGCGGTTCGGCGGTTGATGGTTGGTCGGCTTTGCTGGAAGGCCGTCGCAGACCTGCCTGCAGCGGGCAGGCAAGCTGCGACGCTACGCCCTCTCGGCGACCTTTGCGGTGAGAGAGCATAGAGTCAGCCTTTGATCAGCCGCTCCAGGTACTCGCGGATCTCCTGCAGGCCGTAAATCGTGCGGCGGGCCTCCAGGTCGTCGAGCCACGCCTCGGCCACCGTCTCATCGCGGATGACGTCCACGTCTTCAACGTCAAGCGCGGCAAGGAGCCTCCGTCCCTCTTCCTCGATCTCGCCGTCGTGGGCGCGAAAGATGAACCTGCGCATTTCTGTATCCTCCGGCTTCAAGTGTAGCCTGAGGAACGGGGAGGTTCGCTAGGGTCAGAAGGGCCGAACCCGAGCGGGTACACTCAGGGTTCGTGCCCCCGTCCATGGGGCTGATTGCAGGAGGGACTGTGGGAACCCGGGAGTTCTCCATCGAAACGCAGGATCTCAGCCGCGTGTTTCGGGTCAAGCGCCGCGAGGCGCGCGGTCAGAAGCGAGAGATCGTCGCCCTCGACCGGGCAAGCCTCGCCGTCGAGCGCGGGGAGCTGTTCGGGGTCCTCGGCCCGAACGGCGCGGGGAAGACCACACTCATCAAGATCCTCGCCACCCTCCTCTCCCCCACCACGGGCACGGCGCGCGTCGCCGGGGTGGACGTGGTCGAGAACCCGTGGGAGGTGCGACGTCACATTGGGATGGTCTCGGGCGGCGAGTCCTCGGGGTACGGCCTCCTCACCGTGGAGGAGAACCTGTGGATGTTCTCCCAGTTCTACGGGATTTCGAGCGGGGAAGCGAAGAAGCGGATCAAGGAGCTCCTGGAGGTCGTGGGCCTCGCTGACCGAGCGAAGACGAAGATCTACCACCTCTCGACGGGGATGCGGCAGAAGATGAACTTCGCCCGCGGGTTCCTCACCGAGCCGGAGGTCCTGTTCCTCGATGAGCCGACGATCGGCCTCGACGTCCAGACCGCCCGCACGTTGCGCTCGTACATTCGAGAGTGGATCGACCAGCACCCCGACCGGACGCTGCTCCTCACCACCCACTGCATGTACGAGGCCGACGATCTGTGCGACCGGGTGGCGATCATCGACCAGGGGAGAGTGCTGGCCTGTGACACGCCGGCCGCGCTCAAACGGAGCCTTCAAGGCGAAGCTGTGTTCCGCCTCAAGGTGGATGGGGATCGCGACCTGGGCCCACTCTTCGACGGGACAGGCGGGGTCGAGCGGTTCACCCACGCCGCGCGGGACGGGCACACTGAGATCGACCTCATCCTCGCCGATGAGAACGCCCTCGTACCCGTCCTAACCGCGATCCAGGGAACCGGGGCGCGACTCTTGTCTCTGGAGAAGCGGGAGCCAACCTTGGAGGACGTGTTCATCCGCCTCGTCGGGCGCAGCTTGACCCAGGCCAATGGGGGCGGCGATGAACCTCCGCGCTGAGACGGGGACGTTCCTGCGCACGGTGTGGGGCCGCGCCTACCCACGCGTGATTGGGATGCAGCGGGAGAAGAGTTGGATGCTGTTCGACGTGTTCCTGCCCCTCCTCCAGGTGGCGGCGTACGTGTACATCTACCGGGCGATCGGCGCGCCGCCCGAGTTCACGGGGTTCGTCGTCCTCGGGGGGGCGATGACCGCCTACTGGATGAACATCCTGTGGAACATGGCCAGCCAGTTGTACTGGGAGAAGGACATGGGGAACCTCGAGCTGTTCATCATCGCACCCACGTCGCGGATGGCAATCCTGCTCGGGATGGCGGTGGGGGGGATCTTCGCCACCACGATCCGGGCGATGGGAGTCCTGGTAGCGGGGATCCTCGTCTTCCGCGTGCCGATGGCCCCGACCAGCGTGCCCGCCCTGATCGGCGTCTTCCTCCTCACCTTGGTTGCGTTGTACGGGCTGGGGATGTTGATGGCGTCGCTGTTTCTTCTCTGGGGACGGCAGGCGTGGCACATTGCGAACCTGTTTCAGGAGCCGGTGTTCCTCGTATCGGGGTTCTACTTCCCGGTGCGGGCGCTGGGGTTCCTCGTGGCGCTGGGCGCCTCGATTGTCCCGATCACGCTCGGGCTGGATGCGATGCGGCAGCTTCTGTACCCCCAGATGATGGAGGGGTTCCGGTTCCTCTCGGTGGGGGTGGAGCTCGGGATGCTGGCCGTGTTGGGGGCGGTGTTCTTGTTCCTCGCCCACCGGGCGCTGCGGTTCTTCGAGGCGCTGGCCCGGCGGGAAGGGCGCCTCACCCTGAGGGGGCAGTGATGACGACCTTGGTTTCCCGGTCACCTAGATCGGCGTCGGGGATGAACCCCGACGCTACGACCGCTTCTCTCTGCGAACTCCGCTGCTCTGCGGTGACAACGCTTCGCGGGGGTGGACATGACGGCACGGGTGAGGGGCGGGGAGTCGTGGCGGAGCCTGCGCGTGGCGGCGTGGCTGGGCTGGCAGATCGAATCGAACTGGACCGATCCGTTCCTGTTCGCGGTCTACTCTGTGGTGAAGCCGGTGGCGGGGGCGCTCATCCTCGTGTTCATGTACCTCGTCGTCGCCCGCGGAGGGCTGGAGAACCACCTCTTCCCGTACATCTTCGTGGGGAACGCGTTCTACATCTACGTCGGGGCGGTGTTGATGGGCATCAGCTGGGTGGTCATCGACGACCGCGAGCACTACGGGATGCTCAAGTACATGTACGCGGCTCCGTTGAACATCTACACCTACCTCCTCGGCCGCGGGGCGGCCCAGACCGCAATCGCCACCGTCGCCACGACGATCACCCTCCTGTTCGGCGTCGGGGTTCTTGGGATCCAGATCCCGCCAGGACAGGTGGACTGGGGGCTGCTCGCCGGGGCCCTCGTCCTCGGGTTGGCGGCGCTGGCGTTCATGGGCCTTCTCCTCGGCGGGGCGACGCTCCTCACCGCCCGGCATAACTACTTCATCGGCCAGGGTGTGGCAGGCGCGCTGTACCTCCTCTCCGGCGTGGTGTTTCCCCTCGATGTCCTCCCGGCCCCGCTCCAGGCGGTGGGGAAGGGGCTTCCGGTCACCTACTGGTTGGAGGCCCTGCGGCGATCGGTCCTTGGCGACGGAGGGAACGAGGCATTGCGCTCCCTCTCCACGGGGACCGTGGTCCTGATCCTCGCCCTGTCCACGGTGGTGCTCGCCGTGGCGTCGGTCCTGTTCTTCCGCTGGGCGGAGCGGATCGCCCATCGCCGCGGGCTCCTGGATATGCAGACCATGCACTGAGCGGCGAGTTCGGGGCCTGTGCGACGGCGCCAGGCCCGTCGCTATAATCGGATCGAGGTGGAGACCGTGAACTACACTGTAGTGATCGAGAAGGGGCGCGAATCGGGGTACGTGGCCTCCGTGCCCGTGCTGCGTGGATGCGTCTCGCAGGGAGAGACCCGGGACGAGGCCCTCCGCAACGTTCGAGAGGCGATCGAGGCCTACGTCGACGCCCTTCTCGAGGACGACCTCCCGCTGCCCACGGAGGAGGGGAAGGAGTTCGTAGAGCTTCAGGTCCGGAGGCGATGACCAAGCTCGCCCGCGGGTTGTCGGGTCAGAAGGTGAGACGTGCTCTTGAGAGAGCGGGCTTCTACCTCAAGCGGCAGCGGGGCAGCCACATGGTCCTGCGCCGGGATGTCCCCTTCGCTCAGGTGGTCGTCCCCGACCACGGCACGCTCGACACGGGCACGCTGTCGCACATTCTGGATGCCGCTGACCTCACCGTCGACGAGTTCCTCCGCCTCCTGTGAGGTCTGGTTTCTCCACCGCGTGGGGTCCTCGACATGCAGACCATGCACTGAGGAGGCGGAGGCCAGTTGGCCAGAGGTGCCGTCAGGACTATAGTAGGTTCGAGATGGTGGATCAGGAGAAGCTCTCGGAGGTGTTCGGGGACTACCCGGAGATCCGGGCTGTCTACCTGTTCGGCTCGGCTGCCGAGGGGGGGGGCCAAGATGGTGGGGGTTCGGAACATCCTGGTCCGCAACTACCTCGACATCGACCGGAGCATCGTCCACAAGGTCCTTCAGACATGCAGGAACGACCTCCGGGCGCCGGGGGATGTCCTCGTCAAGCTGCTGCGAGTGCTGCGGTCGGGTTGGAGATCGGCGAAGCCGGATGGACCTACGCGTGGGTTCTCGATCTCCCAGGGTGCTTCTCGCGCGGAGCGTCGCCGGAGGAGGCGTTGCGGGTCCTACCCAGCCGCGTCGAGCGTTACCTGGATTGGCTCTCCGGGTTCGAACGGCCTGGCACCGCTGAGGCGCAGAGCACGCAGAGATGCGATGCTGCTGGGTCGGACCAAGCTTCCAGTCCCAACAGGCCTTTCTCCCCTCGCCTCTCTGCGACCTCCGCGTCTCTGCGGTGGGACGGGAACGCGTTTGACCTGGCCGAGGAGGTTCGCGATCCACGCTGCCCGGTGAAGCGGGGGGACACCCGCGCCCTGTTCGCCTGGGACCGTGACGCTCCCAGCCCAGAGGAGTTCGAGCGCGACCTGCGCTGGATGGGCCATCACCGGCAGACGCTCCTCATGCTTGTCGAAGGCCTTCCTTCGGACGTTCTCGATCGGGGTGATCCAGAGGAGAAAGGCAAGGGGATCCACGATGCCCACGCCCCGAGCATTCGCCGCATCCTGCGGCACATCGCCGGGGCGGAGTACTGGTACCTCACGCGGATCCCCACCCAGGACCAGCTCCCCACGGAGGAGCCTCGCGACGTGTTCGCCGCCCTCTCCGCGGTCCGCGCCGCGGTCGATCCTGTCCTGCGCGAGCTGTTCGCCACAGCACCGGCGAAGGTGGTGGAGGTGTCCGAGACGACCTGGTCGGGGACGTTCACCGAGGGGTGGACGCTGCGGAAGATCCTCCGGCGGGCGTTGTGGCACGAGGCGTTCCACATCGAGGAGATCCGCCGCCATCTGGAGGGGCGGTCTGGCGATCGCGCTGCGGTCGGCACGGCCTGAGGACCGGGAGGCGATCCTCGCCATCTCCGCCCAGATCTGGGAGGGCGAGGACTACATTCCGCTCGTGCTCGACGACTGGCTCGCCGAGGGAGGCCTGGCTGTGGCCGAGCTCGACGGCCAGCTGGCCGGGCTCGGGAAGCTCACGGTGTTCGCCCCCGGCGAGGTGTGGCTGGAGGGACTGCGGGTGGATCCCGCTCACCGGGGTAAGGGCGTGGCGAAAGCGCTTGCCCAGCACCAGTTCGAGTCCGCGCTGGCCCTGAAGCCCCGCTCGATCCGGTTCGCCACGGCCGAGGTGAACGCTGAGAGCCTGCACATCGCCGCGAAGCAGGGGTTCCAGGAGATCGCCCGGTTCACCTACGTCGAAGGCCCGGTGCGGGACGAACCCGCGCCCCCCGGGGTCTCCCCCGTTCGCGATGTCGAGTCGACCTGGGCGGTTGTCCGCGCCTCGTCCGCGTACCGCGACGCGCGCGGCTTCCTCGCGCTCGGGTGGAGGTTCCCCGAGCTCACCCGGGAGCGGCTGGCGGAGCGGGTCTCCCGCGGAGAGGTGTTCGCCTGGGGGGATCCCCCGCGTGGGCTCCTCATCCTGGCTCCGGATCCCTATGCTCCGGAGGCGTTTGCCGCGGTCGCGTTCCTCGACGGAGACGATGAGGCGTGGGACGCCCTCCTCCGGTTCTCCCACGTCCGCGCCCGTGAACGTGGACAGGAGTACCTGGCGGCGATGGTCTCTCGCGAGGAACGGGTCAAGGCGTTCGCCCGGAACGGGCTCGCCCCTCTTCCCTACTTCCGGCACGTGCTCGTCCTCGCGTATCCCCTTTCGTGAGCCTCGTCCTCGCAGCTGTCCTGTTCTGGTCTACCCTGGGGTTGATGGGGAAGACCCTCTACAGCCTGGGGGCAGAGCCTCTGTTCGTCGTCACGTTCCGGGTCTTGTTCGCACTGGTGATTCTCGGAGTCGGCCTGGGATTCGTCCAGCCCCGGCTCCTCCGTGCGCCGAGGGAGAGGATCCCTGGCTTGGCCCTCTACGGCGTGGTCGCCGTCGGGGCGAACTTCGCGCTGTTATTCCTCTCCCTGCAGTACACAACCGTCGCCACGGCGATCGTCGTCGCCTACAGCCACCCTGCCCTGGTGGCCCTCCTTGCCTGGCCCATCTTGAGGGAGCCGTTCACCGCGCGGAAGCTCCTTGCCTTGGCCCTCACTGCGGGAGGGGTGTTCCTCGTAGCGGGAGGCCACGAACCCGGAGCCCTTCAGGGCAACCTCCTCGGCCTGGGCTATGCCCTCGGGAACGCCTTATGCCTCGCCGCCTACAACCTGATGGGGAAGCGGCTCTTGGTCCGAGTCGATCCGTGGACGGTGGTGTTCTACGGGTTCTTGTTCGGCGGGGTATTCCTGACAGCACTGTGGGGAGGCCAGGGCGCGGTCCTCCCCGTCCTGCCCATTCAGGGCTGGCTCCTCATCGTGGCCCTCGCCGTGTTCCCCTCGATCCTCGCCTACGGGCTGTACCTCATGGCCCTCCGGAGGTTGGAGGCGAGTCGGGCTGCGATCGTGGCGACCCTGGAGCCCATCCTGGCCGCAGCCTGGGCGTGGCTCGCCCTCGGGGAAGGGTTGTCCGTTGATCAGATCATGGGAGGCGTGCTTGTGATCGCCGGGATTTTCGTGCTGCGGGCTAGATTCGATCGAAGAGGTGTTAGACAGAACAGGCTAGATCTACATATCTTCACAAGGACGTATCATGTTCGAGTTGATAACCATAGCTCTGCGGGCATAGAATCAAACGGAGGTGATCGGAATGTCGAGCCGGAACATCGGCAGGATCGTAGGGGGGGCGCTGATCGCAGGGGCTCTACTGGTAGGCCTGCTGGGATGCGCCCGACTGCAGGAGCTTCTCATCGGCCCTAGGGAACGGGGTCCGGTGGTGACCCTCGAGGCGGTCCCAATCTCGGTGTTAGCGGGAGAGCCGGTCACGTTCTACGTCTCCGCGCATGCGCGGGAGGACCGGAAGATCGAGGCCTACTTCCTCATCTTCGGCGATGGAGGGGAGTTCAAGTCGGAACGAATGGCCGTCCTGTCCATCGACCGCCGGGAGATCGTGCACGTCTATACGCTTCCCGACGGGGTGGACGTGATGACCTTCGAGGCCAAACTCCTCGTCTACGATGACGCCCGCAACGGGAGCCACGATTTGGTGTGGATCACGGTGGGGCGAGAGCAACCGTAGCTGAGGCCCTGCGTGTCTACCGCCAGGTGTCGGGCGAGCCCGCCCGGACCGCTACCGCCTGCCGGAAGCTGGCTGGGAGGGGGCGCTGCAGCCGGTCGCATGGCAGGCGCGCACACGGTACCAGTAGGCTAGCCCGACTGTGGCCGTGGTGTCCTCGATGCTCGTTGTCTCCACCTGTCCCACCGGAGTGGCAAACGTCCCGTCCGGGAACCGATCGCGGAACACCTGGTACGAGGTGGCCCCCGGAACGGGATCCCACGAGATGACGATCTTGTCCGGATAAGCGCGGTCGGTTGCTCGGACGTTGGCGGGAGCGGGGGGGTAGCCGGCGTAGCCCGCCGCGGCTGTTGACTTGGCGCTGCAGCCGACCGAGTTGCACGCCTCGACCTTGTACCAGTACAGCCGGCCCTGGTTCTCCGTGCCCACCCGGTCGGCGTACACGAGAGAGGACTCGCTGCCGAGGAGTTGGTAGTCGCCCTCTCGGGTGTCGGCGCGGAACACGCGGTAGCTGGTCGCTCGCTCCACTGCAAGCCACGTGACTCGGACCAGGTCCTCGAACTGGCCCGTTGACGCCGTGACCCCCGTGGGGGCCCGGCCGGGAGGAAGGGTCGGGCCGATCGGATTGAGGAGATCACACCCAGCAAGCACGATGCCCGCGATCAGAAGTGCGAGCACACCTACCACGTTCCAGACGAGCTTCCACGCTTTGTCGCTCATCGACGCTCCCCTCCTTTGCCTGAGTTGATCTTAGGCAGCGCCAGGGGCGGCGGCAAACGGCGGGAGCCGGAGGTCGAGCGCCTGCGCCTCGGCGAGGATCACACCTCGCGCCACTCGGAGGTTCCGCGCGATCTCCTCTTCCAGGGCGAGGAGTTGGGGGAGCGCCTGCGCGATCCGGTCGCCATCGGCGACGTACCGGCACGAGAGGGCGGCCACCCGTTCCACAAGCCCGACCACTGCGTCCTCCTCCACGATCTTGTCCGCGTAATGGACGAGTTTCCCTTCCCACGTGCGGGGCTCGGCGCCTAGGACATGCACCTCGGCAATCCCAGCCAGATCGGGCCAACCCAGAGAGCGGAGGATCTGTCCCGCCTTCTTCCCGTGCTCGGCGCGGTCCTGCGCCGAAAGCTTGTCCAGGTCATGGAGAAGAGCGCCGCGATGGACGAGAAGGAGGTCCACCGCGGTTCCTTGTGCTCGCAGGAGCAGGGCAAGGCGGTGGGCGACCGCCGCCACGGCAAGGGAGTGGCGAACGATGTTCTCGGGGACGTCGTGATCCCGCAGGATGCGGAGCGACTCCCCGACGTCCGGGAGGAACGGCCCAGCCAGGATGCCTGGAAGGTCCGCCAGCGCCCGGACCGCCGCGTCGTGGACCGGATGAACGAGCGGGCACGGTGCTCCGTCGGGGTTGAGCCAGATCGCCCGCAGCCCGGTCGCCTTGGCTCCCACGATGTCCGAGCCGTACGCGTCTCCAACCATCACGGCCTCCGACGCGGAGAGCCCCACGCGTTCCAGCACAGCGTGGAAGAACGCGGCGTCGGGCTTGCTCGTTCCCAGATCGCGCGCTGTGACTACCACGGACACATACGGTTCGAGACCCACCCGGGCGAGGGCCGTCCGCACGAGGCGTTCATCGGACAGAGCGGCGTTCGTTGCCACAGCGATCATGTACTCCCCGTGGAGCGAACGCAGAACACCTGCCGCGCCCGGGATCGCCTCGACCCGCGGCCACTCCGCCATCGGGCCGTCGAACCCGGGGATCTCCCGCATCAACGTCCCGCCCCAGTCGAAGAAGATCGCCCGAATGGGAACGCGTTGGCTGTTCATCTCTCCGTGATCATATCTGGCGTGCGATCTGCCAGTGGAGGGACTCGTTGGTGCGGTCGGTGAGTCGGAACCCGGCCTTCTCGAGGACGCGGGTCGAGGCCGGATTGTCCGGTGCGCACTCGGCAAGAACCCTCTCCACCTCGGGATGGGTGAACGCCCAGTCGACAAGAGATCTCACCGCCTCGGTGGCGTACCCACGTCCTCGGTGGGGAGGCGCGATTCCGTACCCGATCTCCAACGTACCCGCCCGATCCGGTCGGCCCTTGAATCCTGCGTCTCCGACGACCACGTTCGTCTCGCGGTTGACGGAGATCCAAATGCCCCAGCCGAGGGCCTCTGGGTCGTGGAGGAGCTCTTGAACGTACAGGGGGAGAATCCCCCCGAGCTCGGGCGAGGGCCAGCCGGACGGCAAGCCGGCCCCCAAGATCTGTGCAGCCTCCTCACGGTTGCTGAGAAGCGCCTGGGCAACGTCGAGAGGACACGCCACGAGCGTCAGGCGGGAGGTGGTGAGGAGCACCTGACCATCGTACCCAAGAAGAGAGCGCCCGACGGGGATCCCGCCGGGCGTTCCTGGGTTGATCTATGCGGGCTACTTCTCTTCGGGCGCCGCTTCGAGCGACCTCAGAAGGAGCAGGTCAAGGCGGTTCACGTCCGCCTTCAGCTTCCCCACGATCCGCGTCAGCTGATTCGGGTCCGTCGTCCCGGGGTGTCGCTCCCCGGCCCGCTCCTGGATGAGCTCGAGAAGCCCCTGAGCGAACTCGCGGAACTGCTGAGCCATTCGCGGGTCCATCCGTGAAGTAAACCGATCCACAAACTGTTTCACCGTGTCGCGGAACTCGGCCATCTCCCGTGCGCCCTGCTCCAGATCGAACAGGAGCCGGTGAAGGTGGAGGTCCAGCTTCAGGATCTCCACGTGTACGTCCTTGAGTTCGATGTCCTCGCGGTCCCGGATTGTGTCCCGCAATCCCTTGACGATGCCCTCGATCGGCTCCAGGCGCGGGGCGATCAACGGGAGCGCCTTGTGGAGGGCGGCAATCCCTTCCGCGATGTCCTGGACCGTGAGAGCGAGAACCCTGGCGAACGGGACTGGCTCCACTGGCGGCCTTGCGGCCGGTGCCGGCGGCGCGGCGACGACACCCACTGTGGAGAGGAGCAGACCTCCGATCACGCCCATGAGGAACAACCGTGTTCGGACCATGTGTACCTCCTTCGTTGATGTGGTGCCCGATGTGAAGCATCGGGCACCACGCGCAGGATAGGCAGGGCGTGGTCACGGAACCACCGCGGCGTGGTCAACAGCCGGTCAAGCACGGGTCGCTGCGTGTAACCTTCCCCCATGCGGGCGATGTCGTGGAGATGGCGGGTTGGGGTCGCGGTGGGGGTGGTGGCCCTGACCTCCGTTGCAGTGGCGGTGTTCGCTTCCGTTCACCGGCGGGCGATCGAGGCATCGTTCCGCTCGCAGGGGGTTGCGTTTGCGGTGGCGTTCGCCGATGCAGCTGAAGCGTGGCTCGCCGCCGGCGACGCGGAGGCGATCGAACGGGCAGCGCGGCTGATGTTCCTGGGGAGCGTGCTTTACGTACAGGTCGTCTCTCATGGGGTCGTCCACGTGGACGCGCGGCGGGAGCCCCTGGTCCCAGAAGAGCTTCCGCGTCTGGACGGTTCACCCCGCATCCTCCAAGCCGAGTACAGGGGGATCTCCGCGGGGATCGCGGCCCTCGACGTGGCCGTCCCCCTCCTCGAGGGGGGCTCGGGCCACGTACGGGTCGGGCTGGATACAGGGGAGATCGTCGCGGGGGTTCGTACGGGGATGCTCGTGCGCTCGGGGATTGGGATCGGGTTGGACCTCGTCGTGTTCGGGGTCTTGTTCGGGGTGGGGAGGAGAAGACCCGAGCGCGACGCGCTTGATGGGGGGATGGGGCCGGACGCTGTGAGCATCGGCGACCTCGTGATCGAGGAACTGCAGAAACAGGTCACGCTGGCAGGGAGGCCTGTAGTCCTTCCGCCCAAGCCGTACGCGCTCCTCTCGCTCCTCGCGAGCCAGCCCGGGCGGGTGTTCTCCGATCGAGAGATCCTCGCTGCGGTGTGGCCGAACTCCCGCTACGCCAACGCCAAGGACGTGAAGCAGCACGTCTACCTCCTCCGAAAGAGGCTGCGCGATGCGAAGTCAGGGGGAGAGGAGATGATCGTCAACGTTCCGGGGTTCGGGTATCGGCTCGCACCGCGGGGGAACGGGGATTGACCAGCTATTGGTGGTCCGTTGACCGGAGGGCGGCCTACAGTGAAGGCGATGCAGGAGGGAACGATGAACACGCGGCGAGCGGTGGTGGGAGTGATCGTGGCGGCTCTGATCGTAGCGGTGGGAGGTGGAGCCCAACCCGATCCATCCCTTTCGTCGGTGCCGTCGGACGTGGTACGGATCGTGGTCACGCTGCGGGCGATGAGCGAGCGGATTCGGCTCTCCCTCCACCTGGCGACGATGGGGGTCCTCTCCCCGACCCAGTTGGATCAGCGCCTGTACGCCGGTCAGATCCTCAACCACCTGGTGGGACCGGGCGGGGAT
This sequence comes from Acetothermia bacterium UBA7521, assembly GCA_002479455.1. Classification (GTDB taxonomy): domain Bacteria; phylum Bipolaricaulota; class Bipolaricaulia; order Bipolaricaulales; family Bipolaricaulaceae; genus Bipolaricaulis. The sequence continues at coordinate 48,057 of DLNB01000028.1, forward strand.
GGGTTCGACCCCCGGCTTGGCCCGGAAGAGAGGTTCACAGGTCTCCTGCCTGAGGCGCGATCCCTCACCGAGTTCCTCGCCAAGGCCGACGTCCCGCCCGAGCTTCGTGAGCGACTCTCCTTTGTGGTGAAGAAGGTGCTGTTGTTGCTCACCATGGCGCGGGACGACGCGGTCCAGGCCCTGCGCGCCCGGCGACTGGACATCGGCGCGGACCACATGCTGCGGGCGTTTGCCTTCCTCAACGCCGCGCTGGGGCGAGAGACCGACCCCGTCTACCTGGGCGGGGTGCTCGCCATCCTGCGGATCCTCCCGCCCGTGGCCTCCGAGCCTGTCGACCGTGAACCGTGATCCGCCTTCCGTGACGCGCCACCGGTTACACGTCACGGCGCTTTTCGCGCGCGCAGGGTGAACAGGAGCGGCACCTTGTCTGCGTACTGAGAGAGGCTGTACCAGCGTCCGTCTTCAGATGTCATGCTCGGGAGGAACTGGAAGAACAACCGGTCGTACTCGTTCAGGAAATCGATCCGCAATCCTGCTCCGAGGATCGCGTTCACGACGTCGGACAGGCTCCAAATCCACTCGTGGGAAGGATGTCCCAGGCGGTGAGAGGGATCGGCGTAGTCGGGCCCGCCCGGCTCCCATCGCACCGGCTCCGAGCCGTGGAAGTACGGGTGGCGGAACACGAGCTCTCCTTGGGAGTGCTCTTCGAGTGCGTTGAGGATGGGATGGGACTCCATCAGGTAGAAGAGCCCGCCGGGCGCGAGGTACCGAGCGACGATCCGCGCCCACGCCTCGATGTCGCGCAGCCAGCACAGGACGCCTCGCGACGTGTACAGGATGTCGAACTCCTCAGGCAAGACCTCGGGGAGATCGTAGACGTTGGCCTGGATGAACCGCGCGTCGAGCCCAAGCTCATCCCGCAGGTCCTCGGCACACGTGATCGCCTCGGCCGAGAAGTCCACCCCGGTCACGATCGCCCCGTGGCGGGCCCAGGCCAACGTGTCTGTGCCGATGTGGCACTGGAGGTGAAGGAGGCGCTTGCCAACCACGTCACCCACCTCGCGGAGCTCGATCTCGTCGAGGATCTCCGCTCCATCGCGGAGGAGCTGCACCTCCTTGTAGGCGCGGATATGGACGCGGGCCATCTCGTCCCACAAAAGGCGGTTCGATTCCTCTGCCTGGAGATGCTCTTTTCGGTCGGCCATTGAGTGCGTTCCCTGTCCCTCTGGCGTGAAGTATGCCCGACGGGCGATCAGCAGTCGGCCTCCCGTCCTCTGAGGGTCCTCCCCAACAGGCTGTTGGCGTCTAAGAGAACGTGGCGAGGAGGGACCGAACGACGTCTGAAGAAGGGAGAGGGCGAAGGCCCACCGGGTCGCCGGACAGCACGGGGTGACCATCTGCGAACGTGGGCCGGTCTGTGGTGTACAGGATCCCGACCGGGATCTGTTCGCCACTTCGTGTGGCGACCGCGAAGGCTTGGCCCTGATCACCGGGGTCGTGTCCGGTCTCGTCGAGGTGGACGAGGCGCTCCTTGTACCAGGCGAACGTCTGGACCCGGTTCCAGCTTGGGCAAGGGTGCAGAACGTTCACCAGCGAGAACCCTCTGTGCTGAATCGCTTGGGAGATGAGGTTCGCCGTGCGGTCGGGTTCGCCGGAAAAGGTCTGGGCGACGAACGGGGCGTCCAGGGCTACGGCGAGGGCGAGCGGGTTCAGGGCGGCCGAGGGCGATCCCGCGGGTTGGGCCCGCGTCCGGTACCCACGGGGCGCGGTGGGCGAGGCCTGGCCCTTGGTGAGCCCGTACACCCGGTTGTCGTGGGCGATCACCGTGAGGTCCACGTTGCGCCGGATGTTGTGGAGGAGGTGGTTCCCTCCTTCGCCATACAAGTCCCCGTCCCCGGACTCGGCGATCACGGTGAGATCCGGGCGCGCCAGCTTGATCCCTGCCGCGGCGGCCACCGTCCGGCCGTGGAGGCCGTTGAACCCGTTCAGGTTGACGTAGTGGGCGATCTTCGCCGCCTGGCCGATCCCGGTAACGAGGACCACCTTGTGGGGCGGGAGGCCGAGCTGGGCCAGGGCCGCGGCGAGGGATGTGCGGATCGCGAAGTTCCCGCACCCCGGGCACCACGCAAGCTCCACATCGGCCAAGTACTTCTCCGCGCTCATCTCCGCCATGCTCTCACCTCCTGCCAGAAGCCAATCCGACTCCAGCTCTCCCTACGGCCAGCGGGCCAACGGAAGAGATTACCACGACCGGCACCAAGGACACGAAGAAGAAGGGCAGGCACGATCTCTGGGGGGCGGGAACCCCGAATCCCTTCGTGACCTTTGTGCATCCCTCGTGCCCTCGGTGGTGAAGCCCGGGGTTCTGCCGCGACCTCAGCGTGCTCGGCGGTACGACGTGTCATTGGGCTTCATCGGACGGCCTCCAGGATGTCCGCAGCGGTGAACGGACGCCCGTCGTAGCGCGGGACGAACCGGTGGGGCTGCCGGCCCGTCTCCCCGGCGATGAGTCTTCCCATCTGTCCCGTGGCCGTTTCCTCCACGAGGACCACCTCCTCGGCCTCGCTCCACACGTGCCGGAGTTCCTCTGTCCGTAGCGGCCACAGCTCGCGGAGGTGGACGTGGGCGTAGCCAGCGCCCAGCCTTTCCACCGCCTCCCGGATCGCGCCGTACGTGGAGCCCCACCCGAGGAGGATGCGCTTCCCGCGCAGCGACCCCGTGGGGTAGATCTCGGGGGGAGCGACTTCTGCCCGCAACCCGTCCCCCTTGCGCAACCGCTTGTCCACCATTGCCACCCGGATCTCGAGGTCTTCCGTGATCCTCCCGTAGGCGTCGTGCTCGTCGGAGTCCACGAGGACGAGCTTCTCCGAAACCCCAGGGAGGGTGCGGGGGGAGATGCCCGATGGGGCGAGGGCGAACCTGTTGTAGGTCTCCATCCGGGCGAGGTCCTCGACGGGAAGGTGATGGTCGTGCACCGGCACCCGGGCTGGGTCGAGCGCAGGGACGACGACGTACGAGTCCACCAGAAACTGATCCGTGAGGATGATCGCCGGGACTTGGTACGTCTCCGCGACCTCGAACGCCTTCATCGTGAGGTAGAAGGCGTCGGCGGCGTCAGATGGGGCGACGATGTACCGGGGGAACTCCCCGTGCCCGGCGTGGAGGGCGAACAAGAGGTTCTCCTGCCCAGTGCGGGTGGGAAGGCCCGTCGCCGGTCCGGGCCGCTGACCGAGGTGGATCACCACCGGGGTCTCGATCATCCCCGCCAGCGACAGCCCTTCCACCATCAGGGCGAACCCGCCGCCGGAGGTGGTGACGAGGGACCGCGCTCCAGCGTAAGAGGCGCCAAGGGCCATGTTGATCGCCGCGATCTCATCTTCGGCTTGTTCGACCACGATCCCGTGCTTCGCAGCGTGCATGGCGAGGAACTCCAGCACCGCCGTACCGGGGGTCATGGGGTACGAGGAGAGGAACCGGCACCCGGCGGCGATCGCGCCCGCCCCCACCGCCTGTCCGCCGGTGAGGAGCATTGCCTCTCCATGCTTGAACTGGGGAGAGGGGAGCTGCCACCGTCCGTTCGGGACGTGGTCATAGCCGAGATCCAGAGCCCGCAGGTTGGGCTCTGCCTTGTCCCCAAACACCTCGCGGATCGCGTCGGTCACCCGCTCCCGATCCAACCCGAGGAGGCGTGCCGCCGTCCCGAGGAGGATGACCCCTGCTGCGATGGGAAGCTTTAGCTCCTCCCGGGCGAGGCGAACCGCGGGCACCCGCACCTCCCTGTCTGCGGGGTCTCCCACCGCCTCGTCCGTGACCACGACTCCCCCTTCACGCACCCAGGGCCGGTACAGGTCGAGCATTTCTTCGTTCAGAGCGAGGAGGAGGTCGACGTCGTTCGTTGTGGTGAACACCGGGGCTTCCCCAACGCGCAGGGTGAACGCGTTTTCCCCACCACGGATTCGAGAGTGGTAGGAGAACTCCCCGTGGAGGTAAAGCCCGGACCGGAACAGGGCGCGGGCGAGAATCTCCCCCAGGGTTTGAACGCCCTGTCCCGCTGCGCCAGCGATCCGGACCGCCATGCTTAGGTCTGGGTCGTGTCCAGGGCGGCTTGAATCTCGGCGTACGGAGGCTCCATCCCCGGATCGTCGGACACCCAGGCATAGCGGACGATGCCCCCTCCATCCACCACGAAGGCCGACCTCTTGGCGACGGAGTACCCGGTGAGCCCCGCGAAGTTCTCGTGCACGCCCCCGTAGCGGCGGGACACGTCGCGGGTGTAGTCGGAAAGGAGCGGGAACCCGATCCGGTTTGCCGCGGCGAACGCACCGTTTGCCCAAGGGCTGTCCACGCTGATCCCCACTACCTGGGCGTTCAACCCTTCGAGGTTGGCAAGCATGTCCCGGAACGCACAGAGCTCCTTTTGGCAGACCTTGGTGAACGCGCCCGGGTAGAACGCGAGGACGACCTTCTTCCCTTGGAAGTCGGCGAGCCTCACCGGGTGTCGGTTCGTGTCGGGGAGCACGAACTCCGGTGCGTGCTGTCCAGGGTGGACCATGGCTCCTCCTCTCGTCCCAACGAGAACATCGTGGTTCTCTGCCCCCCCTTGACAAGGGGGGAGGGTTGTCGTATTTATCTCTCTGCCGGGCAGAAGCCCGGTGTTTTTGTTGGGGTTTCCGGCTCCCCTCCTTTTACTCTGTCTGCTCGATGAGGTAGTTCTCCAGACTGAGCTGCTCGATGAGGCTGAGCTGGGTCTCGATCCAGTCCACGTGATCCTCTTCATCCTTGAGGATCCCCTCTAGGATGACCTTCGTCGCGTTGTCGCCCTGTTCCGCGCAGAGCTGGATCGTCTCGTTGTACAGCTTCACCGCGTCGTGCTCGGCCTTCAGGTCATGGTGGTGGATCTTGGACACGTTCTCTCCGACGTGGACTGAACCCATGTTCGTCACGACCGGCTTCCCCTCAAGAAACAGGATCCGTTCTACGAGCTTCTCCCAGTGGCGCATCTCGGTGATAGCCCGCTTCTCGAGGATCTCGTGGAGCTTCCCGTACCCCCAGTCCGCGCACATCTCGGCGTGGAGCATGTACTGAACCGTTGCCCCCAACTCCTCAGCCAGCCGTGCGTTGAGCGCTTTGATGATCTTCGCATTTCCTTTCACGGTTCCCTCCTTTGAGGTTCCATGGTACAGGAGGTCTGTCTATCCCGACAACCGTTCTTCAGCGACGGAGACCGCGGAGCTTTTCCCAGAGCGAGCGTCCCGGCTTGGGTGGGCGCGCGGCGCGGACCTCTCCGTCGGCACGGGCCTGGGCCACCGCTCCTTCCCACGTCCCGCGGTGGCGGGCCTTTTCCTCCCACAGCGCAGCGAACCGGTCCACCGCGGCCTGCGCGTCCTGCGGCTTCACCGCGAGTCCGCTGCGGGTAAGCGAACGCAGCACCTCTTCCGCTGCTGCGATCTCCGCCTGGAGGTGGACCTCCCCCGTTTCCTCCACAAGCCGATACTGCGTGGCGTCGGCCAGGAGCCCGAACGCCGCCCGGTCCACCGACCTCATGGGGAGGGCCTCGTCCACGAACTGCCGGTCCGTTTCCATGAACTCGCGCCTAATCCTGTCCTTCCAGTTCATATCTTCCCTCCAACCACCGGTTCATCTCCCCCAGCGCGCGACGAAGGTACGCCTCGTCCACCGCCCCACCCGGGGCCGGGGTGGCCAACGCCCGCTCCGGGATCGAAATCTTCCCCAGGTCGAACCCCTCGCGGACCTTGAACGCGTGCTTGCGCCGCAGCACCTCTTCTCCGAGCCGAGCGAGGGTCGTCTCGTCCCTCTCCATCCCCAGGGCGCCGAGACACTCGCGAACCGTCCCCAGATCGTACAGCCCGCGGGCGAAGAAACACACCACAAGCGACGACAACACCTGCCGCCGCGCCTCCTCGGCGACGAGCCTCCGGGCGAGGGCCTCGGGTGCGAGTTCCGTTCCCTGGCGGAGCGCCTCCTGATCGAGGGCGTACCCGGCCGAGTCGAGGTGCGAGTGGCGGGCCCCGGAGAGGTAGGTGAGGAGGGCGCCCGGTCCGGTGTGGTAGCCAGGCATCTCGTTTCCCCCGAAGTGGAGCGCGAACTCCTCGCCGCCGTACCGCTCCGCTGCTGCCCGGACTCCTTCTCCAAGGACGCGGTAGAAGTCCGTCGTTCGGTCTGCGATGCGGCGGATCATCTCTCTGTACACCGCGACGTCGCCCCACCGCGGCCGGAGGCCGCCCGTTTCCGTCTCGGCGATCAGCCCCTGCGCGAACGCTTCGGTGGCCCAGGCGAGGACCACCCCGGCCGTCATCGCGTCCAGCCCCACGTGCCCCACCGCGTCAATGAGCTTCAGGACCCCCGGCGCGTCCTCCACCCCGAGCATCGCTCCCAGGGCGTACAGGGGCTCGTGGTCGTAAGAGACGAACGTCGTCTTGTAGAAGTACGGCTCTTCCGGGTGGGGTTCCCGGAGGGCGGCGAGGTGGATGCACGCCACCGGGCACCCGGCGCAGGCGAGCCGCCGGCCGAGGTACCCCGCGGCGAGCTTCTCCCCGGAGAACGCCGGCTCCCCCGGGTACCGGGTGGCCTGGAGGTTCTTGACAGGAAGAGCGCCTATCTCGTTGAGCGGTGCCACGTTCTGGGCCGTCCCCAGGTTGTGGTACTTCTTCATAAGATCCGACCGGACCGCTCGCTCGTGGAGCTTCCGGTACAGGCCCTGGTAGCGCCCCACCTCGGCGACGGGGAGCGCGCCCTTCCCCGACACAACGATTGCTTTGAGGTTCTTGCTCCCCAGGACCGCCCCCAACCCCAGCCGGCCGAAGTGGCGGTACGTCTCGGCGATCACTGCGGCGTAGGTGACCCCTCTCTCCCCGGCCCGGCCGATGCGGAGGATCGTGCGGTAGCCCGACCCGGGTTCCGTATCACGGAGGATCCGCCCCACCGTGACCGAAGACGCCATCCCCCACAGGGTGCGCGCATCCCGGAACTGGACCTTCCCGCCGTGGACCGCTAGGTACACCGGCAGATCGCTTCGGCCATCGATCACGACCGCCCCGTAGCCGGCGAGGCGCAGGGCGAACGCGGTGCGCCCCCCGCAGTGAGACTCCCCGAGGTTCCCCGTGTGGGGAGACTTGAACAGGGCCACCGTCTTCGAGGCCAACGGGTAGAGGGACGACAGCAGCCCCACCGCGAGGATCACTGGGTTCTCCGGCCCTACCGGGTCCGCGCCCGTCGGGCACAGCTCGTGGAGGAGTTCGATCCCCGCCCCCGTCCCGCCGAGGCGTTCCCAGAACAGGTCTGGCCGCTCCTCGACCCACGACCGCTTTTTCGTGAGGTCTACACGTAGGACGCGCGTGAGGAGCCTATCCACCGTCCACCTCCTCCAACGCGAGGACCCCGTACGGACAGAACCGGGCGCACAGCCCGCAGTGGACGCAGATCACGGGCTTCCCGCCCTCCTCATCCCACTGCACCGCCCCAATGGCGCACGCCGCCACGCACGCCTTGCACCCGATGCACCGCTCGAGGCGGACCTTGACTCCCACGGGGGCCTTCTCGATCGCCCCCACCGGACAGGCGTGGAGGCAAGGGGGGTCGGCGCACGCCCTGCACACCACGACCACGAACCCCCGCTCCATCCCACCTGTCGAGCGGACGGCGATCGCCGATCGGGCGCAGCCCCCTTCCCCGAACCGGCGGGCGCAGGCCTGCGCGCAGAGGAGGCAGTCCACGCACCGCTCGACGTCGACCACCGCCAGGCGCTTCGCCACGGCTATCCCTTCACCCGCTCCGCGACCGTTCGCCCGAGCGCCTCGGCGCGGATGAGGTCGTCCCGTTGCGGCGCGCCCCGGAACTCCACCGTGCCCGCGAGGTCCCAGCCTAGGGAGGCGACCTCGTCCGCCATCTTCCGCACCGCACCTCCCTTCCACCCGAACGACCCAAACAGGCCCACCACGCGGTTCGCGAGTCTCTTCCCCACGATGAGGCGCAGGGCGTGGTCCACCGCGGGGAAGATCCCCGTGTCGTAGGTCGGGGATCCGAGGACGAGGCCCCTCCTCCGCCACGCCTCGGCGAGGACGGTGCTCGGGTGAACCCGGGCCGCGTCCACCACCCGCACCGGAACGCCTGCCGCCGCCACGCCGCGGGCCACCGCGTCCGCCACGCGCCGGGTGTGGTCGTACATCGAGCCGTAGACCACGGTCACCGCTGGCTCCCCCTCCATTCGCGCCAGCTTCCGGTACAGGTCCAGAACCCGCCCCGGATCACGGCGCCACACGAGCCCGTGGGAGGGGGCGATGACCTCGACCGGGAGCCCCTTCAGCTTCTCGATTGCCTTAAGCACGGGTTTGGACACCGCGCCGACGATGTTCGCGTAGTACCGGACGGTCTCCGCCTCGTAGTGAGCGAGATCCGCCTCGTCGTCGAACAGAACGCCGTCGAGGGCCCCGAACCCCCCGAACGCGTCGCAGGAGACGAGGACGCGCTCCGTTTCCTCAAACGTGGCCATCGTCTCCGGCCAGTGGACGAACGGGATCGGGTGGAATGAGAGGACCTTGCCGTCGAGGTCGAGTCGTTCTCCGTCGGCCACCGCCCGCACCCGGTCCCGGATCCCGTAGAAGCTCTCCAGAAGCGGGAGCGCGGTCGGGGTGGCGAGGATCTCGGCCCGGGGCGCGATCCGGCGCAGGAAGGGCAACGCCCCGGTGTGGTCCGGCTCCATGTGGTTCACAACCAGGTAGTCGATCTCCATCGGAGGAACGATCCGCGCGATGTTTGCCACGAGTTCCTCGGCGAACGGCGCCTTGACCCCATCCACCAGAGCTACCACCTCTCCCACCACGAGGTAGCTGTTGTAGCTCACCCCGTACGGGAGCGGCCACTGACCCTCGAACAGATCCGTGATCCGATCGTTCACCCCCACCCAGTGGATCCCGGGGCGGAGTTCGACAGGGTTCATCCCGCACCCACTACACGAACGTGGCCAGGACCCTCAGCCAATCGAGAAGCAGCCGGGGCATGAGGAACTTCTGCTGCACGTGCATCCGGGCCTGGGCCCCCATCCGTTCGCACAGCTCTCGGTCTTGGATGAGCTGCACCGCCCGCTCCGCCGCCCGCTCGTAGCCCTCCGGCTCGACGAGGTACCCCGTCTGGCCTTCGACCACCTGGAGGGGGATCCCTCCCACGTTCGTGGCCACGACGGGGGTCCGCTTCCAGAGAGCCTCGGACACCGTGAGCCCGAACCCTTCCCGCCGGGACATCTGGAACACGACCGCCGCCGCGCGCTGAAGCGCGTTCACGAGCAAGGCGTCGGTGTGGGTGAACAGCTGGACGTCCTTCATCCCCTCCACCTGGCTGAGGACCCGCGCGAAGATCTCCGGGCCCTCCGGGTCGTCGGTAGCCATGTTTCCCATCATCACCAACCGGCAGTCCACGCTCTGGCGAATGCGTTGGAACACGTCGAGGACCCCCAGGGGGTCTTTCCACTTGTCGAACCGTGAGATCTGCACCAAGAGCGGCTTGTCACGAGGGATGGAGTACTGGGCGAGTTTGCGCTCCACCTCGTCAGAGGACAGGTCGCGGTTGAGCTCGGACAGTGGATCGATCGCCGGGGCGATGATGTGGGTCTCCACCGGAAGGTCCGGCTTGCGAAATGCCTCCGACGAGGCGACCACCGCGTCGTAGCGGAGGAGGAACGGCTTGAGGACCTCCCACACCGTCTCGTGAGGCGTGGAGATGTCGATGTGGCACCGCCACACCCAGGGCGTGTCCCGCAGTTCGTAGCGGATCATCGGCAGGGGTTGGGGGTCGTGGACGATGATCGTGTCGTGACCGGAGATCGGGCTGTACCGGGCGAAGGCCTCGTTCACCCGGAGGTAGTTGGCCAGGTCTTCCTCCGACAGGTCCACCGGCTCCCCCTGGAGGGCGTTGTGGAGTTTCTTCGTGACCTGAAACAAGGACGGGTCCCCGTACAGGAGGCTCCAGTCCGCGTTGATGCCCACGTCGTTCATCAGGGGAACCAGGGAATGGAGCATTCCCGCCACCCCGCCCCCGTGGAACGTGGCGTTCACGTGCAACAGCCGCAGCCCGTACAGGGGACGCGCGGCCCGGACCACGGCCGCCACCGCTTCCTCGCCGACGTACTTGGTGTACTTTTCGATTCCTAGTAGCTCCATGTGCGGGGGCCTTACCTCTTCCCCCGTTCACCTCCTCGGTTCAGCCGGTGGAATCCTTCCGGGACAGCGGCCGTCCAGAGCTGCAGGTCGCACCCCTCGCCCGGGACTTCCCCCGGGCCGCGCAGGCCGCCTTCCCCGTCCCAGTACAGTAGCTCTGCGAACCCCAGCTCGGCAAGGGCGTCCATCACCCGCCCGGCGACCTGGAACGTCTCGCCCAGGCCGTGGGCCAGCGCCCCGCGGGCGATAAACCACTGTTCGAACGGCCACACCGCGCCCTGGTGGTAGCTGGTGGGGGAGTAGTCGGGGTGGCCGGGGCTGAGCGTTCGAAATCCGTAGGGGGTGACAAGCTCTTGCGCCCGATAGACGAGCTGCTCCTTGCGCCTTGCCGGCACGTCCTCCGGCTGGAGGTAGGCGAGCATGTGCAGTCCGTCCGAACTCACCCCAGGGACGAGCTGTCCACCGTCCAGCGCCAAGGCGGGGTAGTCGGTTACCTCATCCCACAGGCTTCTCCAAACCGCCGCCGCTGTCGCGGAAGCCTGCCCGGCGAGCGCGGCCCGATCGAACCCGAGATCGAGCGCCTCGGTCAGCTCGGCCAGCGCGCGCAGAGCGGCGACCGTTTGGGCCTGGACCAGGGTGTACGCCACCGGGAACCGCAACCTCCGTCTCCCGGGAAGAAACGAGTCCTTCCAGTACGTGGCGGGAAGTAGGTACCTCGCTGCGTCGGCATGGCGGGGATCCTCCCAGAAGAGATCGTCCGCGATGTGGCGGAGCACGTACTCACCTGCAGCCTTCAGTCCGTCCCTGATCGTGCTCAGGGTCGTCCCGTCGTCGGCGATGGGGTACTGCTGCGCCGCTCCGATGAGGAACAGCTGGCTCGTCTCGCAGGCGTTGTAGCGGGTGGAAAGATCATCCTGCGTGTATGGCTGGAATTCGTGGACCACCCGGCCCGGCTCTTCCCCGGTCCGCGGGTCCTGCTGGCGGCCGATGGTCGCCGCGCAGAAGCGCAACGTCTCCCGGATCAGGGTTCGGTCGTCCGCGATGAGTCCTGCCGTGAGGAGGTCACGGGCGAAGATCCCGAACCGGACCCGGTCGCTCATCTTTCCGGCGTGGGCGAGCTCGAACCGCTGCCCGTCCACCGTGGTCTCGGTCCGCAGTCGCTCGAACGCTTCCTTCCCCTTCTCCCGCAACCGCGTCCGCTGCGCAGGGGGCACCGTCATCCCTTGACCGCCCCGGCGAGGATCCCGCGCACGAAGTACCGCTGGAGGGAGAAGAACACGGCCATCGGCACGATCATCGACACGAACGCGGCCGACGTCAGGAGGTGCCAGTCCTGTCCCCGCGACCCGACGAGGAGCGAAAGCCGCAACGTCAGCGGCGCGACTTCGCTGTACCCGCCGAGGTACACCAGGGCCACGAGGAGGTCGTTCCACACCCACAGGAACTGGAAGATCGCCGCCGAAGCCAGCACCGGGACCGACAGCGGGAGCACGAGCCGCACGAACGCGGTGAACGGGGTTGCTCCATCCATATACGCTGACTCGAACAGCTCCCGGGGCAGGGCCCCGAAGAAGTTCCGCAGGAGGTAGATCATCAGGGGAAGCCCGTACCCGGCGTGGGCAAGCCAGATCCCGGGGAAAGTCCCGGAGAGTCTGAGCACGTTGAACATCCGCAAGACGGGGATGAGCGTCATCTGAAGGGGGATCACGATCAGCCCGACCACGGTCATCAGCAAGACCTGACGCCCGCGGAACTCCATCCACGACAAGGCGTAGGCGGCCAGAGCGGCGATGGTGAGGGTGATCAGCGTCGTGGGAACGGTGATGATGAAGCTGTTCAGGAAGGCTCTTCCCATCCCCTGACGCAACAGGACGTCCTGGTAGTTGCTCGTCGTGAACCGGCCCCACTCGCTGGGCGTGGCGACGGCCGTCCACCAGCCCGACGCGAGGAGGTCCTGCCGGGGGCGGAACGAGCTCACGAGCAGCCCGAGCGACGGAGCGAGCCAGATCAACGCGAGAACGATCACGACCAGATGCAGCGGCACTCTTCTCACTTTTCGGGATGAGCTCATCGCACCGCCTCCTGGGCCCGGAACCGGCGCACGTTGAGCACGATGAACGGCACGATTGCTAGGAACAGGATCACCGCGATCGCGCTCGCCATCCCGTAGTTGTTGAACTGGAACATCTCGTTGTACATCCGGTTCGCGATCACGTCCGTGTCGTAGGCGCCGTTGGTCATGATGTACACGATGTCGAACATCTTCAGAACGAACACGATCATCGTCGTGGTGATCATGGCCAGGGTGGACTTCAGAAAGGGGATCGTCACGCAGCGGAACACCTGCCACTCATTGGCCCCATCGATGCGCGCCGCCTCCTGCATCTCCCTGGGGATGCCCTTGTACGCCGCGGAGAGGATGACCATGCAGAACCCCGTCCACACCCACACCCCCACCGCGATGAGGGCGAGGTTGTTCAGCCACGGGCGTTGGATGAGAAGCCAGACCGGTTGTCCCCCCATGCCCACGATGATCGCGTTGAGGAGCCCGATCTGAGGTGCGACGGCCGGGCGAAACGCGTACACGAACCGCCAGATCACCCCCGCTGCCACGTAGGAGATGGCCATCGGGAGGAAGATGATCGACTTGATCAACGTTTCGTACCGCACGCGATCGAGGATCACCGCGAGGAGGAGCCCCATCCCGACCGTGAACAGGGTGAACACGGCCATCCACAGGAGGTTGTTGCGGAACGTGGCCAGCATCGGGGCCGATGTGAACGCCCGGAGGTAGTTCTGAGCACCCACGAACACATCGGAACGCGGGCCATAGAAGCTGAGTCGGATCGTCTCCGCGCTCGGGTAGACGAGGAACACCCCCAACAACAGGAGGGCGGGGGCGAGGTAGAACCAGTGGGCCCGACCCTTGTTCGTAACAGTCACCCCCTGAGGAGTATCCGCCGGGGCGGGGCTGCCCCGCCCCGGCGAGCAGTTGGTGCGATCCTAGTAAGCGGCCTGCGCCGCGGCCTCGATGTCCGCGAGGACCCGAGCCAGCGGCACGCCGGACACGTAGTCGAGAACGCCCTTCCAGAACGCGCCCGACCCCACCGCAGCTGGCATGAGATCCGAGGCGTCAAAGCGGAAGATCTCGGCGCCCTTTAGGATCTCCGCGGCCTGAGCGGTGAGCTGATCGGGGTAGATCCCCGGATCCACGTTCACGTTCGTGGCCAGCTTGCCCAACGCCCCGCACCAGATGGCCTGGGCCTCAGGCGAGGCCAGGTACTGGACGAACGCCCGTACGTCGGGCGTGTCACGGAACGCGCTGATGAGGTCCCCCGCTCCGAGGAGCGGCGTCCCCCACTGTGGGTCAATCGGGGGAAACACGAAGAACGCCACGTCTCGGTCGAGATTGAGCTGAGGGTGAGCATTGGCGATGAAGCTCTTGATGAATGTGGCCTGGCGGTGGAAGTAGGCACCCGGAGTGAGATCCCACAGGACAGCCGGGGAGTCGCCGAAGTTGATGGACAGAACGCCCGTCGTGCCCCCGTAGACGTAGGACTCGTTGCGAACGATCGATCCGAACAGCTCAAACGCCCGTTTCACCGCCGGGTGGGTCCACGGGATTTCGTGGGCCACCCACTGGTCGTAGAGGTCCGGACCCGCGGTCCGAAGCATGATGTCCTCGATCCAGTCCGTTCCCGCCCAACCCGAGGCAGCACCCGACTCGAGGCCCACCGCCCACGGCGTTTTGCCTCGGGCGGCGAGGGTCTGGGTGACGTACATCAGCTCGTTCCACGAGTCTGCCGGGGCCAGTCCCTCTGCGTAGAGCGCGTCAGGGTTGTACCACACGAGGGACTTCAGGTCGGCGGAGATGAAGATCCCGTAGACCTTCCCGCTGACGGTGGCCAGGTCCACGAACGCCTTGGGGAACTGGTTGAGGTCCACGATCCCGTCCAAGGGGATCACCGCCCCGCGGCCCACGAACTCCGCCATCTGGCCGGGGTTGGGCATCCCCGCGAGGTCCGGCGGGTTCCCAGCGGCCACACGGGTGGAGAGGATCGCGGGGAGGTCTCTCCCCACGCTCTCTACCCGGACCGCGATCCCGGTCTTGGCCGTGAACCCGTCCGCCACCTTCTGGAACGCCGCGAGCTCATCCCCGCTCCACAGAACCATGATCGTCACTGCACCGTGGGCAAGGCCGGCAACCAGACCCGCCAACAACAGACCAACCAACAGTCGCTTTGTCATGTTCTACCTCCTTTTCCTCTTCGAAGCCGTGCTTCTTGGTGCTTGGGATGTGCTCCGCCCTCTCTCACCTCCTTCATGCGCAAGCAGTTCTTCTGGGTTGTCGCGCAGGTGCTGCACAACGGCGACCGCTGCGCCGCAGGCCGCTGTCGTCCCGCGCGCCACGGCGCGGGTTACCTTATGCAGATCCGGAAACTCCCCGACGAGAGCCTCGCGAAGGCGACGGCGGCAACCGGCAATGAACGCTTCCTCGTCCTCTCCCAACAGCTCGGCGTGGATGACGATCAGGGTGGGGTCGAGGAGGGTCACCGCATGGACGAGAACGCCGACCGCCCTGTCCACGAGCATCTCGAAGCGCTTGTCGTGGGCCCGGTTCTTCAACTCCTCTCCCGTCACGAACGCCCGGTACAGGGAACCCCCGTGGCCGTGCCCCCCGCGGTACGCGCGCCCGTCCACGAGAAGGCTTGCCCCGAACCGTACATCGCCCGAAAGACCGGGACGGAGCGCAATGTAGAGCAGAGCGCCCTCCTTCCAACCCAGAGCGTGTGCTTCGGCCATGGCCATGAGGTGCGTGTCGTGGTGAACGTGGACTCGGGTGGAGATCTCCCGCTCCAACGCGTTCTGGACCGCCACTCGGTGCCAGGAGGGCATCGTCGCTCCGGCAAAGGTCGCCACCCCATCGGTGACGAATGCCGGGAGGGCAACGCCCAGCCCTCCCACCCGAGGCCACGGGACGCCGAGCGAATCCATCCACTCTGTAAGGGTTTCTCCCACTTCGCGCAGGAGGGCGAGCGGGTCCCGTTGACCGTCGTCCACATCCAGCGTCAGACGGTGGAGCGGCTCCCCCCATAGGTCTGACACAACGAAGCTAAGCTGGGGAAGCTCGAGGTCAACTCCGACCACAACACACGTGTCCCCGTTCACTCGGAACACCGTGGCCGGCCGGCCGCCTCCCTCGGAACGTGTCCCCGCAGGAGCGACGAGCCCGCGGTTCATGAGCTCGGAGAGGGCCTTGTCCAGCGTGGGACGCGACAGTCCGAGGGAAGACTCGAGGGCCCGGCGGGTCGTCCCGTCGGGGGTCCACAACTCCCGAAGCAGCGTGTGGATCGTGTTGTTTCTCATTTTGGTGAAAACTTTTACAAAACGAATGTACTCCTTTTCCGGTCGCCCGTCAACCCTTCGAGTTAACCGAGCGGGGGCAACGATGGGCCTACCGATGTATCGGAAAGATGTCCAGACTCCGGGAGAGGTCCTGCAACCCAACAGAGGGAGAGAAGATCATCCTGCTCCTTCATCGTGGATAGCTGCCTCTCAATCCTGGGTCTGCTTCGGATGGGTAGACAGAAACCCGTCGCCCCCGGCACGGTTTTGGTGCGAGGGCGCGATGTCCATCGGATCCATTTCTGTTGACAGCTGTCGCATCCGGCGTTGGAACTAGGGTCATGCCGCCTGGAATGCCTCGACCTCCCCGGGTCGCGTCGACGGTGTCGTACTGCAAGGCCTGATTTCCGACTCCCAGGATCCGCACCGGCTCTTGCAGGGCCTCACTCGAGGCGCCGGAGGTGCTGCGTGAAGAGATCCATCTCGGCCTTGATCTTCGCCAGCGCACGCTCTTCGATCCGCGACACGGCCTGGGGACTGATGTCCATCTGTTCAGCGATGGCCCGTTGCGAGAGCGGTTTCTGATGCTCGCCCTTGAGATCCAGCCCGTAGCGCAGGCAGATCACCTCTTTCTGCTTCTGGGTGAGAGACACCCCGATCACCCTCCGCAGGCTGCTCTGAAGACAAGGGTCGAGTCCCTTTTCGGAAGAGGGCGCGCTCTCATCCGCGATGAGGCTTATCACGCTACGGCCGCTTTCCTCCAATGCCTCGAACGAAATCAGCTGCCGGCCTGCGATCATCACCTTCAGAAGGTCGTAGACCTTGTCCAAGGGGATCCCTATCTCGCTGGCGATCTCCTCGGGAGTCGGATGGCGATTCAGCCCATCCTCCAGTTTCCTGGTCACCAGCTTGAACTCCTTCAGCTCCTTAAGTCGTGATTCCGGGATCCTCGCCGCCCCCGTCCACCACCGGCCGAGGGCCAGTTGGATCTCGCGCCGGATCCACCACACGGCATAGGAGCTGAACTTGCACCCCTTTCTCCAGTCGAACCTATCCACCGCTTTGATCAGCCCGACCTGGCCCTCCTGGAAGAGGTCATCCCACAGGTAGATGAAGCCGCGGAACTCGGTGCGCAGGATGTGCCCGATGAGCCCTTGGTTGGCGATGATCAGCTGCTCTCGCGCAGCCTTGTCGTCCATCTCGATGCGCTTGGCCAGCTCGATCTCGTCTTCCCTCGTGAGTCTCGCGACCGAGCCTTCGGTGCGCTGACGAAGGGCGGTGGCCGTCATACCTGCGTCAACTCTTCTCCGGCGCGGATGGGCCCTGCGTCGCCAGGACTCGCCATCGCTGCCCGGATCGACTCCACTGGCCCCACGGTGATCATCGTGCATTGCTGGGCCGAGAGTCCCCAGGCCGCCCGAAGAGTTAGCATCGTCCCGAGGTCTGCTCATCATCGCCACCTCGTGCCCATGATAGCGAGCCGGGAGGTCGAGTGACGCGTGTGCAATCTGCCCTAGCTGCCCGTGTGTGAACAGTTCGCTGAGCCCTCGGCCACCTGTCTGCCCTGCCTGCAGCAGGCAGGCGGCAGGCCAGGCGCGGAGAGGGTCGGACTCCCCGCGGCTCGTACCGTGGTCCGTTCTCCGTGAACCGTCCTCCGTGAACCGAAGGTCCGTGGCACGGACTACGGATCACGGATAACCGGGCACGAATCACTGTCCCCAAGGCCCGTGTGCGGCAGATCCGCCGACCCAGCGGTCTCTCACACAAGCTCCTAGCGGGTTCCCTCCGAGCGCCCTCGCCGACGGTGTAAGGGACAAGCTGGGCGAGCTGGGGGTCAAGCTCCGCGACGGGCCCGAGGGAACCACCTGGGCCATCCGCCCGCTGTCTCTCGGCAGCCCCTAACCCGGCCACGTCGCGGGACGCCGGCCGGACGGTCCCTCCACGTCTGCAGAGGAGCCTCCCGCACCAGCGTGACGGACCGCTACACCGCTCCTCCCTCCCAGCGCATGCCGCGCGCCGCCGGTTGAGAGGAGGAGGGGAGAAACGCTCTGCCATAGCCGTGTCGTGGGCACTCGGTCCGGGGACGGGGGGAGGGAGTTGGCCCGATGCGCCGCGAGGACGGCAGACCCTGCTCACGAGTTCGGGCGGAGGGAACCGGGTACGGGGAGGCTCCGCCTCATCGAGGTCAAGGTCCTCGCTGCCAGCGCGGACATGAGCACCGTGACGCGGGACGCGATCTCGACCAGACTCAACTGACCTCGCGACCCGATCCTGACGATCGTCGGGTTCCGCAAGGAGCGTGCACGGCGGGTCTAGTACGTGCGGTGGCCGTCTGCGCGTTCCGGTGTCACCGTCGATTTGGAGGGTGCGGACGTGAACTCCTGCTTTGCCGAACTCGTCAAGCACGGCGGAAACCCGCGCTGATGGCTGGGATTCACACGAGCCGTGCCTCCGTCCGAGCTCGGAAGCCTAACACGGAATGCTGGGTTCCCGGAGCGCTTCCGAGTAGACTACAGAGTTATGGACCTGGTAGATCTACTGAGGCGTCCTGAGGGGAAGACACTCGAGTTCAAGCGTGATCTCTCGTCCCCTGAAGGAGTCCTCAAGACCGTCGTTGCGTTTGCCAACACGGCGGGTGGGGTCGTTGTGATTGGCGTGCAGGACAAGACTCGGCATGTGGTGGGAATCCCCAAGCCGCGCGAGATTGAGGAGCGAGTCGCGAATCTGATCAGTGATAGCATCGCGCCGCGCTTGGTGCCTGACCTTCAGCTCTTGAGCTGGCGGAATCGGAGCGTAGTGGCAGTGGAGGTCTTCCCAAGCCCGATCCGGCCCTACCATGTTGTGCAGGAGGGAGAGGCCAGGGGAACCTATGTCCGTGTGGGGTCGACGAACCGGCGGGCAGACGCCGCGCTGATCCAGGAGCTGCGCCGGGTCGCCCAAGGTCAGTGCTTCGACGAGCAGCCCATGCCCGAGCTGAACTCGGAAGCGATCGACTTCCGAGCTGCTTCCGAGTCGTTGGCCACATCCCGCCGCCTGGAGCGCCGGGATCTCCTCTCGCTCGGCTTGGTAGCGCGGTATCAGGGACGCCTGGTTCCCACGGTCGGGGGTGTGCTCCTATTCGGTCAGGAGCGTCTTCGGTTGTTTCCAGACGCGTGGATTCAGGCGGGATGGTTCGGCGGCACGGATCGAGCTCGCATCCTCGACCAGGCACAGCTTGTCGGCCATCCGCACGTGGCCATCGAGCAGGCGGTGACGTTCGTCCGCGAGCACATGCGGCGGGCAGCCGAGATCGGTCCTCTGCGTCGAAAGGACGTGTGGGACCTGCCACCGGAAGCTGTCCGAGAGACGATTGTCAACGCCGTGGTCCACAGCGACTATTCCCAACAGGGCGCGCCGATCCGGGTGGCGCTGTACGACGATCGCCTCGAGGTCGAAAACCCCGGCCTCCTCCCGTTAGGTCTGACGGTAGATGACATCACGCGGGGGGTGTCCAAGCTTCGGAACCGCGTGATCGGGCGGGTGTTCCACGAGCTCAACCTGATCGAACAGTGGGGAAGCGGGATCCCCCGCATGATGCACGCGTGTCGCGATGCTGGACTGCCGGAACCAGCGTTCGAGGAGATAGCGTTCCGGTTTCGCGTTACCCTATTCAGCGTGCGGGCGTCGAGGCCAGCGTTCGACGAGCTGGACCAACGGATCCTCGACCTGCTGCGTGATGGAGAGGGCTGGGGCACGGCACAACTCGCTCAGGCTGCGGAGATCAGCACGCGGGCCATGCGGAGCCGGCTGGCGAGGTTGGCAGAGCTAGGCATCGTTGGCGTCGTCGGCTCAGGGCCTCGCGATCCCCGCCGGCGGTACCACATCCTGGAGGGCCGATGATCGCCAAGAGGAAACTGATCGAGGTCGTGTTGCTCGCTGGAGGCCATCGACGTCGCCAGTGGACGGGAGTTGATCCGTCACGGCACCCGAGCAGGCTTCACCTGCGGTGGGCCCGGAGGCCGCGCGCCGCGGTGACGGGCAAGATCGACGTGCGCCTGCCTGCCGCGTCGCGGGACGCGGCGCAGGCGGGGGAGGAGGCTGCCGCGTGACGTTCGCGCCGCGCTTCACGATCACGAACCCGATTGCTGCAGCGCTCACGCGGATCGAGCGGGCGCGCGGATTCCTAGACGCGGCGAAGCTCTCGGAGGACTGGATCCGGCGCATGGGGGAGCGGGCGCTCGTGCTCGAGGCGCACCACACGACGCATATCGAGGGGACGCGGCTCACGCTCGAGCAGTCCGCGCGCCTGCTCGCCGGCGAGGCGGTGCCCGAGGCCGACCCGGACGATGCGCGCGAGTTGCTCAACTACCGCCGCGCGTTCGAGTTCGTCACCAGCTACCTGGGCGGCGGCGGGCCGATCACGGAGGGCCTGGTGCGCGAGATCCACCGGCGGCTCGTCGAGGGCGTGCGCGGTGGGGCGGCTGCCCCCGGCGAGTACCGCAAGGTCCAGAACTACGTGGTCAACTCGGCGACCGGCGAGGTGGTCTACACCCCGCCTCCGGCCCACGATGTGCCGATCCTCATGCAGGAGATGGTGGAATGGCTAGACGAACCCGGGGACGTGCACCCGGTGCTCGTGAGCGGCGTTGCGCAGTTCCAGCTGGTCCACATCCACCCATTCCTCGACGGCAACGGCCGCACATCGCGCCTGCTCTCGACGCTCTGCCTGTACCGGGCAGGCTACGATCTCAAGCGGCTCTTCACGATCAGCGAGTTCTACGACCGCGATCGCCATGCGTTCTACCGGGCGATCCAGAGCGTGCGCGTGCGCGGCATGGACCTGACCGGCTGGCTCGAGTACTTCACTGGCGGCCTTGCCACCCAGCTCGACGAGGTCAAGGCGCGCGGGGAGCGTGTGATTCGCCGTGATCTCCTCGCTCGCACGCATGGACTGTCCGACCGGCAGGCGCTGGCGTTGGATCACTTGCTCGAGCACGAGCGGCTCACCATCCAGGACTACGGGGGCATCTGCCCGGGGGTCGCTCGTCGGACGCTCCAGCGGGATCTCAAAGTGCTGGTCGAGAAAGGGCTGGCCGAAGAGCGCGGATCCGGCCCCACCGACCCCACCCGGCACTACCGGCCAGGGCAGGCTCTCCGGCAGGCGAGAGCTTGGGAGTGACGAGCTGTGACATACTGTGACAACGAGCTGTGACATGCTGCGACGGCGTCCTGTGACATGGGCGAGAACCGGTTCGGCCAGACCCGACCCGGGAGAGGCGCGAACATGGTGACCCACAGACTGTACGAACAAGCCTTCGAGTTTGCGATCGAGTGCGGGCTGCCCCAGTACCGCCCCGACCTGCCTGCCGCGTCCGCGGCGCAGGCAGGCGCCTGCACAGGCGACGAGAGCGCGGGCTCTGGCAGCTCGTAACGTGTCCGTTGCTGTCCTCCGTGAACCGAAGGTCCGTGGCACCGACCACGGATCACGGATAGCTGGGCACGAATCACTGTCCCGAAGGCCCGTGTGCGGCAGATCCGCCGACCCAGCGGTCTCTCACACAAGCTCCCAGCGGGTCGGAAGACGTCACCTGCGGTTCCTCGGGACATCGTGGGAGCTGAAGTGTCGGTGGGGAGGAGGCTTCAACCAATGCATGGAACAAGATCTCGTACATTGCC
>DLNB01000046.1 GCA_002479455.1 Acetothermia bacterium UBA7521
GAAACTCCGGCGGGTACGGCGGCCGTGTCCTCGGCATCGTCAACACCTCCCGTGCAAGCCTAACGGTGTCCACGAAACCGGGTCAACTCCACTTGTGCTTCCGTAGGACCCGCCACACCTGGTGCGTCGTCACATCTCCTAGTTCGCGGCTGATCAGCCGAGCCGTCCAGGTTGTCTCTCCTCCCGGAACATCCCCATCGAGCGCGGCCAGAATCCGCCGCTCTGTCCCCTCGTCGTACTTCCGTCTCCTCCCTGAGCGGGGGGCATCGTGCAACCCCTGCAGTCCGTACTGGGCGAACCGGGTGCGCCACTTGCTTACCGTGGCTGGGCGTACATCGAGTTCCCGGGCGATCCGGTTCGTGCCTTCTCCATCTGCAGCCTTGAGGACGATCTTCGCGCGCAACGCCAACCGCTGTTCGATCGTTGGCCGCTTCACCCAGCCCTCCACGACCGTCCGTTCCTCCGCCGTCAGCCTGACCTCCGTGGCCCGCCCCACCATCTCGCCTCCTTGACGGAACCCCGTCTTCCTCGTCAAGGATAGACTGTTACGGTGTCTTTCGCAACCAGGTACTAGTCCTCACCCGCCATCGGGAGCGCATCCCGCTTCAGGAACCGGGAAAGCACTCGACCCCATACGACAAGCGGGTATCTTGCCCCAAGCTCCAGCTTCGGAGGCATGCCCCGCTCCGCACCGAGGACGAACCCGAGCCGGGTGTTCTCGGTCACTCCGCGTCGGGCGAGAAGGGCCATTCCCACTTGACCGGTCTCCAGCGTGACACAGCTGGTGACCCAGCCCATGACCTGCCCTCCCGCGTCCACGACTGGCGCCCCGGCGCGCACTGGTCGCTGGCCGGCGGGGATATCGAAGCGCACGACTTCCCGTGTCCAGCTCTGGAACACACGGAGATAGGCGGACCGCCCGACGAAGAACGGCTTGTGCAGCTTGACATATGGAGCGAAACCCGCCTCGTGGGGGAGAACCCGATGGGCGCCTTCCAGCTCGTGGCCGTAGAGGGGCAGCCCGGCCTCGGTGCGCAACGAGTCCCGGGCGGCGAGTCCGATCGGCCGCAGATGGTGGGGCTGGCCGGTTTCGAGGAGGGTCTCCCAGAGCTGCACCGCGTGCTCCGCGGGGACGAGGATCTCGTACCCCAAAGGCTCACCGGTGTACCCGGTCCGAGCGCAGAGGACGGGGATCTTGCCCACGGTGAGGCGGCAGAACTCGGTCCGGCGGAGCGCAGTCAGTCGGTGCGCCTCGGGTTGAGCGAGGAGTCGCTGCAGGATAGAACGCGACCGCGGTCCCTGGAGAGCGATGTTCACGAGTGCGCCGTGCTCGCTTCCCCTGAGGTCGCGGAGTGTGACGGGCCCGTCGGGCTCGATCCATGGCCGGTCGGGGTCGAGAAGGATCTCGCCCGAGTTGACCGCCGTCAGCCAATCCCAGTCGGCGTTCGCGTTGGCAGCGTTGACCACGAGGAGGAACCGGTCGCTGGCCTGCCGGTACACCATCAGATCGTCCGTCACTGTCCCATCGGGTGCGAGGAGGAATCCATACTGGGACTGACCGGGGTGGAGCCATCCCGCGTAGTTGGTGGTGGCGAGGTTGAGGAAGCTCTCCGCATAGCGGCCCTCAACGGCGAACGCCCCCATGTGGCCGAGATCGAACAGGCCCGCTGCTTCCCGCACCAGGCGATGCTCAGCGAGGGCCGAGGTGTACCAGAGCGGCATCTCGAACCCGGCGAACTCGACCATCCGCGCCCCGGTCTTGCGGTGCCAGTCCGCGAGGGGCGTGCGGGCGATGCCCGATGGGGCTGGCTGGGGTGTGTAGGGCTTCTTGTCGTCCGCGAGCCGCACGCACGAGCAGCCGATGAAGTACGGCTTTCGCGGCGCGGCGACTTCAAGGGGCGGTTCCTTCGCACCCCGTGATTGCGGGGAGGCTGAGAACAAATCCTGTCCCGCCGTGCGCTTTGCCTCACCCACCGAGATGGTCGTTCCGTCGTCGAGGCGGAACGAGGCGGGTCCCGCGTACGGCTCCACGACGGCCGGGCCTTGCACCTTGCGGTGAATGTCGTTGGGATCGAACAAGACGTACCCATCGGCGAGCGCGGAGAGCCAACGGTGCACGTCTTGGCCGCGCTCCCGGGGGACGAGGACGGCGAATTGCGGCCGGATCCAAGGGTCGTTGGGCAGTCGGCCCACGATCGCCTCGGACAGCACCCGCCCTTCGCTGTCGAGGAACAAGGCACGACAAGCCTGGCTTGGGTCCAGGGCCAGCACGTGGGCCGTGCTCGCCTCGTGGAGGAGGCACGCGGCGCGCCCCCCCCGGACCCTTAGGACGGCAGCCGGGCTCGGATCGGGCTGCGACCGTTGCGGTTCAGGCGATTCGCGCGCCCCACCGAACCGGGCGGCGAGGTCCCGGACATGCTCCTGGACCTCGGTGAGCACGGGCGAGGGGAGCTTGCCCCGGGGGAGGGCGCCGGTGACGCCCGGGTAGGTGAAGGGGTGGATCGAGGTCAAGACCAGGCGCGTGATGTCGGCGATCTCTTCCATCTCTGGTTCCCCCAGCCCGCGTTGGGTGGCCCACGGGGTTCCGTAGCGGATGCCGCGGGCGTCGGCTGCCGACAGATCGCCGGGGATCGTGTTCTTGTTTGCCACCAGACCCACAAGGTCGAGGATTCGGGCTGCGATCTCGCCCATCAACGGTTGGCCGTTGGCCGTGGGGATGGCACGCAGGTCGAGGACGAGGAGGTGGGTATCCGTGCCTCCGTAGGCGAGCTTCAGCCCGCGCGCGGCGAGCGCCGCAGCGAGGAACCGGGCGTTGGCGACCGTCTTGTGCTGGAGATCGCGGAATGCCTCGGTTTGTGCCAGCGCGAGGGCGCACGCGATCCCGGCCCACTTGTTCACATGCGGACCGCCTTGGGCTCCGGGGAACACTGCGGCGTCGATCCGCGAGGCGATCTCGGGGTCGAACGAGAGGAGGACAGCTCCCCGCGGACCACACAGGGTCTTGTGGGTGGTGAACATGACCACATCGGCGTACCCCACCGGGCTGGGGTAGGCGCCGGCGATCGCCATTCCCGCGGTGTGGGCGATGTCCGCCATGAGGAGGGCCCCGCATCCCGACGCGACCTCCCGCCACCGTCTCCAATCCGGGGCCCACGGGTAGGAGGTGTACCCGGCAACGATCACTTTGGGGCGGTGCTGCTGGGCGAGGTCGGAGATCTGGTCGTAGTCGAGGCGCTCGGTCCGCGGATCGACGCCGTAGCGCACAACCTTGTACCGCCGCCCAGATTGGTGGAACGGGGACCCGTGGGAGAGATGGCCTCCCTGGGAGAGATCCATCGCCATCAGCGTGTCCCCTGGCTGAAGGAGGGCCTCGTAGATCGCCATGTTCGCCGCTGCCCCAGACAGCGCCTGGACGTTCACGTAGATGCCGTCGGCACCTACCTCGGGGGTGGCAAAGCACTCGGCAGCGCGCCGGCACGCCAGCGCCTCCACGAGGTCGGCGACCTCGACACCCTTGTAGAACCGGCGGTCGCTGTAACGCCGGAAGTACGCGAGCTGTTCAGCGGTATCATGCAACCGGTCTTCGGAAAGGCGGAGCATCTCCTCGCGGGGGTACCCTTCGGCGTAGATGGAGGTAAACGCGGACGCCATGGCCTCGCGCACCGCACCTGGCGTCAGCGATTCGGAAGGAATGAGGATGATCTTGTCCGCCTGGCGCTGTTCCTCTACGCGCACGAGGGCGGCGAGCGCCCGGTCGACTTCAGCCAGTCCCATTGTCCACACTGCGCTCTCGGTCATGACATGCTCCTAGTCGGGAAACGGTAACGGCCGAAATCGGGCGGCACGATCGGTGTTCACCCACGCCAGCTCGACCGCGAGATACATTCCGCCGGACACGAGGGCGTGTCCACCCAGCAGGAACGGGACCGAAGCACCTGCGCAGGCGGCGGTGAGCTCCCTCAGGGTGGGGTTTGTGACCTGCAACGGATCGAGAAGGTCGGAGGCGAACCGCTCCGCTGGCGGGGGCCAGAACCCGAAATGAGCCATCAGGACGCGGGTATCCCACACGACAGCGTCGCCAAACTGGCTGAGAAGCTCTACGAGTTCGGGCACGGTTCGTCCGTGGTGCAGGGCTCCGATAAGCGATCTCACTGCGCCTCGCTCAGCGCGACCGCTTGACTCCATCCCCCGCTCCTCGGACAGGATCCGCGCGCGGCATGCAGTCTCGCGTTCGACGAACCGCGCCAAGTGCCCCCCGACCCGCCCCAGGAGAACCAGTTCCTTGTCTGCGTCGACGAGAACGTCGAGCAAGCCCTGGGCGCGCGCGGTGGGGACTGTCGCGAGAACCTCGCGGAGACGAGGGGGCAACGCGGTGTCGAGGGCGAGCAGCGAAAGCTCCCCCGGGGTGTCGATGTCGAACAGAGTCCCGGCCGATCGTGGTAGCTCGTAACAGGTGTACCCAGCCTGCCACAGCCGGGCCCCGATCGGATTGTCCCGCGTCAGGTCACCCACGGCAGCGGGAGGAGCGAGAAGCCCGAAATCGGTGGAGTAGAAGTTGTTGAGCACCGCGTAGGGAGAGGACGTTGGCTCTGCGGTGATCAGACGGTCGAGCAGGGGCTCGGAAAGGAGGAAGCCGCTTCCGGCAGAAAAGTAGATGAGTCGATCCGGCTTGAACTTCCGGACGAGTTCGGTGAACCGAGCCCCGAACCTCCACGGACCGGGTGGATCGGGGGCGACCGCGACAGGCTCATTCTCCCAGTGGCCCGGGTTGGGAGTAGCGATCACCGTTTCGTCCACTGCGGGGTGATCGGCCAGTCGACGGAGAAGAGCTTGGGCAGCCGCAGTCCTCGCCCGTCCAACCAAGTCCGGGCCTCCACTGTCGAACAGGAAGGCGACCGTTCGGGGCATGGAACGAGGGGCTGCTATCCTTCGTACGGGAGCAGGGCGATTTTGCGGGCGCGATCGATCTCTGTTGCCATCCAATTCTGGTGTTTAGCGCAGAGCCGTGACACGCGCCGAGACAGGATCTTCCCCCGGCGGTTCACGAACTGGCGAAGCGTTTCAGGGTCTGTATAGCGAAGCTTCAGTCCCTGGTCGCACACGCGGCACACCCGTCGCTGGCGTTGCATCATCAAAATGGAACCTCCTCTTCCGGTGGGGCATCGGGATGGCTGTCGCTTCCTTCCCCCGTCGGCTGCGGTTCCGCGGCGCCCTCCGCGATCGTCGGGCGGCCGCCGAGGAAGTGAACGGACTGGGCCGCTACTTCCGTGGTGCGCCGCCGATCTCCGTTCTGGGTTGTGAACGACCTGACTCGGATTCGCCCATCCACCGCCACCTGTCTACCTTTGCGCAGATAGGCTGCGCAATTCTCAGCTTGTTTCCCCCACACCACAATCGGGAGAAACGTCACCTCTTCTTCAGTCTGGCTCGTCTCCGGGTTGATCCACCGGCGGTTGATCGCGACATCAAACCGCAGCATCGCCCGGCCGCTTTGCGTGTACTTGAGGTCGGGGTCTGCGGTAAGGCGCCCGGTAAGGATGACCCGGTTGAGGTCGCTCATCCTAGTTGTCGCTCACCCGTACAGTCTGGTAACGAAGCAGGGCATCGTCCATGGACAACCGTTCCTCCACCTTGCGCACCCGGTCGGGGGGGAGGGTGAACGAAACGAGGACGTAGTATCCCTCTCGAAAGTGGTTGATCTCGTAGGCCAAGAGACGCGTCCCCCACTCATCTGTCGTTTGAATGCCGCCCGTCTCGGATTCAATGATCTGCTGAACCTTGGCGATCTTCGCCTGCCGACCCTCTTCATCAAGGTCTGGGCGAAGGATGTACACCACCTCGTACTCGCGCACCTCACTGGCCACCAGGATTCCTCCTTCAGGAAAGATCTCGTATCACCGCGAACTCTATCCATCTTGTTCCGCCTCGTCAACCGTTTTTCCTCGAAAGAGGGCATGGGAAGTACGTTCGCACTTGACAGCAAAGGGAAAGCGCTCTATACTAGCGCATCTTTGACCAGGGAGGGGGTGTTACGATGAACAAGGGAGAACTGGTAGACCGGATTGCCCAGCGGACTGGGCTTACGAAAAAGGATGCTCGGAAGTCGCTCGATGCCACGATTGACATCATCACGGAGAGCATCGCGGGGAACGAAGAGGTCTTGCTGACGGGGTTTGGGAAGTTCGAGGTGCGAACCCGGAAGCAGTCTCAGCGCATCAATCCGCAGACGCAACGGCGGATCATGGTGCCGGCGAAGGTGGTTCCGGCGTTCAAGCCGGGAAAGAACCTGAAGACCCTCGTGGCCAAGCGCTTGAAGGCAATCGATCAGCGCGGCCAGCTTACGGTGAAGAAAGGCTGACGCTCGTCGTCAGGGGAGAGGTGGGCGGCTGTTTCGTGCAGCCGCCCACGCTCAATTGTACGGCCGGTTCGAGGAGGTGGCACCGCACCATCTCTACCGAACGTGGTGCAGTAACGCGCGCGGATTCCGCACAAAGCAACTCGACGCTGCCTCGGTGTCAACCGCCGCGCCAACGCAGGGGAAACCGTTCAAACAGTGTAACCCGAACC
>DLNB01000008.1:0-263 GCA_002479455.1 Acetothermia bacterium UBA7521
GTCAACAACGCCGGGATCATCCGCGACCACCAGCTCGTACGGGTGAAGGAGGGGGAGATCGTGGGCCGGATGTCGGAGGCCGACTTCGATCTCGTCGTGGAGGTCAACCTCAAGGGAACGTTCCTCTGCACCCAGGTCGTGGCGCCGATCATGATCCGTCAGAAGTCGGGGGTGATCCTCAACGCGACCTCGATCGCCGGGCTCGACGGGAACTTCGGCCAGACGAACTACGTCGCTACCAAGGCCGGCCTCGTCGGGATGAC
>DLNB01000008.1:427-21971 GCA_002479455.1 Acetothermia bacterium UBA7521
CCGGCCTCGTCGGGATGACGAAGGTCTGGGCGCGCGAGCTCGGTCGGTACGGGATCCGGGTGAACGCGGTCGCCCCGGGGTTCACGGCCACCGACATCCTGAAGACGATGCCGGAGAAGGTCCTTGACGGGATGCGTGCCCGAACGCCGCTGGGAAGGCTCGGCGACCCGGTGGACATCGCCAACGCCTATCTGTTCCTCGCTTCCGACGAGGCGGCCTATGTCTCGGGCGCCGTCTTGCGCGTGGACGGGGGCATGGTCCTCGGGACCTGAGATCGGGATGGCCATCGTGTACGAGCAGGGCACGATGAACGCCGCGCACCTCCTCACCCGCCGGGCAGCGCTGACGCCGGACCGGATCGCGGTCGTGGACCGGAGCGACGGCCAGGGCTACACGTACGCCGAGCTAGACCGCCGGGCGAACCGGGCGGCGCACTACCTGCGGAAGCTCGACGTGGACAAGGGCGACCGGGTCTCGATCCTCGCCCACAACTGCCTCGCCTACCTCGACCTCCTGTGCGCACTCGGCAAGATCGGTGCGGTGTTCGCGCCTCTCAGCTGGAGGCTCCAGGCGCGGGAACTCGCCTACATCGTGGGCGACTGCACCCCGAAGGTTCTCCTCTGCGGTCCGGAGTTCGTCGGTGCCACGAGGGCGATCTGTGCCGAGGCCCCGATCCCCCATGTCGTCGGGGTAGACGGGGCCGACGCGGGCGGTCGGCGGTACGAGCACGAGGTTGCTGGGTGTCCGGACTCCGAGCCGTCCCTCCCACCGCTCGATGAGGACGACACGTACCTCCTTCTCTACACGTCGGGGACCACGGGCCGCCCCAAGGGAGCAATGATCCCCCACCGACAGGTCCTGTGGAACTGCATCAACACGATCGCGAGCTGGGGGCTGACCGAGCGCGACGTGTCGCCCCTGTTCATGCCCCTGTTTCACGCCGGGGGGCTGTTCGCGTTCCTGACTCCCCTCTTGTACATCGGGGGCCGGGTGGTTCTCGTGCGCACGTTCGATGCTGACGCGGTTCTGAAGCTGATCGAAGAGGAGCGGTGTACGGTCGTGCTCGGCGTGCCTACGATCTACCGGATGCTTCTCGACGCCCCCGGGTTCGGATCGGCCGACTTCCGCTCGGTGCGGTTCTTTATCAGCGGCGGCGCGCCCCTCCCCGTGGACTTGGTGCGGGAGTGGGTTGGGAAGAAGGGGGGCGTGTTCCGGCAGGGGTACGGGTTGACCGAGGTTGGCGCCAACTGCTTCTCGATGACGGACGAGGAATCAGTGCGGAAGCTCGGGTCGGTGGGGAAACCGATTTTCCACAGCGAAATGGTGCTTCTGGACGAACAGGGGCGGGCGGTCAGTCCCGGCGAACCCGGCGAGCTCCTCATCCGTGGCCCCCACGTGTGCACCGGCTACTGGCGGAACCCGGAGGCGACCGCGGAGGCGATCGTGGACGGGTGGTTCCGCACCGGCGACGTGGCGCGGGTGGACGAGGACGGGTTCTACACCATCGTCGGGCGGGCAAAGGACATGATCATCAGCGGCGGGGAGAATATCTATGCCGCGGAGGTCGAGGCCGCCGTGCGCGAACACCCGGCGGTGCAGGATGCGGCCCTCATCGGGATGCCAGATCCCAAGTGGGGAGAGGTGGGGCTGATGGTGGTCGTCCTCAAGAAGGCATCCGTTACCGCGGAGGAGCTCCAGGCGTTCTGCGGGGAGCGTCTCGCGCGGTACAAGGTACCGAAGAGGGTCGTGTTCGCCGACGAACTGCCGTACTCAGCCTATGGCAAGGTGCTGAAAAGCGAACTCCGCGCACGGTACCTCCCGGCGAGGGAGGGTTGACGTGGTCGTCGGCGACTACCTCGGCCGGCGCGAGCTGTACAGCCCTGACACAATCGCGATCGTGGACCACGGGAAGAGCCCGGAGCTGCGCCTCTCGTTCCGGGAGTTGAACAGGCGCGCGAACCGGCTGGCCGGCTGGTTGCGGGACGAGGCCGGGGTGGGGAAGGGCGACCGCGTCTCGATCCTCGCCCGCGACGGGGTGGAGCACCTCGACGTCTACTACGCGTGCGGGAAGCTGGGGGCTATCCACGTTCCCCTCAACTGGCGCCTCCACCCCCAGGAGCTCCTCCAGCTCGTGGTGAAGACCACGCCGCGCGTCCTCGTGTATGAGGAAGAGTTCCGATCCGCCGTGGAGGGGATGTCGGCCGGCTTGCCGCCGGATGCGCCGGCCCTGGAGAGGCTTCTCCACCTCGATGGGACGGGAGTTACCGGATCGCTCCCCTTCCACAGCGTGATCGAGGGTGCGCCGGTAGAACCGGTGACGCGCGAGGACCTCGATCCCGAGGACCCGGCATGCATCCTGTTCACCGGCGGCACAACCGGGCTCCCCAAGGCGGTTCTTATCAGCCACCGCATGATTGTGTGGAACGTCCTGAACACGGTGATCCACGACCTGACCCACGACGATGTCGTGCTCAACGTGTTCCCTCTGTTCCACGCCGGGGGCCTGTTCTGC
This sequence comes from Acetothermia bacterium UBA7521, assembly GCA_002479455.1. Taxonomy (GTDB): domain Bacteria; phylum Bipolaricaulota; class Bipolaricaulia; order Bipolaricaulales; family Bipolaricaulaceae; genus Bipolaricaulis. The sequence continues at coordinate 2,940 of DLNB01000008.1, forward strand.
TACTGGTCGTCCCAGGTCGTGCTCGGGAATACGACGATCCAGGTGCGCAAGTTCGACCCGGAGCAGGTGTTGGACCTCATCAAGCGGGAAAGCGTCACCGTGTTCGCGGGCGTCCCCTCGATGTACCGCCTCCTTACCCAGGCCCCGAACTGGGACCGGGCGGACCTGTCGAGCCTCCGGTTCTGCACTAGCGGAGGGGCGCCGCTTCCCGTCACGCTCATCGAGAAGTACGTTCAGGAGAAGGGGGTCCGGTTCAAGCAGGGGTTCGGGATGACCGAGTTCGGGCCGGGCGTGTTCGCCCTCGCTGCCGAGGACGCGGTACGCAAGGCGGGGAGCATCGGCCGCCCCAACTTCTTCGTGGACGCACGTGCGGTGGACGAGGGGAACTGCTCTGTGGGTCCGGGGGAGGTCGGCGAACTTGTCCTCAAGGGCCCGTCCCTGTGTTCCGGGTACTTCGGCGACCCCCATGCCACGGCCGAGCTCGTGGACGCGCAGGGCTACTTCCACACCGGCGACCTCGTGACCTGCGACAGCGAGGGGTACTTCACCGTGGTCGGCCGGAAGAAGGACATGTTCATCTCCGGCGGGGAGAACGTGTACCCGGTAGAGATCGAGGAGGCCTTGTACCGACACCCGGCGGTGGCCACCTGTGCCGTGGTGGGAGTTCTCGACCCCAAGTGGGGCGAAGTCGGGGCAGCGTGCGTCGTCCTCAAGGCGGGGCACACGGTGACGGAGGAAGAGATCCTCCGGTTCCTCGGCGGGCAGCTCGCCCGCTACAAGATCCCCAAGCGGGTCGTGTTCATGGAGGCCCTGCCCCTGTCGGGGATGGGCAAGCCCCTCAAGGACGAGCTCCGCACAGGGCTGATCGAAGGGAGGATCGGATGAAGGGAAAGCTGGGACGAGGCGTGGCCCTTGTCGGCGCTGGGGCGTGCAAGTTCGGCGCGTACCCGCGTCAGGACAGCCGCGACCTGTTCGTGGAGGCGTTCCGCGAGCTCGTGGCGAGCGTGGACAACAAGGGGTTTGATCCGACGGAGATCAAGGCCCTGTTCATTGGGAACTACTCGAGCGACCTGTTCGAGCACCAGGGGCACCTGGCGCCGATCCTCGCCGACTGGGTGGGGCTGACGCCGCGGGCGGCCCTGCGGGTGGAGGACGCGTGCGCGAGCGGTGGGGTCGCCCTCCGCCAAGGGGTCCTCGCAGTGGCATCCGGCGTCTACGACGTGGTGCTCGTTGGCGGTGTAGAGAGGATGACTGCGTTGCCCACCGAGGCCGTCACGGACACCCTCGCCACTGCTAGCGACGTTCTGTACGAGTTCCCGGCTGGGTTCACCTTCCCCGGCTTCTACGCGGCGATGGCCACCGCGTACGCGGCGCGGTATCGGATGCCGTACGAGGCCCTGATGCACGTGGCACTGAAGAACCACACCAACGGCGCCCACAACGACAAGGCGCAGTTTGGGATGACGATCCGGGAGATCATGGACCGCCGGATAGCGAAGGCCAAGGAGAAAGGGGGGCTGGTGCCGTCATGGGAAGATGAGTTCGCTTTCCTCCGGGATCCGGTGGCCAACCCGATCGTGGCCTGGCCGCTCAGGCTGTTTGACTGCTCGCCGATCACAGACGGAGCAGCAGCGGTACTGCTGGCGGCGGAGAAGGTCGCTTGGAGGTTCACGGACCATCCGCTCCGTGTGCTCGGAACAGGGCAGGCCAGCGACACCGCGCTCTACGGACGGGCGGACCTCACGTCCCTCCGCGCGGCGCGGGAGGCGGCGTCCCAGGCCTACGCCATGGCCGGGGTCGAGCCGTCTCGGATCAAGCTGGCCGAGGTCCACGACTGCTTCACGATCGCCGAGGTCCTGGCGGTCGAGGACCTCGGGTTTTTCCCGCCGGGGGAGGGCTGGCGGGCGGCGATGACTGGTGCCACGTGCCGAGACGGGCCAATCCCGATCAACACCTCGGGTGGGCTCAAGGCGAAGGGGCACCCAGTGGGCGCCTCCGGGGTGGCCCAGGTCGTGGAGGTGTGGAAACAGATGCGGAAAGAAGCGGGTCCGCGTCAGGTCGGAGGCGAAGTGGACCTCGCGTTGGCCCACAATGTGGGGGGGTCGGGTCAGACCTGCGTCGTCCACATCTTCGGGGGAGGGGACTGTGGCTGAGCGAGACTTCACCCGCGCGTCGTTCGAAGAATACCTGGCCGATGGGCATCTGATGGGGGTCCGCTGCCGCTCCTGTAAGGAGATCTCCGCGGTTCCCCGTTCCCTGTGCCCGGCGTGCCGGGGGACGGACCTGGAATGGGTTCAGCTATCCGGACGCGGCACGCTGGAGGGGTTCACCGTGGTCCACGTCCCACCGACCCCGCTCGCGGCCGCGGGGTACGGCCGGAACAACCCCTACGCCGCAGCCGTGGTGCGGCTGGACGAGGGACCATGGATCACGGCCCAGCTACGCGGGGTGGATGTCGGCCATCCGGAGACGGTCCGGGTGGGGACCGCTCTCTGCGCCGAGTTCGTCCGGCAGGGGGAAGGCGACCGCGCGCAGACAGTCCTCGCGTTCCGACCGGAGGCGTAGGGTGCCCACGGCTGCGGTGAACGGGGTCTCGCTCCACTACGAGACCCGCGGCTGGGACAAGGACGCCGATGTGGTCGTCCTCTCCAACGGCGTCCTCATGAGCACCGCCGGCTGGGCGAACCAAGCCTCGGTTCTCAGTGCCCGGTACCGGGTCCTCCTCCACGACTGCCGGGGGATGTGGAAGTCCGAGCACCCGCCGGGTCCGTACACCCTCGACCTCCACGCCGACGACCTGGCGGCGCTGCTCGACCACCTCGGGGTAGAGCGGGCCCACCTCGCGGGGATCTCCTACGGGGCCGAGATCAGCCTCACGTGCGCGATCCGTCATCCGGACCGGGTGGCGAGCCTGTTCCTCTCTTCGGCCGTGGCCTGTCCAGATCCGCTTCTCAGGGCACAGATCCAAGCGTGGATACGGGCCGCGGAGCTGGAGGACCCCGAACTCCTGTGGAGCCTGGTCTACGCGGCGAGTTTCTCCCCGGGGTGGGCCGCCGCTCATCCGGAGGAACACGCGGCGGGGGGGCGGCGGTACGCGAACCTGGACTTCCGCTCCGCGGGGGAGCTGTTCCGGGCGTTCCTCCGGTTCGACGTAACTGGCGACCTCGATCGGGTCAAAGCGCCCACCCTCGTGGTCGTGGGCGACGCGGATGCGCTCAAGCCGCGGCGCCACGCGGAGCTGATGGTCGAACGGATCTCCGGGGCGGAGTTCCTTGCCATCCCAGCCGCCGGTCACGCCCTGTGCCTGGAGCGGCCGGCAGAGTTCAACACCGCGCTGCTTGGATTCTTGGCCCAGCATGCGTGTGGAAGCAGGTGAGGAGGAAACCGATGGCGAACCCGACGATGAAGGGCATTGAGGCGCGAACGGTGGAGACGGGACGGCTGCGGACGCGGGTCCTCTTCTCCGGGGCGGACGACGGGATCCCGGTGTTGTTCCTGCACGGGAACCTCGGGGCTGCCACCTGGTGGGAGGAGACGATGCTACGGCTTCCGAAGGGCTACCGGGGGATTGCCCCCGACCAGCGCGGGTACGGGGACGCAGACTCGGAGGCCAAGATCGACGCTACCCGCGGCCTGGGCGACCTCGCCGATGACGCGGTGGACCTCCTCGATCACCTCGCGGTGAAGCGAGCCCACGTGGTGGGGAGCTCGCTGGGAGGGAGCGTGCTGTGGCATCTCGTCGCCCGCGCGCCGCACCGGCTCCTCTCTGCGACCCTCGTCGCGCCCGGTTCGCCGTTCGGGTTCGGTGGGACGAAGGACGTCGTCGGAACCCCATGCCATCCAGACTTTGCGGGGTCGGGCGGAGGACTGATCAACCCCGACCTCGTGCGGCGGCTGATGGCCGGAGACCGGACCACGGAGAGCCCGTTCTCTCCGCGCGCCGCGCTGCGGATGCTCGTGTTCGGTCCCGGGTTCATCCCCGACCGCGAGGACGCGTTCGTCAACGCCGCGCTGGCGATGCACCTCGGTGACCGAGATTACCCAGGCGACTTCGTTCTCTCTCCTCACTGGCCACACATCGCCCCCGGCGTGTGGGGCCCCAACAACGCCCTCTCCCCCAAGTACGCCTGTCCCGTGGCCGAGCTCATCGCTGCCCAGCCCAAGGCGAACGTGCTCTGGATCCGGGGTGGGAAGGACCTTGCCGTGTCCGACGCCGCGGCGTCCGACCCAGGGAATCTCGGGCGGATGGGCCTTCTCCCCGGCTGGCCCGGCGCAGAGGTCTACCCGCCGCAGCCGATGGTGGGCCAGACGCGGCACATCCTCGATCAGTACGCCCAGGCGGGGGGAAAGTTCGCGGAGGTCGTCCTTCCCGACAGCGGACACGTCCCGTTCCTCGACAATCCCGCGGCGTTCGACCAGGCGTTCCACGCCCACCTCATGCCCGCCCGATGACCTACCGTTCCGCGATTTCCACGCTGGACGGGATCACCGCCCGCTGGGTCGTGACCCCGCGGCTCGCAACGCGGGTCCTGTTCTCCGGTTCGGAGGACGGGGAGCCGGTCCTGTTTCTCCACGGCAATCTCTCCTCCGCCACTTGGTGGGAAGAGACGCTGGTCTCCCTTCCCCGTCGGTTCCGGGGGATCGCCCCCGACATGCGAGGATTCGGCGAGGCGGATCCCGCGGCGGTGGTGGACGCGACGCGGGGGATGGGCGATTTCGCCGATGACGTGATCGCCCTCCTCGACGGGCTGAAGATCGAGCGGGCCCACCTCGTGGGGAACTCGCTTGGGGGAGTGATCGTGTACCACCTCCTCGCCGTCCATCCGCGGCGCTGGAGATCGGCAACCCTCGTCGGACCTGGCTCGCCGTACGGGTTTGGAGGAACGAAGGACGAGAAAGGAACGCCCTGCTACCCGGACTTCGCGGGTTCGGGAGGCGGGCTGTTCAGCCCGAAACTCGTTCAGCGCATCGCGGCGAGGGACCGTTCGAGCGACCACCGCTTCTCCCCGCGCAACGCGCTTCGCGATCTCGTGTACAAGCGGCCGTTCGTCCCCCCGCGCGAGGAGGAGATCCTGAGCGCCCTGTTCCAGGTGCACCTGGGGGATCACGCCCTCCCGGGCGACATCGTGCCGTCTCCGAACTGGCCGTACTTCAGTCCCGGCCACTGGGGGGCGACGAATGCCCTGTCCCCGAAGCACCTCCTCCCGGTGGAGAGGCTCTTGGCTGTCTCACCCAAGGTGCCGATCCTCTGGATCCGCGGCGCGGATGACGTGGCGATCTCCGACCAGGCGGCATCCGATCCGGTCACGTTCGGGGAGCTGGGGCTCATTCCCGGATGGCCTGGGCGGGAGGTGTTCCCGCACCAGCCGATGCTTCGGCAGACGCGGTTCGTCCTCGAGCGGTACCGGGAGGCGGGTGGAGCGTGCGGCGAGGTGGTGATCCCCGACTGCGGCCACGTCGCGTTCATCGAGAAGCCGCGGCAGTTCAACGACGCTTTGCACGCCCATCTGCAGCGCTGAGGGGCAGAAGCGGGTGTCTGAGGAGGGTACGACACAATGAGAAGCTATGACGAAGTGCACCGGCGGTCCGTGGAGGACCCGGAGGCGTTCTGGGGAGAACAGGCGAGGCGGCTCCACTGGTTTCGCCAGTGGGATAGGGTTCTGGACGATTCCAGGGCTCCGTTCACCCGCTGGTTTCCCGGGGGGCGGACGAACCTCTGCTACAACGCGGTGGATCGTCATGTCCTGGCGGGGAGAGGGGACCGGCCGGCGATCATCTGGGAGAGCCCGGAGTCCGGAGTGAGCCGGACCCTCACATTTCGCGAGCTCCATCGGGAGGTGAACCGGTTCGCCGCAGCCCTCCAGCAACGTGGTGTGGCGAAGGGCGATCGCGTCCTGGTATACCTTCCGATGATCCCGGAGGCGCTCATCGCCGTCCTGGGCTGCGTTCGCATCGGCGCGGTGCACTCCGTGGTCTTCGCTGGGTTCTCCGTGGAGTCCCTTGCTCATCGGATCGAGGACTCTGGGTCGCGGGTCGTCGTGTGCGCGGACGGGGGGCTGCGCAAGGGGAAGCCGATCGACCTCAAGGGGATCGTGGACCGAGCGGTGGCCGAGGCTGAGACCGAGGTCGAGCACGTGATCGTCTTCGATCGCGGTATCGCCCCCTGGACCCCGGTTCCCAATCGCGATGTGCGATGGGATGTAGCGCTAGCCGAAGTGGGGGAAGCCGGAGTGCCGGCCGAACCTCTGGAGTCAACGGATCCGAGTTACATCCTCTACACGTCGGGGACGACCGGGAAGCCGAAGGGCGTCGTGCGCGACACCGGCGGGTACATGGTCGCCCTCCACGCCTCGATGGACCTCATCTACGGGTGTGGCCCCGATGACGTGTACTGGTCCACGTCCGACATCGGGTGGGTCGTCGGCCACAGCTACATCATCTACGGGCCGCTTCTCTACGGGATCCCGACGCTCGTCTACGAGGGAACGCCCGACAGCCCGAACCCCGGGATCTGGTGGGAGACGATCGAGAAGCACCGCGTGTCGGTTCTCTTCTCCGCTCCCACCGCGATGCGCATGCTGCGCAAATTCCCGTCGAGCTGGGTGGATAGCCACGACCTGTCCAAGCTACGCCACGTGTTCCTTGCCGGAGAGCCCCTCGATGAGCCCACCTACCGCTGGGCGGGGGAGACGCTCAAGAAGCCCGTCATTGACCACTACTGGCAGACGGAAAGCGGTTGGCCGATGATCACGAACCACATGGGGCTTTCCCCTCTTCCGGTGAAGCCCGGATCCCCGACCCGCGAGGCGATCGGGTGGCAGCTCGACGTGGTGGACGAACGGGGGGATCCGGTCCCCCGCGGGCAGCGGGGGTACCTCGTGGCCCATCCTCCGCTTCCGCCAGGGTCGCTCCAGACCCTGTGGGGAGATGACGAGCGGTTTGTAGACGGCTACTGGAAGTACTTTGCCCGCTACGGGAAGCGGTTCTACTTCTCCGGGGACTACGCGATCAAGGACGAGGACGGGTACTACTGGCTCCTCGGCCGGGCCGACGAGGTGATCAACGTCGCCGGGCATCGCATGGGGACCCGCGAGGTGGAAGAGGTCATCTCGGGTCACCCCGGGGTGGCCGAGGTGTCGGCGATCGGGGTGGACGACGAGATCAAGGGCCAGGCGATCGCGGCGTTCGTGGTCCTCAAGAAGGACGTTGTCGATGACCCCGCACTCCACAAAGATATCATCCACCTTATCCGGGATAGCATCGGGCCGATCGCGACCCCGAAGGTGCTGCGGGTTGTGCCCCGTCTCCCGAAGACCCGCTCCGGAAAGGTGATGCGTCGCGTGCTGCGTGCGATCTGCGAGGAGAAGGCGCTGGGAGATCTGTCCACGATCGAGGACGGGGCGAGCGTGGATGAGGTGCGCAGGGCGCTGGAGGAACTGGGAGGGGCCGCTCCGGCGGCCGGCTGATGGAACCGCGCAGGAAGGCCGCACGTGCGCTGTCAGCCGAGCGCCTGTTCGGGTTGCGCCCCGAGCTTGGACGATGGGGGTTCGTGGCCGTCGGGCTGACGATCAACCTCTGCCTGGGCGCCGTCTACGCGTTCAGCCTGTTCAAGGCGCCGCTCATCGAGCATTGGGGGATCAGCGCCACCGCGAGCGGGTTCCCGTTCATGATCTTCCTCGCCATGTTCGCGGTGGGGATGGCGGTGACCGGCCCGTTCCTCGCCCGCTACGGTCCGCGGCGGGTGAGCCTGGTCGGAGGGCTGCTCGTGGGCACAGGGTGGCTCCTGTCCGGGTTCGCGCCGAACATCGCCGTCCTGACCCTGTTGTACGGCGGGATCGCCGGAGGCGGGGTGGGGATCCTCTATGGATGCCCGATCGCCACCTCCACTCAGTGGTTCCCCGATCGGCGGGGCCTCGCCGTGGGTCTCACCGTGCTCGGGTTCGGGATCTCGCCGCTGGTCACCGCGCCCCTGCTCGCCCTCGCCATCGCCCATCTCGGGGTCTTGCCCACGTTCACCCTGTTCGGGGCAGTGTTCCTGGGGCTGTTGGCCCTTCTCGCCCTTCCGCTGCGGTTCCCGCCATCAGGCTGGACGCCGGCGGGGTGGGTCCCCACCGCCAAGCAGAAGGCGCGGGCCGGGATCGAGCTCGACCGGGGCCAGATGGTGCGGACCGCCGCGTTCTATGCCCTGTGGGCAGGGTTCATGCTCGGCTCGGTGGCAGGCCTGATGGTGGTCGGCTTCTCCAAAGACTTCGGGACCGAGGTGGCGGGAGCCAGTGCGGGGCTAGCAACGCTCGCGGTGTCGTTGTTCGCCGTGCTCAACGGGCTGGGGAGGCCGGCGTTTGGCTGGCTCATCGACCGCACCACGCCCCGCTTTGCGGCAGTCACCTCGTTTGCCCTCATCCTCGGTGCCGCAGCGGCCCTCTTCTTGTGGGGCAAGGGCAACTTGGCGACCTACCTCGTCGCGTTCAGCGTGCTGTGGCTGAACCTCGGCGGGTGGGTAGCGATGGCGCCCGCTGCCACCGCGGCCCTGTTCGGGCCCAAGCACTACCCGCGCAACTTCGCCCTCGTGTTCTCCGGGTACGGGGTGGGGGCGATCGTGGGGACGCTCCTCTCCGGCGCGATCCGCGACGGGACGGGAAGCTACCTCCCTGTGTTCCTGCCCGTGATGGGCCTCGCCGCGCTGGGGATGGCGATCAGCATCGTCGGACTCAGGCCGGTACGGGCGCAACCGATCAGCGGTTGAACAGCCTCCGGTAGTGCGCCTGAAGGCGCAACGTGATCTTCTCCGGTGCGTCGTCTGCCGGCGTGAGATCCTGAAGAGTGATCGGGTCGGCGAATCGGATCGTGACGGGGTGGCGGTACGCGAACCGACGGCGCAGCCGGGCCCACGGTCCTCGTCCCACGGAGACGCAGGCACGACGGTGCGACATGTGCTGTTCGAGGTAGGGCACGCCCTGCACAGGTTGGTTCTGAGTCTGTCCCGCGACGCCATGTACGATGTGTCCGATCCCCGCGTGCCACGGTCTGTGGCGAATCGACCCCCCCTCCGGGCAGACCAGGAGACATCCCCCCTCCCGAAGGTGGGCCGCCCCGGCAAGGAGGGATTCCCGGTTCTTCTCGCGCGTTCGCTGTGTGATCTCGGTTCCGGACATCAGCCCCAGGATCTTCGACTGGATCGCGCTGCGTACTCCGCCCCGTTGGAGCTCTTCACGCCAGCTCCCGTGGGGGGTTGCGACAGGCAGCGAGAACGGCTCGTAGCTGGGGAGGAGGCGGTGAACGTAGCTTGCCGATACGATGCGGAGGTCTGCGCGATCCACCGCTGCCGCGACGAGGAACGGGGTGAGGAGAGAGAGATGGTTCCCGTAGACGAGAACAGGGCCGGAGGTGAGGGCGTGGCGGGTCGCGTCGGGCATCTCACAGCGCCACGGGCCGGCGTAGGCATCGAGGAGCCATCGGCTCGCTGGAGCCAGACCTTGCTCTGCGATCCGGCGGTTGAGCTCCGGTGCAGTCTGGAGGAACCCCCACACTGGGTACACGGCCTCGAGCAATCTCAGGGGCAGCGCAAGGTCAGGGCGGCACCGCGCTCGGCCGTACACCGCCACCAGTTGATCCAGATCACCCGCGGCATAGGCGTCGCGGAGCGGAGCTAGGAACCGCAGCACGCGTCCTCCATCTCCCCGCCCATTGCTGGGCCGTACCCGCCGCCGCCGGGGGTGCGGATGCTGAGGATCCCCCCCGGGTGGAGGTCGAGCTCGGTCTTCCCAGGAAGTGGGATCTCCTCGCCGTCTCGGAGGAGGACGTTCTCACCGGGCGCCCCGGGCTCCGCGCCGGCGAGCCCGTAGGGCCGCCCCACCCGCCGGTCGGTGAGGAGGGAGGCGTGGGCGATGTGCCCGAGCGGCGTGAAGTCACGTCGGATCCCGTCTCCGCCGCGAAATCGGCCGCGCCCCCCGGTCCCCGAGCGCAGCTCGTACCGCTCCACCCGCAGGGGGTAGGCGAGTTCGAGGGCCTCCACCGGCGTGTTGAGGGTGTTCGTCATGTGGGTGTGGACCCCGTCCACGCCGTCCCCTGTCGGCCGCGCCCCCGCGCCTCCCGCGATCGTCTCGTAGAACGCGTACGGACAGCCGGTGCGGGGGTCCGTGCCCCCGACCGCGATGTTGTTCATCGTCCCCTGGCTTGCCGCTGGGACATGGTCTGGGACGAGCTGGGCGAACGCCCCCAGGACGACGTCCACGATCCGCTGCGACGTCTCGAGGTTCCCTCCCACCACCGGCGCCGGCGGGCGTGGATTCACGAGCGAACCCTCGGGAGCCACGATCTCGATCGGCCGATAGCAACCGGCGTTGGGTGGGATCGTGGGATCCGTCACAGCGCGCAGGGTGTAGTACACCGCCGACGCGGTCACGGCGAACACGGCGTTCAACGGTCCCCGCACCTGGGGAGCTGATCCGGCGAAGTCCACCCGCACCGTGTCTTTCCGGATATCGACGCGGGCGCGGATCGGAACCGGGCCGCTCCCCGTCCCGTCATCGTCGAGGGCATCCTCGAACTGGGCGCTGCCCTGGGGCAGACGCTGGATCTCTGCGCGCATCCGCCGCTCGCTGTAGTCGAGGACGGCCCGCATCCCCGCATCGAGGAGGTCGGCCCCGTACCGGGCGACGAGATCCCTGACTCGTTCGAACCCGGTCAGGCACGCGGCGTGCTGGGCGCGGAGGTCGCCCCACCGCTCGTCGGGCGTGCGCACGTTGAGGAGGAGGAGCCGCCGCAGGTCGTCGTCGAGCTCGCCGCGACGCCACAGCCGCACGGGCGGGATGCGCAACCCCTCTCCGTAGATCTCCGTGGCCCGTGGGGCGAGACTCCCCGGCGCCGGGCCGCCGATGTCGGCGTGGTGGGCGCGGCAGGCGACGAACGCCGCGAGCCCCGATCCCGCGAACACGGGGGCGACGAACGTGACGTCGGGGAGGTGAGCTCCGCCGAGGTAGGGATCGTTGAGGGCGACGACGTCCCCCTCTGCCCACTCTTGCACGGCCCCGATCGCCGCGCGGACCGAGAACGGCATCGCGCCGAGGTGGACAGGGATGGACTCCGCCTGGGCGACGAGTTCCCCTCGACGATCGAACAGGGCCGACGAGCAGTCCCGCCGCTCCTTGATGTTCGGGCTGTACGCGGACCGGACGAGGTTCGCGTTCATCTCCTCCGTCACCGACGCCAGGGCATGGCGGAGGACCTCGAGGGTGATCGGGTCGATCCCTCTCATCCGACCTCCACGATGAGCGTCGCGTGCTCGTCCGCGGTGGCGCGGGAACGAGGGGGGAGGAGGGTTGTCGCGTCGGGCCCGAGGATGATCGCCGGTCCTTCGATCTGCGCTCCCGGATCGAGGTCCGCCCGATGTACGACCCGCGCCGCGACGGGGCCGCTCCGGTCGAACCACGCCGCGCACGTCGCGGGGAGTTCGGGGGCGGGCGCGAACGCGGGGCGAACGTCGGCTTCCGGCGGGGGGACGCTCGCCCGAACGCGGACGGCGACGAGCTCGACCGTCTCATCCGGCGCGGCGTGCCCGTACCGATGCGCGTGCGCCGCGTGGAACGCCCCCTCTAGCTCTGCAATCCACGTCGGTCCGTCTCCCGGGGAGTGCATGTTTGGCGTACCTCGAATCCACCGCAGAGACGCCTGTCTGCCGCCAGGCAGGCGGAGTTCGCCGAGAGAAGGGATTGTAGCGCCGGGGTTCATCGCCGGCGGTCGTTCGTCGCAGACAAGCTGCGACGCTACAGAACCTCGGAAACTTGGATCCAATGTCAGAAAGGGTTCTCTCTGCGTCTCGGTGATCGGCACGTACCCTAGGGCGATGGGGATGTCGAGCTCGTGGGCCTGGCCGGCGTAGCGGAGAGCGGCGACGAACGCGAACCGCACCGCCTCCCGCGGCGCACCGTGGCTGACGAGCTCGCCCTGCGCTTGTGCTTGGAGCCGGTCGAGGAGCCCGGCCAGTTCAGCCACCGGAACCGAACGCAGCGGGCGGACGACGCCCTGGCCCGTCTCGTGCCCAACCTCAGCCAGGAGGAGCCCGAGCGCGGACAGGACCCCCGCTGTGGGCGGGACGAGCACTTTGGGGATCCCCAGACGTCGGGCGAGGGAAACGGCGTGGAGCGGGCCCGCGCCCCCGAACGCGAGCAGTGCGAACCCCCGCGGGTCGTGCCCTCGCTCCACCGAGATCACCCGGATCGCCCGTTCCATCGCCGCATCGGCCACCTTGAGGATCCCGAGCGCTGCCGCCTCCACCGCGATCCCCAGCGGATCGGCGATCCGCCCCACGGCCCGCCGCGCCGCGTCGAGGTCTAGGCGCGGAAGCCCGCCCAAAGGGAACTCGGGGAGAAGGTGTCCGAGGACGAGGTGGGCGTCCGTGACCGTGGGTTCGGTCCCGCCGCGGCCGTAGCAAGCCGGGCCGGGGGCGGCCCCCGCGCTCTCCGGTCCCACGCGCAGCGCTCTCCCTGCGTCGAGCCGGGCGAGGCTCCCCCCACCGGCGCCGATCGTGTGAATGTCCGCCATCGGGAGCGCCACCGGGTAACCACCGATTGCCCCCCCCACCGTGCGGCCCACGGTTCCCCCTTGGACGAGGGCCACGTCACAGCTCGTCCCGCCCATGTCCAGCGTGATGAGATCCGGGAACCCCGAGCGGAGTCCGACCTGGCGTGCGCCTTCGACCCCGCCTGCGGGACCGGAGAGGAGGATCCGTACAGGGTCCCTCTGCGCTGTGGCGGCGTGGGCGATCGCCCCGCTCGACTGCATCACCGGCCACCGCGCGGGGAGATCGAGCCGGGCCGCTCCCTCCTCGAGCGAGCTCAAGTAGCTCCCGACCACCGGCCGCAGGGCGGCGTTGATCACGGTGGTCGAGGTCCGCTCGTACTCGCGGAACTCGGGGAGGAGGTCGCTCGATAGGGTCACCGGCACCCCGAGTCCGGCCAAGACCTCACCCGCTTCCCGCTCGTGGTCCGGGTGGAGAAACGAGAACAGAAAGCAGACCGCCACGGCCTGGATGCCGGCCTCGCGGAGCGTGGGCAGGAGCCGGACCACCGCCTCCCGATCGAGCGGCCGGACCACGGACCCATCGGAACCGACCCGCTCCGGGACCTCGAACCGGAGCTCGCGGGGCACGATCGGCTCTGGCCGGGTGAAGAAGAGGTCGTAGAGGGACGGCCGGTTCTGGCGCCCGATCTCCAGGACGTCGCGGAACCCGTCCGTGGTGACGAGGGCCGTTTTCCCCAGCTTCCCCTCGAGGAGGGCGTTCGTGGCCACCGTCGAACCGTGGACAATCCGTTCTACGATCCCCGGCGCGATGTTCCCCCGCGCGATCAGCGCTTCGAGCGCGGCGACCACGCCCCGCGCTGGATCGTCCGGGGTGGAGGGGAACTTGTACAGGCGCGGCCCGTCCGTGCCGAGGACGACGATGTCCGTGAACGTCCCCCCGATGTCGATCCCGATTGCCACAGCCACGAGGCGGAAGTATAGGTCAGTTGGGACTTTTCAGCAATAGGGAGCACTCCGCTGTGCGCGCGACGTTCCCATCTCGGGGACGATCAGGCCTAACTGGTGACGACAAGCGAGATCTCTCTGGTCTGACTCGCGCATGCTGGCCTCTGCCAACGACCCACAAAGCTCAGTTGGTCGAGCCAGTGGGGGCGCATGAGCGCGGCTTGCCACCGTCAAGAGCATCCCGGCTTTCGTCGCCAAGGTGTGAAGATTCTAGGGTGCCAAGGACTACTCTGTCAAACAGAGGTGCATGAGCCTTGTACTTAGGCTGAGCTTGATACTGCCGCTGATGCGGAGGGCGATGGCGGTCTCGACAAGCCGCCCAAGCTCAGCCAAGGGCATCCTCGTCCCCGATCACGAACAGCTTTGGCCCGGCAGCGACGCGTGCCGCGAACGATCCCTTCCCCTCCTTGTCCCCGTCTCTCTTTGTTCCCAGTTCTGGGAAGCTCATACCCCGTTCTGAGAACGATGGGAGAACCTCGCTTAGCTGGCGAGGTAGCGGCCGTCGGTGAGGATCTCGGCCTGGCCGAGGGCGACGAGGGTGTCGAGGATCTCCCCTACGCGGTCGGAGCGGGCGGCTTTGAATGCCTGCGCCACCTCGGCCGCGGTGGCAGGGGCGCACCGCACCGCCCCCACCTCGCGGGCAGATCCCGCGGCCACGGGCGTACAACACCTCACCGACACTCGTTGAGGTGGGACGCTCAGGGGCTAGAATGGAGCAGGCGGTTGCGATCCGAACGCAGTTCCGCTGTGGTGCGGGAACCGCGAGCGCCGAGGCGGAAATGGCACGCAAGATCGAGGTGCGGGAGAAGTCCGTGGTCGACGAAGCCGCAGAGGTGGACCGGCTCTGGTCCATCTATGACGCGGCCTTCGCCCCGCTCCGCGCCGCGACGCCGATGCGCCACGGGAGCTACGAGCGCGCGGAGTTCGAGGAGCTCCTGCGGGATGGGGACTTCCGCAAGTACATCGCGTACGTGGAGGGATCCGTGGCAGGGCTGTGTGTGATCACGACGCGACTGGACAAGATCCCGTGGGTGAGCCAGCCCTACTACGCTCAGCGCTTTCCGGAACTCGCGGAGCGTGATAAGGTGTTCTTCCTCACCGGGGTGGTCATCGATCCCGCGTACCAGAGCACGCGGCGGGTGGGAGCAGTCCTCCTGGCGAACGCCGTTCGCTCGCTGGGAGAGGAGGGCGTGCTCTGCGCCGACTACTCGGAGAACCTCCGCTCCGGCCTGCGCCCGTTCGTGGAGCGAACGCTCGGACGAGCCGCTGTCGAGGTGGTCCTCGATCGGCAGGTGTTCGTGGCCTACGCGTACCGGAAGAAGAAACGGGAAGCGTAGGTCGTCATCCGCCATCCGCAGGCCGTTGTCCGTCGCCCGTTGTCCGTAATTCGTAATCCGTTGGATGCAGCCTGGTGACCGTGGACTGGGAAGGTCCTTACCGGGTATCGTTCGGGCGATGAAAGCGTGCATCCTGACCTGGGGCTGCCAGCAGAATGAGCACAAGAGCGAGGAGATCGCCGGCGTGCTCCGCGCGGCGGGCTACGCCCTCGTGGACAACCCGGAGGAGGCGGACGTCGTCCTGCTCAACGCGTGCATGGTCCGCGGTCGGGCGGAGGATAAGGTGGTCGGCCGGGTGGGGGAGCTCCAGCGGTTGCGCCGGACGCGCCCCCGCCTCATCGGGGTCGGGGGGTGCATGGCCCAGGGCCGCGGGGCGGGGATCCTCGATCTGTGCCCGGGGTCCGACTTCGCGTTCGGCACGGCGCGGCTGGCGGACCTCCCTGCGCTGATCGCCCGAGCACGGGACGGCGAACGGTTCGCCTGCCTCCCCAGCCCCAATGGGCTCGAACGGCTGCCGGTCGAGCGACGGAATCGCTTCCAGGCCTACGTGACGATCGCAGAGGGGTGCTCTCACGCCTGCGCCTACTGCATCGTCCCCCGGGTGCGGGGGCCGCTCCGCTCCCGGCCGATGGCGGAGGTGCTGGCGGAACTCCAGGACCTCGCCCAGGCTGGGTATCCGGAAGCGATGCTGTTGGGGCAGAACGTCGACGCCTACGGCCGCGACCTCGGGGACGGGACGGATTTCGCCACCCTCCTCCGCGCCGTAGCGGGGATCCCGCTCCCGCGCATCCGGTTCACCTCGTCGCACCCGGCGTACATGACGGAGGAGGCCGTCGCCGCCCTCGCTCAGGGCGGAAACCTCTGCGAGCACGTCCACCTCGCCGTCCAGTCGGGGAGCGACCGCGTCCTCGCCGCGATGGGCCGCGGGTACACTCGGGACGAGTTCGCGAACCGCATCCGCCGTCTGCGGGAGGCGATCCCGCAGGTGAACGTGACCACGGACGTCATCGTCGGGTTCCCCAGGGAGACGGAGGACGACTTCGCCCTGACCCTGTCCCTCATCGAGGAAGCGGGGTTCGGGACGGTGTACGTCGCGATGTACTCCCCCCGGCCCGGAACGCGAGCCGCGCAGATGCCGGACGATGTTCCTCCACAGGAGAAGGGCCGGCGTCTCGCGGCGGTGCTCGCCACGAGCCGCCGGATCGCCCTCGATCTCCACCGGGCGCGGATCGGGACGACGGTTGAGGTCCTGGTTGAGGCGTTTCTCCCCGAGAAGGGGAGGTTGGTGGGGAAAACCCGCGACTTCCGGACCGTGCTCCTTCCGGGAGATCCCGCTATGATCGGGCGGTTCGCTATGGTGACGATCGACGGCGCTACGGCAGGGGCATTGCACGGACAGGTCGAGGAGGGCGGATGATCCTCACCGTCACCCTCAACCCGACTCTGGACAAATTCTACTGGGTGGACGAGTTGCCCCTGTCTCTGGACAAGCCGGAAGAGGCGGTCCTGATCCGCAGCGATCGGTCCCTCACCTCAGCGGGAGGCAAGGGAATCAACGTTTCCACGTTCCTCTCCTGCCACGGGGTGGAGACGGTCGCGCTGGGGTTCCTCGCTGGACACACGGGCCAGATCATCCTCCAGGACCTTCTCTCTCGTGGAATCACGGCGAACTTCGTGTGGATGCCGGGCGAGAACCGAACCAACGTTACGGTGATCGTCCGGGGCCGAGAGTACCACCCGCTGCTGATCCATGAGGAGGGGCCGCCTGTGTCGGAGGAGGCGATGGGAATCTTCCTCCGCAAGTACGAGCGGATGCTCCGGCGGGCGGAGTACGTCGTCCTTGGCGGATCCCTCGCGCCGGGCTGCTCCCCCGACTGCTATCGCACGCTCGTTCAGCACGCCCACCGGGCGGGGGTGCGGGTGATCGTTCACGCGGGGGGCGATGCGTTGATGCGGACGATCGGGGAAGGCCCGTTCCTCGTCAAGCCGGACGTCCGCGAGGATCTCCAGCTGGGGGCACTACCGGTGAGCACGCCGGGCGAGATCGTGCGTGCCGGGCAGTGGATGGTCGCCCAGGGGGTGGAAGCGTCGCTCATCTCGCACCACGTCACAGGCGACGTCCTTGCCACCCGAGACGGGGTGTGGGAACTCGAGGCGCGGGTCCCGCTCGCCACGTTCAAGAACCTCGTAGGCGCGGATGACGCGCTCGTGGGAGGACTCCTGTCCGCGCTGATCCGGGGTGAAGAGCTGGTGGAGGCAGCCCGGTACGGGATGGCGGCGGCCTTGGCTACGGCAGAGGTCGAAGAGAAGCTTTGTCTGGACGCGGGCGCGATCCGCCGTGAGCTTGGCCACGTGACGATTCGACGACGGAGTGAGGGATGAAGGTTCGCGAGTTCATGCGCTGCGACCTGACGTCGGTGGAACTTGACACCACCGTTTCACACGTGATCTACCTCCTGCACCAGTCCGGCCTGGCTTCGCTCCCGGTGGTGGATGAGGACGGTCGCGTGATGGGGGTGATCTCCGAGCGCGACCTGATTCGGGCTGTTCTTCCAGGTTACGTGGACATGCTGCAGTCGGTGGCGTTTCTTCCCAGTCTCGACCAGCTCAGTCGGCGGCTCCATGAGATCGGTCCCCGGCCAGTGGCGGAGTTCATGATGGAAGACGTGGTGGCAGCCCGTCCCGACGACAACGATCTCCACGTCGCGGACCTCATGATCCGCAAAGGGCTGAAGCAGATCCCCGTGTTGGACGACCAGAAGCGGCTGGTGGGGGTGGTGCGGAGAATCGACCTCCTCCACCGCCTCCGGCGGTGAGCCTGGAGTTTCTCGCTCTCGCCCTGGACGGGGACGTCTTGGGCGCCGTCCGATTCCGTGATGACCAGATTGTCGATCGGGTCTCGATTCCCTTGTTTGCGGGACGGGTTCCAGAGGATGGATGGGATCAGTTCGCGGGACTCCCGGTTGTCACCCACGACGCCGTCTCTCTACGGGCATCCCTCGACCCCGCGGCGGTTGGTTTGGGAGCGCCGTGGATGGACACACAGGCTCTGACGCGGGCGGTGTGGCCGGAGGAATCTGATCTGTCGCTGCCTGCGCTGACGCGGCGCCTTGGACGGGCGGCGCCGAGCGACGCGCCAAGTCGGGCGGAGGTCACCGGATGGTTGGCGCAGCGGTTGCTGGCCGAGGCCGGAGCGTTTCCCCCTGCGGCGCGGGCCCTGATCGCAGACCTTCTTCCTAACCCGGATTGGATTGGGACGTCGCCCGCTTCCCGGCCGAGGAAGAGAGACGTGGCCGTCCCGCGGACTGTGGGCGAAGCGTTCGCGTTGTTCACGGGTCCGGGGCTTCTCTCCCAGCGGGACGGACAGGTTCAGTACGCGGAGGCCGTGGCCGAGGCCTTGGAGGCCGGGGAGGTCCGGCTCCTCGAAGCGGGTCCGGGGACGGGTAAGACCATCGGGTACCTCGTGCCGCTTCTCCTTGCCCTCGCACACGGGGAGGGGCGGGCCGTGGTCTCCACCCGCACCCGTGCCCTTCAGGAACAGCTCTGGCGCCGCGACCTCCCCTCCCTCCTTGCGCACCTGGGGCTGGATGTGCCATGCGCCCTTCTCAAGGGCCGGGAGAACTACCTCTGCTTGCGGCGACTGGAGGAGGTCCGACATCAGCTTGTCCCGCGCGAGGTGCTGCAACCGCTCCTCGTTTGGGCAGCGCGAACGGAAACGGGGGACCTCGACGAACTTGGCGGGCTTCGAGCGAGCCCCGTTGGCCAAGAGGTGCTCCGGCAGCTCCCGGATCTACCCTATCGGTGCGGCGGGTGGACGTGCTCGTTTTGGGACCGTTGCCCGTCCCGCCTGGCGCGGGAGAAGGCGCGGGCGGCCCGCCTGGCCGTGGTCAACCATGCTCTGCTTGGGGCTGACCTGGCCAGCGGGGGCACGATCTTGGGCCCCTACGGGTTCACGGTTGTAGACGAGGCCCACAACTTGCCGGAGGCGATGCGCGACGCGTTGAGCGCGGCCCTGTCGCCGCCGGTCATCCTCCGACTCCTGGGAGAGCTGCGGCGCGGCGCGGGGGGGCTGTTCGTAACGTGGGGGGACGTCTCGGGGGTGGGCGAGGCGGTCGCCTCGTGGGAGAAAGCCGCGGCGGCGCACCGACAGTTCTGGGCCGCTGCGGGCGCG
>DLNB01000044.1 GCA_002479455.1 Acetothermia bacterium UBA7521
CCCACGCGCCAGGAGACCGAGACCTGCTGGGATTGGCTCGCCGCCCAGATCGCCCTCCTCCGGCCGCGGATCATCGTCACCCTCGGCAACACGCCCACGCAGTGGTTCCTCGGCGGCAACGAGGGGATCACCCAGCTCCGGGGAAGGTTCCATCGCTGGAAGGGGGGGATCGAGGTGTTTCCGATGTACCACCCGAGCTACCTGTTGCGCAACGCGAGCAAAGCCAAAGGAAGCCCCAAACACCAGACATGGCTCGACATCCAGACAGTGAAGGAACGGATCGCGCTCCTCTGCCCGACCCCGCGGGTCTGACCGCCGTGCAGCGGGGCGAGCTCGTGCAGGGGGCCCTTGCCCAGGCCGAGGACCTCCGCCGTGCGAACCGCCCCGCAGAGGGGATCGCGTTGCTTCTCGACGCGCTTCGCTACGGCGAGGCCAAGGCCCAGGTCTTGTTCCGGCTGGGGAACCTGTACTACGAGCAGGGGGACCTGTCCCGAGCCGAGCACGCCTACCGCCGGGCGACCGAGGAAGACCCCCGCCATGCCTCCGCTCACCACAACCTGGGGGTGGTGTACCGGCGGCAGGGCAAGATCGGCCAGTCCGTGCGGATGCTCAAGAAAGCGCGGCGGCTGGAGCTGCATTACCCGCGGCGGGTCGAGCTTCCCCCCGATGACAAGCGAGGGGCGCGCAGATGGGCGCGGCGCGCTGTCGTGCTTCCGCTCCTCATCCTGGGTTCCATCGTTCTCTTCGTGTGGTTCCTGGTACGGTTCACCTAGCCACGTACTGGTCGTAGAGCGCTTGAGCGCGGTTGGGGTCGGAAACGCCCTTCACGATCGCCCGGCCATCGGGAAACACGGTCAGCAACGCCCCCTCGATCTCGGCGACGAGCACCCCGTGGGCGACCCGCGCTTGCCCGAGCGGGCCGAGGCGCGCGGCCAGATCCTGCACATCGACCGCACCGCCTCTTCGGGGAACAATCTGGACGCTATCGCCGCACAGGGCAGTGGTTCGGGGCGGATGGGCCAGGAACTCGAACCGGCGCGCTCCGCAGCACGGGCAGCTCGGGGCGCGGTCGACCGTGGTCGCTTCCGCCCGCCCTGTCCAAAGGTCGAGGTGGACGAGCTTCCCTGCGCCCAACTCAGGAGTGCCCACGAGGATTCGGATCGCCGACGCGGCTTGGAGGGCGGCGAGGGCAGCGGGCACGGGGCCGAGGATCCCCGCCTCGGCGCAGGTGGGCACCGCTCCGGGCGTCGGCGGAACGGGAAAGAGGCAGCGCAAGCAGGGCCCATTCCCAGGGAGAACCGGCATCGTCATCCCGTACGTCGCGAGAACCGCGGTGTAGATCCACGGGACGCCGTGTTTCACGCACACATCGTTGACCAGGTAGCGGGTATCCAGGTTGTCCAGCCCATCGAGGACGATGCGCACCTGCGGGACCAGTTCCTCCGCGAGGTCGACACCGAGGTGGGCGATGTGGGAGGCGATCCTGCCGTCGGGGGTGACCCGACGGAGGTGGTCCGCTGCGGCCTCGGCCTTCGGTCGGCCGACGTCCTCTGGGGTGAACAGCGACACGCGGTGGAGGTTCGACTCCTCGACCACGTCCCGGTCGACGAGGACGAGGCGGCCCACCCCAGCTCGGGCGAGGATCTCCGCGGTGTGGGAGCCGAGGGCGCCGCACCCCACGATGAGAACCGAGGACTCACCGAGCTTCTGTTGGCCACCCTCTCCCAGCTCTGGGAGGACCGTCTGACGTACGAACCTCCTCGCCGTCACGGTCCCATTGTTTCACGAGGAGCGCCGCCGGGCAACTCCCTGTCCTGCAGCGGCGTCCGCCAGCCGCGGACCTCGTCGGGTAACCTGTCCTCCACCCGCGGTGGGTCACCGGTCCTGGGAACCGGCCCGCCCTGCGTGCTGTATATTGAGGAGAAAAGGGAGGTAGCTATGTCCATACGGGCTGCACTGGTTGTCGTGTTGATGTTGGGCGTTGGAGGCGGCGTTCTCGCCGAGACGCCCCGTTACCTGTGGGCGGAGGTCGCTGTGCCTGCAGGGGCGGTAACAAAGCTTCCTGACCGCGCCGACGAGCTGGGGGTGGCTACGGCCGTCCTGTCCGAAGGCGCGTTGGTGATCAGCGAAGAGCTGACCGAAGACGAATTCCGCGCCGGAGGGACCTACCTCTACCTCGATGGCGACCTGTTCCTGTTGGGGGTCTCGACCCCCACCGAGCGTGTGGTGTTGCGTGGGAACGCCACAAACGCGGAGCTGATCGTATGGGCAACCGATGGACTGGTTCCGCCCTCCGAGGCGTTCTTCGACCTTGCCCGCGAGTTGGGACTTCTCGATGAAGGGTGCACGATCAGCCTCGCGGTGAAGGAGCTCCCTCTCAAGCTGCCCCGAGTGCCGGAAGGGATGAACCTCGACCCGACCCTGTGGGCGCTGGTTGGGCATCCCGACTGGTTCGGCGCCGCGCGGGACTTCGGTCTGGAGCGCGTCGGATTACGGGTGCGCGTGGTGGCGGAGGCCGCGGGCGTGCTGGCGGAGAACCTTGAGCCTTACGTGCTCAGCTCCAGCGGGTC
>DLNB01000039.1 GCA_002479455.1 Acetothermia bacterium UBA7521
CAGCGGCGAGCCCACCCATCCCCGCCCCGACAATCGCCACCGACTGCGCGCTCATCGCTCGTTGCTCACCCGTTCCACAACGATGGTGCAGCGGGTGAGGAGGGCGGCCGCGGCGCCGATCGCTGCCCACATCGGCAACAGCAGCACACCGACCACACCCACGGTAAGGGGGAACTCGACCACCGTCTCGCCCTTCTCGTTGCGGATCATGATCCGGCGCACGTTCCCCTCGTGGACGAGCTCCTTCACCTTCGCCACGACCTCCTCTCCGCTGACCCGGAACTCCTCGGTCCGCCCTGTCTTGCTTTCCATCAAGCCTCCTTACAGCTTCCTGCCCAACTATCGCCTCAGCTCGAGAGCATCTTGAGGATGTGCTTGGCCAGAACGTCCTTGACCTCGGTGTGGCGGGGAATCGGTTGGCTGATCCTTGTGGTGGGGTTCTGATACCAGTCGTGACGTGCCCCGTGGCGAATCAGAACGCAGCCTTTCTTCTCAATCTCGCGGACGAGGTCCGCCCGCTTCATGCGACCTGCAGCTCATCCACGCGGCGCACCTCGGGGATCGCCCCGCTGGAGAGGTCCGCATAGAGGTCCCTCAAGTTCTCCTTCAACTCGTCCAGGGAACGTCCCTGCGTCCAGTAGTCCGGGTACTCAGCGAGATGGCCGATCCACGCATCCTCCCGCTGCCAGTACACGTACTGCACGGTCTTCATGGGGCGAGCTTACCCCTGGCGTATCTGGCCGTCCACGACCCGGAAGCAGGGACCTGTGTGCGACTCCCTATCAACGTGTTCACCGCTGTGAACCGGGCGCGGCCGTGGGATGTTCGTTCGCAACGCGATCCTCCCTCTCGCTTCCTCTGCCCCCGCACCCTTCATCCCTCTCCCCCTGTGGGGGGAGAGGAAGAGGAGAGGGGAACACACTCTCAAACCGGAGACCAACCGCTCTGCCGCTCTACTGCCCCAGTCGGAACGGGGGGTAGCGGTCCGTCATCAGGGCGGCGTAGATCGCCACCCGGTACGCCCAGCGGTTCATGTCCATCACGAACGCAAAGATCCCCTTCGGGTACCTCCCCCGGAACAGGAGCGCCACCCCGGCGAAGAACGCGAGGAGCGGCACGAGCCCACCGCCGGACCGGCCTCCCCCTCCCTGGAACAGGCTCACCACCGCATAGTGGGGGATCGCCAACAGCCACCACTTCACAAGGACGAGGCCGCGGGACAGCCTCTCCGGATAGGCCACACTCAGGTCCGCCGGGTAGTCCCCCGCCTGCAGGGTGAACGGCGGGTACCGGTCCGTGCCCAGCGCCTGGTACGCGTAGAACCCGACGCGCCATGTCCAGCGCAGGACGCCCACGTTGTAGTCGAACAGTGGCCGCGGGTACCGCCCAGTGAACAGGATCGCGAACAGCGAGGCGAGCCACGACCCGCAGAACCCGACCCACAGGAAGGCGAGCACGATGTAGTGCGGGATGAGGAGGAGCCACTTCACCAGCCACAGGGCGGGTGACAGAGGCTCGGAGAGCTCGCCCGTGAAGGTGAGCGGGTAACCGTCAGCGGGTTCGGCCTGCGGCGACCCCTCGGCGAGAGGACGCCCGCGCACCCCGACGTAGATCAGGGCGACAGCCAGCGCGACCAACGCCAGCCCGCCCACGAGGACGCCGATCGCGAACGGTAACAGCGCTGGGAACCGTACCCCCACCGACGCCCACGCCTCGACACCTTGGGATCCATCGGCGTTCATCACGACGAGGGTCCACTCACCTGGCACCACGTCCCAGGTCAGCGTTTGCACCCCCACGCCTTCCGCGCGGGCAGCCCACAGCGGCCGCCGGCCCGGCGGTTCCGGCGGCGGCCCGCCGGGGATACTCCGGTACCCGACCCACACCGGGCGGAGCTCGAAGTCCACCACCTCGTCGCGGGCCACGCCCGCCAGGTAGGCCTGGGCATCGCGCCAGTCGGCGACCCCTACGAACAGGGCGCGGCTGGGGTCGGCTGCTCGCACCTCGACCCGCAGCGTTACCCGGCTTCCCCGCCACCACGGGGCGTCTCCGCCGATGCGCGCCGTCTGTGTGACGATCCCGTAGGCGTTGCTCAGCAGCCGGGCTTCGCCCGACGCCATGAACCCGTCGCGATCGGCGAACGCCAGGCGGAACACGAGGCCCGCCGTCCCGCCGATCACCAGGCCGACCCCGACGATCCCCACGAGAACACCAAACACAACGAGAAGAACCTTCCCTAGCCTCATCCCTGCCTCCCCTGAGCGCCGTTCATCCCACACCCTGCTCGAACGTGTGGTTCACGCCGTATCGTAGTGCGTCCCAGCGTTCCCCGCCAAAACGACACATCCTCTCCTGCAGATTATTCACGCCGTGGATGATAATCATTCACGTCAAGGGTCCGCAGAAGAGAAGCAGTGCACGGACCGCGCTTTGAGATCAGCGAGCGGTGGTGTCTGAGATCCACGCCTGAGGGTTGAGACAGAACCCTGAAACCACGACGGGGGTACTCCCCTAGCCCTCAGGCACCTCCGGCGATGCTTGGCGTGCTGGGGGGCTTGTCGTCCGCACCCATTATGGGTATGATCGTACCCACGATGGGTTCGACGGGCCTTGAAGAGGCAATCGGAACGGCTCTTTTCGGGAAGACCCGCCGTGCCGTGCTTGCCCTCCTGTTCACCTCCGCCGATCGTTCGTTCTACCTGAACGAGATCGTCCGCGAGGTGGGCCTCGGCGTGGGCACCGTCCAGCGCGAGCTCCGGGTCCTCACCCACGCCGGGCTGATCCGACGGACGGCGCGGGGGAACCAGGTGTTCTTCCAAGCCAGCCCGGACAGCCCGGTGTTCGCGGAACTGAAGGCGCTGGTGGAGAAGACGATGGGCGCACCTGCGGCCCTACGCGCTCTTCTTGAGCCGCTGGCCAAGCGGATCGAAGCCGCCTTCATCTACGGATCCCTGGCTCGCGGGGACGCGGTGGGCGAGAGTGACGTGGACCTCCTCGTGGTGGGGGACGTTCCGGCGTTGGAGTTGGCTGCTGCTGTGAGGGAAGCCGAGCAGAAGCTCCGTCGCGAGGTGAATCCCGTCGTGTTTCCGGCCGAGGAGTTCAAGAGGCGGATCCGCGGCGGAGACCCCTTCTTGACCACGGTGATGCGGGAGCCGAAGATCCTCCTGATCGGAGACGAGGATGACCTTAGGCGACTGGCTGGACAGCGGGATCCTCGCTAGCCACACCCCGAGCCGAGGCGAGATCGCGGGGCTGCTGGCCATCCAGGCCGATCAGGCGAGCGACGTCGACTTCCTGGTAAGACTCGAACCGCGGCGTGCGCTGAACCCTGCAACGATTTCCTGGCGCACGAAGATGGTCCTTGACACCCCCAGCCAGCTCCCTATAATGATTGCCAATAGTCCGCCGTGAGGTACCGCGTGTACTCACGTATTATGCAGCCGGGCCTTGGGTTAGGGCACTCCCCTAGCCGGGTTCGAGTTAGCCCTCCGGGGACCCCAGCAGTGGGGTCCCCGCATTGTTTCGTCAGGAGGTGTGGCCGTGTCCTACCGCGTGCGCCTGTTTGTGGACTTCTGGAACTTCCAGCTTCAGTGGAATGATCACATGACTCCCGACAAGCAGTGCGACTGGCCGAGACTGCCAGCCCAGTTCACCGCGGAGGCGCAGAGACGAATCTCGAGGGCAGGCCTGGAAGGCGAGCTCAAACTCGAGGAGGCCAGGGTCTACGCCTCGTTCAACCCAGCGAGCGAGGCTGACGTCAAGCTCAGAGGATGGCTGGCCAGCTTCCTTGATAGGCAGGTGGGCTTCCGGGTGTTCGCCACTGAACGGAAGGACAGACCGGTCAAGGTGTACTGCCGAGAGTGTGGCTGGAGCGTGGCTGTCTGCCCTGAATGCTCACGACCCCTCGTTCGGAGTCGCGAGAAGGGTGTAGACACCGCAATCGTGACCGATCTTCTGTCCTTGGCGTGGGAGCGTGCATACGACGTTGGGATACTCGTGTCATCGGATGCCGACCTTGTGCTCTGCGTCGAGCGAGTCCAGGAGAAGGGGTTCAAGATCATCAACGCCAGTTGGCCCACCCGCGGGCATGATCTCGCGCGGGCGTGTTGGGCCTCGTTCAACATCACTGACGTGGCGAGCAACCTCGTTCGCTGAGAGGTGGGCCTCCGCCGCCACATCGCGGAGCGCGGACCCCCGGCGGCTCCGTCATGGGTGACCGTCTACGGTGGAGTGTCCGGGATTGCGGCCACGTTCTCGGTCCGTTTCCAGGTTCTCGGGTCCGGCCTTGCGATACAGCATCCCGGGCCCTTCGGTGACGTAGGCCGAAGGGGGGCGTCGAAGACCACACCCACCGGAGCCAGTCTGCCGGTGGCGCCCCACTGTCAGGGCAGCCAAGCTTCGGTCGGTGTTGGATAAGAGAAAGTCCGGGCTCGCCGTGAGGGCGACCGCGCCGGTCCTCAGGTCCAGAGCTTGCCTTCAATGCTCACGAGCCTGCCAGCGTTGTCCCGCAGATCCTAAGAATGAAGGTCTGACCCCGGCGCCTGTGAACTCAGACAGCTTCTTGGCGGCCGAGGAGCCCGCGCCTATCATGGCGATGAGGAGACAGCGATGACGCTGGACGTTCTGCTCAAGGACAAGCGCGAGGGGATCCTCCGCCTCTGCTCCGAGCACGGAGTGCGCAACGTGCGCGTGTTCGGCTCCTTCGCGCGTGGGCAGGACGATGAGGCCAGCGATGTTGACTTCCTGGTGGAACTCGAACCGGGGCGTACCCTGCTCGACCTCGGCGGGCTTCAGCAGGAGCTTGAGAGCCTGCTGGGCTGTCGCGTGGACGTGGTAACGGTCCGCGGTCTCAAGTCACGCATCCGCGATCGGGTTCTCCGCGAGGCCATCCCCGTATAAGGGTCTCCTGCGAGCGCCCTCGGGCAGCTCCCATCTGAGCGCCTTCCCAACCGTCTGCCGCGCGCCGATCAGCCCGA